>PLEG01000010.1 GCA_003136975.1 Gemmatimonadota bacterium | reverse complement strand
GAGGACGGTAGCACTGATGAGCAAATAGAAACGGAAGTGCGCGAATGGGCATTGGAACGGGCGGAATGGAGTTGGAATCGATGACGAAGCGCCAAGAAATCGAAGATCCGAACAGTTGCCTGAATCGTGGTCCGGATGACGGGTTGAATCCACATCTTCCGCGCAGCGAAAATCTTGGGTGGATGAATCTATGAATACCGACTGGAGCAAAGTGCCAGAGACTCACACAATGCCAGTTGCCGGCTGGTGCTGCTACCACTGCGGCGAGACCTTCACAACGCGAGGATCCGCCGCAGATCACTTCGGGGCCACGCCCGATCGCGAGCCCGGCTGCCTGATCCGGGTGAAGTATGGCGACGAGCGCGGGCTGGAGATGGAGCTCCGGAAGCGCGAAGCCAGCGAGGATGAATGGCGGCAGCGGGCGCTGGCGGCCGAGGATGCGCTGGAAGTCGCCCAGATCCAAGTCAGTGAGTTCGAAGCCATCGCAGGCGGAAGTCACCAGGCGCTGCGCCACAAGCTCGACAGCATGCAGGGCCGCGTCGTCACCGCGGATGCGTTGATTGAAGGTTTCCGGGAACGATCACCTGAAATCTTCGCGGAGGTAATTGGATGAGTTCTGCCGCCGCCAATTCGCATCTCGCCCTCGAAAAGGGTATGCCCGCTGCTTTGCAGGCCGAGGCGTTTATTATCGGCTCTCTCATGCTTGATGGAGAGCGTCTATCCGAAGTGGCCGGCTCAATGAAGCCAGAGGATCTCGCAGCCGAGCCACACCGCCGTATCTATCACGCCATCTTGGCTCTTGGGGAGCGCGGGATCACAATCGATCGCGTCACAGTCGCCAATGAGATGTTGCGAACGAACACTTTAGAGTCAGTTGGAGGGCTTTCATTCCTCGTATCTCTTGACGATGGCATCCCGCGTGTCAGCAGCCTCAGTTCCTACGTTCAGATTGTTCGCGACAAGAGCGCCCTTCGCCGGATCGCCGTGACCGCACAGCAGATCATGAACCGGGCGCTGATGGCGGAAGATTCCCCTGATGACATCTTGGCGGGCGCCGAAGAGAGTTTATTGGGGATCGGCGACAGCCGGCAGTCTGGCGATGACGCTGGGCTAATGGGCGCGGGAGAGTTTCTGGGATCCTTCCCTGGTGGCTTCAATGCCTTCGCGAGCCCTTCGACCCGCGCGACTGGCCTGCAGACTGGTTTTATCCGCTACGACGAAATGACCGGCGGCCTGCGTGCTGGCGAGATGACGATTCTCGCGGCCAGGCCCTCTATGGGGAAGTCAGCGATCGCGTTGAATATGGCGTGGAGCATCGCAACGCGCCATCAGGTTCCCGTCGCTCTGTTCTCTCTCGAAATGTCGCGGGAGTCTCTCCTTCTCAGGATGCTGTGCAGCGCAGCCAGAATCGACTCTCAGCGGCTCCGCGCAGGGTATTTGAACGAGGAGGAGCGTAACCGGATACGGCGGGCGCGGCAGGAGCTTACCGAAGCCCCAATATTTATCGACGATGCATCGAACGTTGGACTGATGGACATTCGGGCAAAGCTTCGCCGGTTCCAGCAGGTTCACCTCCGGAAGCCGGGGCTCGTGGTGGTGGATTATCTTCAACTCATGGCGCGACCAGGGCGCGGCGACAACGAGAACGCCGATCTTACGAAGCTCTCCCGCGGGCTGAAGCTTCTGGCTGGAGAGGTTGGCTGTCCATTCCTGGTGTTGTCACAATTTAGCCGCGCTTCAGAGCAGCGGACCGGCGACAAAAAGCCCCAATTGAGTGACCTTCGAGGTTCCGGCGCTCTTGAGCAGGACGCTGACGTGGTGGCGTTCGTCCACAGGTCGGAGGTTTATCACCGGGACCGTGAAGACCTTCGCGGGCTGGCAGACCTGATAATTGGAAAGCAGCGGAACGGGCCCGTTGGCGAAGTGCCTTTGGTATTTCTTCACGCGATGGTGAAGTTTGAAAACCGGGCCGAGCAGGAAACGAGGTTGCCGTATGCCGAATAGAAGGCAGAGTTTCAAGCGCGTCGAGTTCCTTCGGATTCACGTATTCGAATGTGCCGTTCGCGTATACGAAGCGGGAGAAACCGCGAGCTTAGTCGATTGGCTGGCCACCAGCCTGATCGCGCGCGGCATAGCGAAGGCCGCATGACCAAACGCGCAGTAGCTCCGCGTTGTGGCGTGTGCCGCTTTCCCATGCATCTGAAGTTGAGTGGGACGTATGTTTGCCGGCGGGCGGCATGCGGACATCGACCGCGACCCGTGAAGGAGCGCAGGACCGGGCGAGCTCGCCGCGGGCCGGAAGTCGACGAGCGACGGTTGGACTGGATCCGCTGCCTCCCGTGCATAATCTGTTTCGCCTGGCTGTTCACTGACTTGGCGTTTGCGATTGTCGAGGCTGTGTCGATATCCGGAACCAGCCGCGAGCACTGGATATCGGAAGCCGCTCACGTCGGGGATCGCGGGCTCAGCCAGAAATGTTCAGCGCGCGAGACAGTGCCACTTTGCGCTGTTTGTCACAGGACCGGAATCGAGGCGCACCACGGAAAGCTCGGAAAAGGATGGTGGGCGCATCATCGGCTGGAGCGAGATCAAGTCATCAAAGAACTTAACCGCTGGTACGAGAGACAGCGCGATTATAGGTCAGCACGATTGGCAAGGAGAGCGGCAGCATGAAATTCACGCTTTCTGGCCGTCCTACGACCAAAAAAACAAGCCTACGTGTAATAAAGATCCCAGGCAAGATGGACCCAACCACACATGAGCGAGGCAGGGGATTTACCAAAATCCTCCCTTCGGAACAGTTCGAGGTGTGGGAGAAAGCCATTTTACAACAGTTGCCGATTGTGCGCAGTGTATTCGCGACTGCTGGAGTTAGAATCCCTTATCGCGGAAATGTTCGCGTGAAGGCTCTGTTTTTTCGGCAGCGGGACTCCGGCGATACCCTCGGGTTTTTTCAGGCCCTGGCTGACGTCTTACAGGCACCAACCTGGCGATACACTTGCGCGGCATGCGGCAAGGGCACAATTATTGAGATACCCAAGCCAGAGGTCACTTGCAATCATTGCGGAATAGTTATCCGGAGCGCCCCTAAACAAGCGCGAAAAGGGTTGGGGATAATTTCCGACGACGAGCAGATCAAGTCCTGGGATGGCAGCCGGCTGATGAAAGATGCAGATCGGCCTCGCGTCGAGATCACGATCGAGGAATTTCTGGAAGAGCCATTGCAGACCGGCATGTTCGAAGATGCCATCGAACTGCAAGCGCCAGTGAAGCCGCTGGTTGTGAAGCGTGCAGCAGCCGTTGCGCAAATCCGCAAGTCGATGGAAGACGACGATCCCGATTGGTAATCGCCAATAAAAATAGGCCGGAAAACACTTCGAAGTCGTTTGCGCTATGCTGGTGAACGAAATCCGGCTATCCAAAATCTCAACAAGGAGAACTTTTATGGCGAGAGCGACATCGAAAGCAGCGAGGGCGCGGAACGTGAAGACGCGGGCGGCCGGACGGAAGGCATTGAAGGGCGCAGGAGCCGGTGTGCGGAGAGCTGCAGCGGCTGGTGGCGGGCGATTCAGTCCGGCGCGGTTGCGAGCTGCGGGCCGACTTGCTGGCGCCGCGCGGGCGGCCACAGCCGGATCGAGCGAGTAAAACTTCAAAGCATGCCGATCATCCTTCCCGCCGCCGACAAAGTTCTATTGGGATTTTCCGGCGGGAAGGACAGTTTAGCTGTTTGCCAAATCTGCACAGAAGCTGGGCTTCCCTACGATTTGTACTACATGTATTTTCTTCCCGGGCTCGATTTCTCCCGGTTTTGGTGTGAGTACGCCGCCGATACTTTCCACTGCAAAGTCCGCCAATACCAACACTGGAATACCTCGAACTACCTCCGCAACGGAATCTTCCGTTCGCCCGTCGACTGCCCTGCAGTAACCCTCAAAGAAGTCGAAGCAGTCGCCAAGCGGGAGTCGGGCCTCGAATGGATCGGGTATGGCTACAAGAGCCAGGATTCACTCGAACGCCGCGGGATCTTATCGATGTGGCCGAACGGGATCAACGAGAAAGAGAAGCGCTTCACGCCGATAAAGGACTGGTCCGAGAAAGAAGTCCGCGCGTACCTGTCGCGGTCTGGAATACTGATTCCGAACCTTTCCCATGGGCGCAGCGTCGGTGTGAACATTTTGCCAGCCTCAATGCTGTACCTTAGAGAAAACTGGCCTTCGGATTATTCTCGCGTACTCGACGTATTCCCCCACGCGATAGCGCAGGCAGACCGGGCACTCGAACTTCGCCGGCAGAAGGAGATAGAACGTGAGCTCGCCATCCGCAACCGACCAGAGCGCCACAAACGCCAGCGCAAAAACGGCGCATCAAGCATTCCAGTATCGCGAAGTGCCGAGGTCGAAGATCAAAACAGCCGCGTACAATCCTCGAATTTTGACGGAGTCGGCGCGTCGTTTGCTGAAGCGGCAGATCGAGAAGAATAAACTCGTCGAGACGTTAGTTTGGAACGAACGCGGCAACCTGGTATCGGGCCACGCCAGGCTGAGCATCCTCGACCAACTCCAGAAGTACGAACCGGCCATCCTCGCGTGCCCGTCGTGCGGCACCACACCTGTTTCGGACTGTTCCCTTTGTGCCGGCGCATTCGAACCGTTGCCAGTAAAGAACGACTACCTGGTGGGCGTGGCTGTGGTGCGGCTGAGCGAGAGGCAGGAAAAATCCCTCAACGTCTTCATGAATAACGCCGCCGCGCAGGGGAACTTCAGCGAAGGCCTGTTGCAGATGGTGGCTGAAGGACTGGACCTTGAGGAAGTCGGCATGGGTCAGGATGACCTCGCCGCGATGTTCCCGGGCATGGCAGCCGCGCAGGCGCCAGCGACGGCATCGTCGGCACCCGCTGTGCCAGTGGAAGCTCCCAAGGTCGCCCAGAGCGAAAGCGCAGCCATCCAGACACCGGCAGCACCGAAGGCTGAGACTGATGCCGTCATGGTGGTCTGGCCGACCCGGGCGGCGCGGGATGAGTACCTGGCGTCGATCGGTCTCGACGTCAACGGCAGGTTCTACTCTTCAAGGGAGTTCTTTGGTGGCTAAAGCAGCAATTGCCCGCAATCCGAATGCTTCGCGTCCCGATCCATCGGCTGAGAAGCCAAAGCGGGAGAGGAAACAGCGCGCGCCGAAATCACCCAATGCTCCGCGCCCGGCACCAAAGCCACCACGCGAGAAGAAAGTCAAACCGCCGAAGCCTGAGAAGCCAGCCATCGTGCTGGAACGGACAGAACATCAGGGTGGCACCTACATCGAGGTTCGGCGCGACATGATCGCCGGATGCTCGTATAATCCGAGGAAAATATCCTCGTATGCACGTAATTTGCTGAAGAAAAAACTGGAGTCGGTTGGGTGTGTGACGCCGATAGTTTTTAACCGAAGAACGGGAAATGTGGTCGCAGGAAACCAGCGCCTGTCCATCCTCGACGAGCTCGAAGGAAACCAGTCTTACATGGTCGGTGTGATGGCGATCGACGTCGATGAAAAGACAGAGCGTGAAATGAACGTCGCTCTCAACAATCGCCAATCGCAGGGCCAGTTCGACAAGGAAGCTTTCCTGGAACTGGTCCGCGATGGTTCGCTGGACCTGGCCGAAGCGGGGATGACACGGATTGATCTCGAAATCGAGTTCGGCCGGCTTCCGGAGATTGCCGGGATATTCGCGCAGGAACAGCAGGCAGCGCAGGGAGTCGTCAACGAACTGCAGGAGATCGCCGGGGCGTCGCCGTTTCGCGCGGAGTTCCGCAAGAAGCAGGCCGAAGCGATCACGAAAACCCGCAGTTCCGCTGCACTCGAGGGCGAATACTTCGCAGTGATCGTCTTCGAAACCGGCGAATTGAAGCCATGGATGGAGCGGAACGGTTTCGTCGGGGCGAAGTACTTGCTGGCCTCGCAGGTTATTCCGCTGGTTCGCCGATAGACGGGCATTCGTTTCCGACAACCTTCGTGATCACAGCGTAGCCTC
>PLEG01000305.1 GCA_003136975.1 Gemmatimonadota bacterium | reverse complement strand
GACGAAGCCGATCGCATGCTGGACATGGGATTCCTTCCTGAAATCCGGAAACTCCTGCGGTTCTTGCCTGCCAAGCGCCAGACGTTGTTCTTCAGTGCGACGATGCCGGCGCCGATCGTCACACTCACGCGCGAGATGCTCAACAATCCCGCGACGATACGGATCGAGCGCAATTCAGCGCCACCGACTGGTATCACCCAGGCTGTGTATCCCGTCTCGCAGGAATTGAAGGCATCGCTGTTCCTCGCGCTGCTGAATGGCGGAGAGATGAATCAGGCGCTGGTGTTCACGCGCACGAAGCACCGCGCAAACCGGCTTGCCGACTTCCTGGTGCGGAACGGCGTGAAGGCGGATCGCATCCATGGCAACCGCTCGCAGACGCAGCGTACCGCGGCGCTTGCGGGGTTCAAGAACGGCACGTACAAGGTTCTAGTAGCGACCGACATCGCGGCGCGCGGAATCGATGTTGAGGAATTGGGACACGTTGTGAATTTCGACGTGCCTCTCGTTCCGGAGGACTACATCCACCGCGTCGGCCGCACCGGACGCGCGGATGCAACTGGTGAGGCATTCACCTTTGTCGCGCCAGACGAAGAAGGTGATCTGCGGGGCATCGAGAAGGCAGTTGGCAAGCGCCTTCCACGTGTGACCGTACCCGATTTTGATTACGCCGCGCGTCCCGACCAGAAGCTCGAAGTGCCACGCGGTGAGCGTATCGCCGCGATTCGCGCCAAGAAAGCCGAAGACCGCGCCCGTGCGGCGGCCAAGGCTGAACGTCGCGGAACGTAGGGGGCGCCAGCTGGTGCTCGTCCGGGGCAAACGACCAGGCCGAGCCGTCCGGGAGTTCCGGGCACCAACCGGCCGAAGGCCGGCGGCGCACCACGACGGCCGGGTGGCACCAACAAGAGCCGCCCGCGGTAGTATTCTTGCCTTCACGCACCGCAGAAGATCGCCTACCAAGGACCAGCCTGGCCGCGGTCGAGTACCGATCTTGCACTAAAAGCGGGTTTCTGACAATTCCAATCGCAAGGCTGAATCAACGTGTCGCGAGCATTCGTGAACGAGGATGCCGGCAGTGCTGCGCCGCGGCGGGACTATGCGCTGCCAGCACGAGACGACCCGGCGTTTGACGCGGCCGCAGCGGCTGCACTTCTGGAAGCCGCGCGTGCCGGAGAGACAGCGAGCGCCGAAGAGGCCACCGGTTATTACTGGGGTGAGCATCAACTGCACGACCACGTGCGTCGAATTCGCGAGCACGCGATGGCGGCGCACGACGAGCGGCTAGCCCAGCTCGCGGACCGGTTTCTGGCGTAGGCCCGGCCCCGCGTGCTCACATCTTGCAGGCCAGTAGCACAATAAGCAGGCGAATGAACGGCGTCCAAACCAGGAAGGCATGAACATCAGGCCAGTATTGTGGCTCGCAGCGTTGACTGAGTGCGTCCCACCATTCGCGATCGTCTCGCAGATTGGCCAGGCCGCGTGGCCCGTGCGCGATAAGCGGCGGCGCAGAGCGCTTCAGACGGTCGCGAATTCTCTATGTAATGTCATTGCGGCAGACCGGCGTTATCCGAATGAGGTAAGACGGAATCACCCCGAAGGCGGACGTCTCGTGTTGGACATTCTCGAGCGCCGCTGCACTCTCAACAACGCTCGCGTTGACACGATCGGCATCGTCGACCGACTGAGCAGCTGGTTCCACAACGAGCTGTACGACGCCCGGATCCCGGAGAACGGGATCTCCTCCGTTCGAGTCGACGTCGAGTACACCGCCGCGGAGCGCACTTATCTCGCGAGCGGGCGGGTATGGGAGATGCACTTCTCCCTGCGATCCGAAATCGGCGCGGCGGGAGAGAGTTATGTTGGTATCACACCCGCGTGCACAGCTGCAATCCCGTACGGGATCGGCGCAATCGTCGCCTGGTGAGTCTACGAAGAACATAGCGGAAAATTTCTACCTCCATAACGATGCCTCATCACGCCATATCGCGGCCCGATCCATCGGAGTACGCGCCATACTACGAAACGTACATCGGGCCGGTCGCAAATCAGGACGTGCTCCAGTTCCTGAAAACGCAATCAGCCGCGCTGGAACCACTACGATCGCTCAGCGAAACTGACGCAATGAAGCGCTACGCTCCCGACAAGTGGAGCATGAAGGAATCGATTGGCCACGTCACCGACGCTGAACGCATCTTCGCGTATCGAATGCTGCGGATCGCGCGCGGAGACCAGACGCCGCTTGCCGGCTTCGATCAGCAACCATATGTAGAGATGGCCAACTTCGACCGCTTGCCGATCGCCGAGCTCGTTGACGCGTTTGGAACGGCACGAGCGGCGACGCTCTCGCTCGCCGGCGAGATCGATGACGATGGGTGGCGACGCATGGGCGTCGCGAGTGGCTTCCCGGTAAGCGCGCGCGCACTCGCCTACATCATCGCTGGCCACGCCACGCATCACATTGGCATTCTTCGCGACAGATACGGAGCAACCGTCTAACAACTGACGGGCTGCGCGGTTCCGTACCACACCAGCGAGGCGTATAATTTCAGCACGCGCGCGGCAATCCTGCTTTGCGGGCGAGAACTGACGCGACTTCCGGGCTGACGTGGCCACATGACGCTCCTCTCCGTTCTTGATTTTGTAGGGGTCGCGGTGTTCGCAGTCAGCGGAGCACTCGCCGCCGGACGCAAGCAGCTCGATCTACTCGGCGTGATCGTGCTTGCATTAGTGACGGCGATTGGCGGAGGCACGATTCGCGATGTGTTGCTGGGACGCCATCCAATCTTCTGGCTCACCAACGCGGCATACATCATCGTGATCACCGTATCCGCCCTGCTGACTGTCGCATACGCGCATTGGCGGCGGCCACCGCACTCGGCGCTGCTCGTCGCTGACGCGCTGGGACTCGCGCTGTTCAGCATCGCGGGTGCCCAGATCGCGGAGCACACCGGCCTTCCCGCGATCAGCGGAATCGTGCTCGGAACTATCACCGGATCGGCGGGCGGCGTGGTGCGCGACGTACTGAGCGCGGAGATACCGCTGGTGTTGCGCCGCGGCAATCTGTACGCGACCGCGGCGATCGCAGGCACGGCAACCTACTTCGTGCTGGAGTCACTTGGCGCAATCCACCCCATACCCGCTTTCACCGGGATGGTGGTGATTGTCGGGTTACGTCTAGCGGCGATCCTCTGGGGGCTGCAGCTTCCAGTGTTCCAACTCGACTCTTCGGCGGGGAAGCGTTAGGAAACTCCGTCGCACCGCTATCCGGAGACTGCGATGTCGATATCCGCTACCGTTCTGCCAGAATTCGATCGGGAGATGGCGACTACACGCACGATGCTGGAGCGAGTCCCGGAAGAGCGTGCGACGTGGACTCCGCACGCCAAATCGTGGACGATGGGTGAGCTCGCCGCGCATATCGCTAACCTCCCTCGCCTTGGCCTGATCACGATGGAGGCGGACGAGCTGGACGTGAGCCCGCCCAACGGCGGCAGCAACAGTCCTCGATTTGATTCGACGGCGGACCTCGTTCGCAGGTTCGATGACAACGTGAAAAAGGCCCGCGCGGCCATCGAGTCGGCATCGGATTCGGACATGATGGAGCCCTGGACCCTTCGGAGAGCCGGAAAGACGATCTGGACGCTTCCCCGTGCCGCCGTCCTGAGATCCTTCATTCTGAGCCACATGATCCACCACCGTGGCCAGTTAAGTGTTTACCTGCGACTGAATGACGTCCCGTTACCACCTGTTTACGGGCCATCGGCCGATACAAAGGTGTAAATCCGGGCCTGCGGTGACCTCGTCCTACCCAGCGCCGTCTATAAACGGGGCCGCTGCCGGCGCCCCATCAATGCGACAGGACCTTTGGATGGAGCGAGCGATGCACATTGATCCACACGATAACCGCGGCCGCTGGATCATCATAGGCGGAGCGATCGGTGCCACCTTTGGAGCAAGCGCACACCACCTGCCCATCGCGCTCGCGCTGGGAATTGCGGCCGGAATGACCATCGGTGCGCTGATGAACCGGATGATCCTGCACCGGCACCACTAACGGGCATTGCGACTCGCACCGGGATTTACGGTGTGGGCCGCGAGTCGTGGGGCCGCAACGAGGGTGGACAGCCCGTTCGCCGCCTGCGAAGTTACCATATCATGCTCGGCGACTTGGTTGAACGGTGGCGCGTGCAAGCGATGCGCACACTACAGGGTTGGGCTACCGAGAAGCGCACTCTGCGCGGCATTCCGGTCACGCTCGTCAATACGCGCCCGGATATCGATTCGGAGCTCGTATTCCGCCGGCTGGATACGGCGCTCTCGCTCATAGAGCGATATCAATCCAACACATTCACGCAGATAAGACAGGACTTCTCGCGCATACATGTAGCGCGATTTCCGTGTCGTGGGGCGTTTTTCCCGGACTCGCGCACCTGCCTGACCGAGCTCACGTTCACGGTGAACCCTGACTTCACCGAAGCGCAGGTGGCGTCCTCCATCGTACACGAAGGGATGCACGCGCGGGTTCATGCGATGAACGAGTCAGATCCCACTCAACGTCCCGACGAGGAGCGACTGTGCAGGCAAGCCGAGCTGGAATTTGGAATGGCGATTCCAAACGGCGAGGCGATAGTTCAGCGTGCGCTGGAATCGCTCGCGCTCGGCGACGCTGACGTCGCTCCGGTGATCGACTGGCAGCAGGCTCAACAGGCCATTGCCGACGTCGATGCCCGCGCCACGCAGATGGGCCACAACGCATCGCCGCCCAACTCTCGCGCGTGATTCCACCGCTGCATTCGTCACTCGGAATAGCGAAGTGACTATACCGCCGATGCCAGCCGTCATGCACTTTTGCCGGCCGTATCCGAATCAATGACCTACAGAATCAGACTCGCAACTCACGAAGACATCGTTCAGCTCGCGCGGCTCCGTTACGCATTTCGCTCGACGCTCGCCGCGCCAAACGAGGAGGAGCAGGATTTTCTCTCGCGATGCCGCTCCTGGATGGACGAGCGTCTGGGAAACGGTCGCTGGCATTGCTGGGTCGCCGACGACGGCCGCGGATTGCTCGGCAACGTCTGGATTCAGATCGTCGAGAAGATCCCGACTCCTACTGACGAGCCTGAAGAACATGCGTATCTCACAAACTTTTTTGTGCTGGATGCCTCGCGAGGTCGAGGCATCGGATCGGAGCTGATGTCGCGTGTCCTCGAATGGAGCTCTGCGCGGAAGGTTCACGCGGTTTTTCTCTGGCCGACAACCCGTACGAGGGCGCTGTATGAGCGACATGGATTCCTCGCGGACGGAGACGCGATGCAGC
>PLEG01000266.1 GCA_003136975.1 Gemmatimonadota bacterium | reverse complement strand
ACTGTCGGGTACGCCATGACGGGACCAAACACTCGCACCACACAGATCTACATAAATCTCGTGGACAATCCGCAACTCAACGCGCAGGGATTCGCGCCTTTCGCCGTGGTCACGAGCGGGATGGACGCGGTAGCCCGATTGTACTCGGGCTACGGAGAAAGCGCCGGTGGCGGCGTGCGCGCCGGAAAGCAAGGACTTATCGAAGCGGGCGGGAACGCGTACCTGACGCAATCGTTTCCGAAACTGGATTACATCGAGCGCGCCGTCGTGATCNNCCATGGATCCCGGCCTTCGGCGGGACAACGACATCCGGGGAACCCGGCGTTCATGATGGCCAGCTTCCACCGGGGTGACGACATCCGACGAACCCGGTGTTTCCTAACTCGCCGGGTTCGGCTCTGTTACTGATTCAGCAACGGATCCGCACGTACCAACAGAGTACCGCTCGATGTGCTGCCACCGTAAGTGAGCTTCAACTTGTACACGCCGGGTGCGAGGACGACTGGCGGCGCGCCGCGGCCGGCAGCGGCGCCAGTGCGCGGCGCGTCCATTCTGCCATCCCAGGCATATCGCGTGATTCCGGGTTTCGCTGGCACAGACAGTGTACGAGTGTGTCCGTCGGGACTCGTGATCTCGAGCGTGGCCGTCCCTGTTGCTCCGTTGCCAAGCGCGAAAGTAATTAGCGGAGTATTCACCAGGTGTGCGCGATCTCTCAGCTGAAAATTGACCGGTTGGATGTACGGCGGGTTCTCACCGGCGTATGTGTTTTCGCCGAGTTGCCCGCCGCGACTCTGATCCACCCACAACGTTGCCTGCCTCTGGGCGAATAGATGCGTTGCCGATGTGGCGACCGATGGTTGCCATTGCTCGAGCGCGGTGATGTCGTCCAGAATGTAGATGCCGCGCCCGTGCGTGCCGATGATCACGTCGCGATCGCGCGGATGAATGATGATGTCGTAAACTGCGACCGTCGGTAAACCGTTCTGCATCGGTCGCCAGCTCTTGCCGCGATCGAGCGATACCTGAACGCCATGTTCTGTACCGACGAGCAGAAGATTTGGATTCTTTGCATCCTCCTCGATTACGTATACAGGCGAATTTGGCGCGAGGCCGGAGGACAGGTTCTGCCAGGTCTTGCCGCCATCGATAGTGCGGAAGAGCCACGGCGCGCGATTGTCACTGCGGTGGTCATCGAACGAGACGTACGCGGTGTTGGCGTCCGCCGCGGACGCTACTACCCGGCTCACCCACGACCCCTTTGGCACGCCGGGGATATTCGCATCCACTTCGGTCCAGGTAGCGCCGTCGTTTCGCGTCACCCAAACATTACCATCGTCGGTACCGGCCCAGATGGTGCCTTTGGCTATCGGGGACTCGGAGACCGAATAGATAGTCGCATAATCTTCTGCGCCGGTCGCTTCCGGAGTGAGACCGCCAGTGCCGACGCCGTTCCTGGTTGGATCATGCTTCGACAGGTCCTTGCTGATCGCGGTCCATGTGACACCCTTGTCCGTGGATTTTAGCAGATAGTTGGCGCCATAGTACAACACATCCGGATTGTGCGGAGAGAGTATGTACGGCGATGTCCAGTTGAAACGTAGCGGCGGCAATGGATTGGACGAATCGGCAACCGGCGCAACACTCTTGAAGTTGACGATGTTGGCTTGAGTTATCCGGCGTTGTGTATCCGTGTGACCGATGGGATCCACTACGCGGAACGACGCCTGAGTTCCCTCGGAGTAAACCGTGCGCCAATCGCGCGGATCTACGGCAACGTACTGACCATCATCCCAGTGCAGCTTCCACGAAGCATCGTTGCGAACGCCGAGCACATCGCGCGTGAAGCTCATCGTACCGATGGTTCCGTTGTCCTGCAATCCGGCGTAGATGGCGTAAGGTTCGCGCATGTCAGCGGCAACCTTGTATGCCTGCATGATAGGCAGATTGTCGAAGAAGATGAACGACGTGCCGTTGTCGTGCGTGAGCGTCAGTCCCTTATCCTTACCGAGGTAGAACCGATCCACGTGGTTCGGATCGATCCACATTGCATGATGATCGTAATTTGGGCCGAACGGCGCACGTGCTACCGCGAAGGTCTTGCCACCATCGGTCGACCACTGAAAGCTGGTCGTGAGCACGTAAACCAGCTTGTCGTCGGACGGGTTGATACGAATCTGGCTGTAGTAGAACGGCCGATTGTTGTAACGATTGAGATAGGCCCATGTCTCGCCACCGTCGTCGGAGCGATAGATGCCCGAGCCCGGTGTCGCCAGATCCTCGGAGCCAGCCGCAGCTTCGACGATCGCCATCAGAGTTTTTGGATTCTTTCGATAGATGTCCAGCCCAATGCGCCCCGTGGCGCCGGCTGGCAATCCGTGAGTCAGCTTGACCCATGTCTTTCCACCGTCGGTGGTCTTGAAGATTCCACCGTTCGCGCTACCTCCATTGAAACGCCACGGAAGCCGTTCGCGCTGATAGAATGCGGCATACAACACCTGGGGATTCTCCGGATCTATCACCAGGTCCGTCGCGCCGATCTTCGGATCGTCAGGCAGGCCGCCAGCAAGTTTCTGCCAGCTTTTTCCGCCGTCAGTCGTCTTGAACACGCCGCGATCGCCAGTTGACGCCCAGAGATTGCCCGCCGCGGCAACGTACACCGTGTCGGGACTCCTGGGATGCGTTACGATGCGCGCGATCTGGAACGTGTTGCGCAGTCCAACGTTCGTGAACGTCTCGCCGCCGTCGGTGGACTTGTAGATACCATCACCCCACGCGACGCTGTTACGGTTGTTCGCTTCGCCAGTTCCGACCCAGAGGATGCGGGGATCGGGTTGGAAAATCTTTATGTCGCCGATCGACGACGAGCCGTAATGATCGAAGATCGGCGTCCATGTCGTACCTGCGTTCGTGCTTTTCCAGACTCCGCCCGATGCCGCCGCCGCTATCACGAAACGAAAATTCGTGTCGAGCGCCTCGACGTCGGTGATGCGACCGCCAGGAGATCCCGGTCCGATGTTGCGCCACCGATAGTCGGCGAGCAACGGCGCCGCGAGATCGGTAGCCGGCGCCCGTACCTGTGCGGCTACCGGCGATCCAACGCCGGCCACCGAAAGGAACAGGCCAGACAGGATGGCTCGTGGTCGTCTGGAAAATCTCATGGATTGCCTATTTGAAACGGTGAAGAATGCGGTTTCGGGACTGTGCGACAGCTACATAGTAATGTGGCACTTGCTGGTACTCACTGGCACCGCGCCAATTGTACAGGGCACTTCTCAGGTGTCGGCGCCGGCGCACTCGACTGGCCGCCAGGACCGCCGTACGTATATAGCGTGCGCCGTAGCGTCGCGAGCTCTCGGCCGGGAACCGGCAGCTGTAGAATGCTGTTCTCAGGCAACGTCTGCCATCCGCGGGCGTCGAAGAACGCTGTCACACCATTGATGCCGAACATCTCGATACCCTTTTCATACCGCAGCGCATCCCACAAGCTGCCGCACTGACCGTTCAACTTGCGCGGAACGCAGCCAGGCTCGTCCGGCGGTCCGTCGACGGTCACAGATGGCAGTTGCCCGTTTGCGACGCGTGTCTTGTTGATGAGCGGCACCGCCTCTGACGCGCGACCAAGCCGGATGAGCGCTTCGGCCTTGATCAGATCCATCTCAGTGCGCGTCATGTCGGGGGTTGGTCCGCTCTGCCAGCTCGTGCCGGTCCCGAGGCGGAAATAATAGTAGTAGGAATAGCGATACGTGCCGCGGCTTGCAGCTCCGACTGCCGTGGCGTTGTAACCGATGTACTTGCCCGAAGTAGTTGGACCACCAGCACCCTGAATGCGCCGGTCCTTCGTGCGAATCTGGAATGGCTGCCGGCTCGTCAGCGCGGTGTTGGTCCAGTTGAGATATCCGTTCGTCGAATCAGCGGGTCCGAGCAACCAGTAGCTCGGCCGTCCGTAATCGCTGGGCGGGCCACTCCGGACGCGCGCAGCAAGACGCTGCCAATCGTCCCACAGAATGTTCGGCTGCGCTACAGGCGCGAAGTCCGTCGTGATGCCTGCGTCGACACGGCGTATCACCTCGTTCCAGTCCACCGCCGCACGTTCCGCGCTGGTGCGCGGCGAGTACACAAGGAGCCGAGCGGCGAAGGAGTTTGCGAGTCGGGCCAGGCCATTTTGATCCATGCCGGAGAACAGCCATGAATCAGGTGGCAGCGTGAACGTAGCCCCCGTGGATATGGCGATCGTCTCATCCAACTGGCTTATCGCCGCCTTGACTACCTCAGAATAAGGCTTGAACTGAGGCTTCGTGATCGTATCCAGCGCGAGCTTCTCGTTTATAACGAACGCGGAGTCGAAGTAAAGGCCGAGGTAGCCGGTTGAGACGCCCTGCATGAACTTGCCCACCGCGCGTGTACGCGTCGTGCGCGCAGCGTCACCAATAACGAGCCCCGAATCGATCGCGATGAGTGCGTCGTTGACCGTCGAGATCGTGCTGTAAAGTCCGTACCACGGACCCTGCGTAACGAGATTCTGCGTATTCACCGGGCTGTTGTTCCACGGCGAGCGCGGCTCAGTCGAGATCTCGAGCTGGCCAAAGTCAGCGAATCCGGATGTAATATCGTGCGCGACTGTGGACAGCGCCCACGACGGATAGTTGCCGTGACCGGCGACTGGCCACCATGTGCGGAACGAGCTCGCGACGAACGTCTCAGCCGACACTGGAGCCTTCGTGGCGCGCGCCCGATCCGGCGCGTTGGGATCCGTGACAGCGAGGTCCTGGCATCCCACGAGTAACAGCGCGGATGCTGCGATGAGCTTTCTCATGTCGTATCTCCGGGTCGCCATCAAAAGTTGATCTCGACACTGCTGGTGAATGTGCGATAGCGCGGATAGTTGAAGCTGTCGAGGCGCACCAGTGGAGTGCCGACCTCGGGGTCATAGCCCTTGTAGTTGGTCCATGTCAGCACGTTGCGGCCGATTAGTGAAAGCGATGCACCGCTAGCCCCAACCTTGGAAAGCGTACCCGAGAAGCGTCGCGGAATCTGATACCGCACGGAGACTTCACGCAGCTTGACGAATCCTGCATTCTCAACGAAGTAGTCCACCGGGTTATTCGCCGAATACAGGTTCACGTAATAGTCGACGATCTTCTTCAGCTCCTGCGGCTTGCCGCCCTGATCGACGTCGCTGCTCCGCCCGTACTGGTACATGCGCTGGTTCGTCTGATCATAGGCATTGCCGCCCATGTTGACATCGACGAGCGCGTAGAAGGTGAGGTCGCGCCAACCGACGTTGTTCGAGACTCCGTAATGGAAACGCGGAGTACCGTCACCAATTTTCACCACTGCATTGTTACCACTCGCGTCCTGCCGGAGGATCGGCATCCCCCACGCGTAGTTAGTCGTGCCGATCGTCGTGCCGGTTCCCCACAGCTTTTTTGATTCTCCTTCCTTGAAGCTGTTGTTCGGACCCACCCAGACGAGCAAACCGTCGTCGTTGGTCTGAAATTCAGAGGCGCGTGCGAGCGAACTTGCTGGCAGCTGGTTGCCTTGCTTGAGAAACTGAAAGCCGTACATCGAGCCAAGCGTAGAGCCGGCGCATTGATACGCGATGGTATTAGTCGTGAAGCACGAGCGGTTGAATTCGGTGATCTTGTTTCGCGAGCGATCGGCGATTATGCCGAGCTGCCATGTCAAATTCGGACCACGAAGGATCTGCGCCTGGAACGTGGCTTCGACGGTGTTGCCTTCCACGGTACCAGCGTTCTGCCACTGCGTTGTGTATCCGTAGAAACCGGCGAGCGGAATCTGAATTAGCTGGTCCGTAACCTTGTTCTTCGCGTATGAGAGTTGCAGCGAGTAACGGTCCTTCACTATCGCATCTATGCCGAACTCGGTTTCTGTCGACAGCTCTGGCTTGAGTGCCTTGTTACCGAGCGTGCTCTTTACCAGGCCACCGCCAGTGCTGAAGGCGAAGGTCTCGAACTGATCGGCGAAATTGGGACGACCGCCAGCGGTGCCTCGCGAGATGCGCGGCTTGAACTCGTTGATCATCCCCTTGAATGGCCACCACGACTCCGACGCCATGCGCCAGGCGCCGCTCATCCTGTAGTACTTGTGCCACCGCTCCTCGGGACCGAAGAGCGAGCTGCCGTCATGGCGAATGAGTCCGTCGAAGATGTACCGGTCAGCGAGATTGGCGCCAAGCGTCCCGAAGTAACCGGTGGAGCGCACGCTTTCCAGCGACGATGAGACAAACCGGTTCTGCGCGTTATCGAGACTGCGGACGCCGGGCGCTGCGAAGTTCGTTCCGTCCGCCGTTACGACAGAATTGTCCTCGCGCTCGATCAGGGCGCGCAGAGTGCTGCGCAACGTGAGCGCCTTGTAGTGACCGAGAAGATTGGCACTTGCCGACGCATTGAGCGCGTCAGTCGTTCCGTTGGTCTGAGAAATCTCACCAGGATCACCGGCCGAACCGAAGGTCGGTGACTTGCGGCCCTGATCGAGGAAGTAAGCATCGTTTCGATCGGACCGATCGTCGCTGACGTTGGCGTCGAAGCTCAACCACGGGAGCGGGCCGAAGTGGCTCTCGAGGCTTCCGAGTGTGCGCGCGCTCTTATGTTGCCTGTACTGCGTGGAGAGCACGTACAGCGGGTTTGGCTCGCGCCCTTCCGGATCCGGTTGGAAGATGTACGGTGTTCCGTCCGGGTCAGGCGTGAGCAGATTCACGTCCGGCGCCTGATTGATCAGCTGAAAAAAAGTGTTGTTGTTGAGATCTCTGCGAGCGGATCTACTTCCGAACCCGCTGAACGAGATGCGCCAGTTGTCGCGAAGCTGGTGATCCAGATTCAACCGCACGTCATTCTGGCGGAAGGTGCCAGCGTTCAGCACAACGCCGTCCTGGCTCGAGTTTACGATCGACAGCAACCAATTCGTGCTGCCGGTGTTCTGCGCCATGGTCACGGAGTTCTTGTACGTCTGGCCGGGATCGAAGAAGCGCGCAATCTGGTCATACGTGGGATCCGGATAGCGGCTGTCCTGGAACCGCGAATAGATCGGTTTCGGCACGCGAGCCGCGCGAGCCACCGGTGCGCCAGCGGCACTGACGTATGTGCTCGCGGCGGAGTCAACCATGTAGTAGTTGTATTGCGCCCAGTGCTTGTTGTTTGCAATGGAGCTTGTCCCGATCTCGGAACGAGCCGTGATTTGGGTAGGTCCAGCTGGTAGCCCTGCGCCGCGCTTGGTACGAATCTGAATCACACCAGCGGATGCGCGGGAACCGTACAGCGATGCGGCCGCCGCACCTTTGACAACTTCCACGCTCTCGATGTCCAACGACTCGAGGTCAGCGGTGGACGCGTCGAACGACTGGCTCAGAATTACGCC
>PLEG01000046.1 GCA_003136975.1 Gemmatimonadota bacterium | reverse complement strand
GACGGCGTCCAATCAACAGCGGCGCAGCCATCACAGCGCGCACGGTGCTGCGCACGTCGGAATAGCTGGAGGAACGGCCGATCCACTCATCGTACTCTGGAATTATGAGCGGCTCATGCGTCACGGCGACGGTCCCCATTGCGCCCTCACCGAGTCCGAGTCGCACACCGGTAGAATCCTTGCCGATGTGGTGACTGGCGACGATCACGAGCTCGCGCGTTGGCTCGTCGTAAATTGCAAGCTCGCCACCGGTGACGCCGAGCAGCGTGACAGCACGCTCGAGCACCGCTTGCAGAAGTTTGGACAGCTCGCGCTCGGATGACAGATCAGCCATCGTATCAAGCAACGCCTTCTGCTCGTCAGCGCGCCGACGCTCGGTGACGAGCAATCTTGCTCGACCTATCGCCAGACTGGCGAAGTCCGCGACCGCGGTAAGCACCTTGAAATCCGATGGGGTGAACGCATTCGGCTCCGCGCTTTCCACCACGAGCACGCCAATCACCTCGCCATCTATGTGCAGCGGGACGTCCACCTCTGAGCCGCTATTGAGGCTCGGGAGGTAGTTGGTCTCGCGCGTCACCATGGGCGTGTAGTGCAGCTTCGCGTCCTTCACCGCCCGATCGCTCAGCCCCTGTCCCGGATGCACGCGCCACGCCTTCGGGACGCCTGGCCATCCCATGCTCGCACGCAGTACCCGGTCACCGGTGTCATCGAGAAGAAATGCCCCGAGAAAATCGTAGCCGAGCGCTTCATCGTGGAGACCGTCCACGAGGCGCTGGCAGACCTGCGCCTCGTCGGTGGCGGCGACTACATCTACTGCGAGTCGCAGCAACGCCGCCTGGCGATGCGCGAGGGTCCCGCGTCGCGGCGCCTTGCGCTCGCGAGGTTTGGAAGAAGACGCTTGACGCATGGCGCGAAGTCCTCTTACTGGAGGGCGTATTTCCTGAACCGATCAAGTATGCTGCGGCGACCTTCCGCGCGCTACTTGAACCGCCAAATGGCTCACGCACACGGTACCAAAAATCTAGAGATTAGATGTTTATGGAGGCGCACTTTTACTGGCCTCCAGAACCTGCCTCGCTCGCGCTGTTCGGACCGGACATGAGCGGCCTAGTCCCGATCGTCGCGACACAGTTATCCTTCCGGTAGGCCGCTGCCATTGTATCCTCCCAGCCCTGTCATTGCTCAGCATGCCAGTCCATTCCGATTTCTTCTTCTATACAGCTGCACTCGTACTCGGAATGGTCGCCGGAATGCGCACCATGATGGCGCCAGCGGTGCTAGCTCTGACACTTTCGCGGCGGCCGGAATACGCTCCGGCGGTTGCTCCCGCTGAGTGGTTCGCGCTTCGTCCTCTCGCGATCACTTTCGGGCTCGCCACGCTCGGCGAGCTAGTCGCGGACAAGCTGCCGTGGACTCCTAACCGCACTGCGCTCGGACCGTTCGTTGCACGCCTTGCAAGTGGTGCATTCACGGGCGCCGTGTTCGTACAGATAGGGCGAATGGATCCATGGATCGGGGCGGCTCTTGGTGCCCTGGGCGCACTCCTGAGCACTTTCGGCGTATTTCACGCGCGCAGATTCGTCGGCCGCGTTACTGGAATCAGAGATCCCTTTGTCGGAGCGATGGAAGACGTCATTGCGATCGCCCTTGCGAGTACCGTTGTGGCGATGCTGGTTGGCTGACGCGCGCAGTTTGGCTTCACGCCGGCTTCACCCCTGAGACACAAGCCGGATGATCGAATCGGCGAATCGCACGGGCCCCGACGTCGTATGTGTGAAGTACAGCGACGGCTCCAGCATCTCCAATTCCAGCAGGATAAAACCCGCCGCTGTTTCGATCCCATCAACCCGCGCATACAGCCACTTTGCCGGTGCCGCCTCCAACGCTCGGCGCGCTGCGCTCACCACACTGCTCCCCGGATTCTCCGTAACCGCATCTCCGCCAAGGTGCGCCTGCACGCGGAAATCGCCCTCGATCGGTGTCTTGCGCACCGAATGGCTGAACTCGCCGTCAATGAATATGAGAGACCACTCGCCGTGCGTCTGAATCTCCGCGATGAACGGCTGCACCATCACGCCACCGATCTCGAGCGACTCTGCGATCTGGTTGCCAATCTTGGAATCGATGGAGCGTGACACTCTCCACGTGCGATTCGCGGCGGCCGAGATGACCGGCTTCACCACCGCGTCATGCCAGCCCCGTCCGGCGAGTAACGCGCCAAGATCCGGATTGGAGCCCTTCGACAGCCATTCAGTAGGCACGACTGGAACACCAGCCCGCTCCAGATCACGAAGATACGTCTTCTCCATGTTCCACCTGAGCACGGCCGGCGGATTCCACACCAGCGCGCCGATCGCTTCGAGCGTATCAATCCAGGCGCGAAACTCCGCAGCGTGCCGGTGATAGTCCCACGTGGAGCGAACCACTATGGCGTCGAAGTCTTTCCAATCGACTGACCGGTCGTTCCAGACAGCGGCTGAGACCTGTGCGCCGCGTTCGGTCAGGGCTGTGACCGCGAAATGGTCGTCCGATGTGAGGTCGCGATGGGCGGCGGATGTTGCGAATGCAATGTGCAAGAGATAATGATTTCAGTATGTCGACCCAGAGGCAAGTGCAGGGCGCCTTTGGATTGTTCATATTTGCCAGGACACCGAAATATCGACAGCGGTGCCGCCATACCAACTTCAGGTCAGAGCCACGCATGAAAAGACTTGCTCTCATCCTCGCCGCGACGCTCGGCGCGCTCGCCCCTCAGACCTCCAACGCGCAGGATGCCGCGCGCTGGCAGAAGGAGGCCCAGAATGTGACGATCACCCGGGACGATTGGGGAATTGCGCACGTTCACGGAAAGACCGACGCCGACGCCGTTTTCGGAATGATCTACGCGCAAGCCGAGGATGACTTCAATCGAGTCGAGACGAATTATCTGAATTCGATGGGACGGCTGGCGGAAGCGGAGGGCGAGCATGCGATTTATCAGGACCTTCGCATGAAGCTCTTCATAAATCCAGACTCGATGAAGGTGATGTACGCATCAAGCCCAGTATGGCTCAAGGCGTTGATGAACGCGTGGGCCGATGGCCTGAACTTCTATCTGTACAAGCACCCGGATGTGAAGCCACTGGCCATCAAGCATTTCGAGCCATGGATGGCGCTCACCTTCAGCGAAGGCAGCATCGGTGGCGACATCGAGCGAGTGAATCTGAAGCAGCTACAGGCCTTCTACGGTGGTGGTCCCGTGACGGCTGAGCCGGCGCCGGGTGTTCTTCCTCCACCGGAGCCGGGCGGATCGAACGGGATGGCGGTTGCACCTTCGAACGCCAGAGATCATCACGCGCTGCTTCTGATCAATCCGCACACGTCGTTCTTCTTCCGCTCGGAATTGCAGATGACGAGCGATGAAGGGCTCAACGCGTATGGCGCGGTAACGTGGGGCCAGTTCTTCGTGTATCAGGGCTTCAACACGCGCACCGGATGGATGCACACGTCGAGCGCAGTCAACGCGATAACTGAATATCTCGAAACGGTCGAGAAAAAGGGCGATCGTTTCTACTACAAGTACGGCAATGAAGAGCGACCCATGATCACGAGCACGATCACGGTTCCGTACAAGACCGCGACTGGAATGGCCGAGAAGAAGTTCACGGCCTATTACACCGGCCACGGGCCGATCATCCGGAAGACCGATGGCCGCTGGGTTAGCATCAAGCTCATGCAGGCTCCGGAAAAGGCGCTCATCCAGTCGTATACGCGCACCAAGGCGATGACATACAAGGCATTCCGGCAGACGATGGAGCTGCATACCAACTCGTCGAACAACACGATCTATGCGGACGGCGATGGCAACATCGCATACTTCCACGCCAACTTCATTCCGCGTCGCGACACTTCGTTCGACTGGACGCACCCGGTTGACGGAAGCAATCCGAAGACTGAATGGGGCGCGGTGCTCTCGATCGATCAGAGTCCCAACTTGCTGAATCCCAAGAATGGTTGGCTGTACAACAGCAACAACGCTCCGTGGTCGGCGGCCGGTGCATACAGTCCCAAAAAGACGGATTACCCGAGCTACGTTGACGTGGGTGACGAATCCGCGCGCGGCCTGCATGCTATTCGCGTTCTTTCCGATAAAAAGGATTTCACGATCGAGTCGCTTCGCGCAGCCGCGTACGACAGCTATCTCCCTGCGTTCGCGATAATGGTCCCTGATCTTCTGAAGGCATGGGACGACG
This sequence comes from Gemmatimonadota bacterium, assembly GCA_003136975.1. Classification (GTDB taxonomy): domain Bacteria; phylum Gemmatimonadota; class Gemmatimonadetes; order Gemmatimonadales; family Gemmatimonadaceae; genus Fen-1247. The sequence continues at coordinate 21,629 of PLEG01000046.1, read as the reverse complement.
CGCCATCATCCAATCCGCTCAAGGCGAAGGTGGCCGATCAGATCGCGATGCTTCGCACGTGGAATTATCGCTGGTCGGTGAGCTCCATACCCACGGCACTCGCTGTATTCTGGGGTGGCGAGCTTGCCCGGACTGTCAGCCCGCATGCAACCGCTGGGATGTCGCCGGAGAAGTACGGAGCCAACAAGGCCACGCCCGAGCAGCAGCTCCAGGCGTTGTCGGCAGCCTCGGACAGACTCGCGGCAGACTTCGGAACCTGGAAAACTCCGTGGGGCAACATCAACCGGTTCCAGCGCCTGAACGGTGACATCGCGCAGCCATTCAACGACGCGAAGCCGAGCATTCCCGTTGGCTTCACGTCGTCGCTGTGGGGATCGCTTGCATCGTTTGGTGCGCACGCGTACCCGGGAACAAAAAAGTGGTATGGCACCAACGGCAACAGCTTCGTCGCAGTAGTGGAGTTCGGCGACAGCGTGCGCGCACGGGCAATCACAGCAGGTGGTGAAAGTGGTCATCCGGAGTCGTCGCACTTCAACGACCAAGCCGAGCGCTACAGCACCGGGAATCTGAGAACGGTGTATTTCTATCGCTCGCAATTGAAGGGTCACACCGAGCGGGAATACCACCCCGGTAGCTGAGCCCAAGGTACGTGACGCGCCAGCCGCGCTGCAGTATGGCGCGGCTGGCGCGTCGAGCGTAAGATTCTCGCATGGTTATGTCACTTCGTTCTGTAATTCTGCTAGCTCTATCGCTGGTCAGCGCTCCGATTCTTCTCAGTGCGCAATCGCGCCCCAGTCCTACAGTCACGTCTGACGGAATACTTGGAAGCCGTCGCCCAATTCCAGGCGCGGTGTACGAGTCGCCAGGTTTCACTCGAGCGGTCCAAAAGGGGACGCGCACACGTAACGGCGCACCCGGCACGCAAAGTTGGGTGCAGCATGCCCGCTATGCGATAAACGCAACACTGGATCCGAATACCAACACGGTAACCGGATCGGAGCACGTCGTATATCTCAACAATTCTCCAGATACACTATCGTACATCATGGTGCATCTGCGCCAGAATGTGTTCCGTCCAGGCAGCGAGCGGCGCGACGGGCAGACACCCGTCACAGATGGAATGAAGATCACGCGTGTTGCTGTCAACGGCACAACGCTTGACGCACAGTCCGCGCAAGCTCCTCAACGCCGGCGGCCCCGTCGCACTGGCGAAGCTACCGCATACGTGGTGGACGGTACGGTAATGCGCGTGCCTCTCGCCGTACCGTTAATGCCTCGCGATAGCGCATCTCTCGATCTTGCATGGTCCTACATTCCCGCCCTTACGCCGTCGGACGGAAGAGAAGGCCGCGAGGACCATCTGTACTTCATGGGATACTGGTACCCGCAGATCGCAGTGTACGACGATGTTGAAGGTTGGGTTGCGGATCAGTATGTGCTTGCCGTCGAGTTTTACATGGATCCTGCGGATTACGACGTAAACGTCACCGTACCGCGCGGGTGGGTTGTTGGCGCAACCGGCACGCTACAGAACGCCAACGCGATCCTCAGCGCTGGCGCGCGCGCGAAGCTCGCCGAAGCTCGGCGCAGTGGTTCGGTTGTAACTGTAAGCAAGCCTGATGACGGCGATGCGGCGTTTGCGACTAAGTCTCCATCCATCACCTGGCGCTTCACCGCGCCGAACGTCCGCGACTTCGCATGGGGAACGAGTGATCGTTACGTCTGGGATGCGACCCGCGCACTTGTGTCCGACTCCGGACAGAAGGCAGACACCGTGGACATCTACAGCTTCTATCGAATTCATCCGCCTGCGAGCGCGTGGGCGATCGGAGGCGCGCGCTATACGCGCGATGCGATCGAACAGTTATCGAAATATTTGTGGAAGTATCCCTGGCCTAGCATGACGTCGATGGAGGGAATCCTCACCGGTGGCGGCATGGAGTATCCACGCATGACGGTCATGCAGCCATGGGCCGATACACTGTCTCTCGCAGGCGACTTGATGCACGAGACAGGTCACATGTGGTTCCCCATGATGGTCGGCTCCAACGAGGCGCGTTTCCCCTGGATGGACGAGGGCCTCACTCAATACGACGAAGCCCAGGGATTGCGCGCGCTGTACGGCGAGCCACGTAAGGGCGGCCGTCCTGCCGACACGGAACAGGGCCAGCGCTTGCTCTACACCCGCGTCGCCGCTGCGGGCCAGGATCAGCCGTTGATGACGCGCGGCGATCTGTTTCCGTCGGAGACATACAACATTCTCTATTACGACAAGACAGCGCAGGTGCTCGCCGCGTTACGCGGTATGTTAGGCGAGCCGATCTTTCATCGCGCATTTCGCGAATACGGCAAGCAGTGGATCAACCGGCATCCGTACCCCGAAGACTTCTTCAACGCGATGAACACCGGAGCCGGGCAGGATCTTAGCTGGTTCTGGAATACCTGGTTCTACAACGCGTGGCCGCTGGATCAGGCGATCGCGAGTGTAGCACCCGATGGAAACACGATTGCGATCACAATCGAAGATCGTGGCATGGCGCCAATGCCGGTAAAACTCGCGGTAACACGTACAGACGGCACCGTGCAAAGAGTTGACATTCCCGTTGATGTGTGGCTCGAGGGAGCGCGAAGCTACGTCGCGCACGTTGCTTCAACACCCGCGATCGTGCGAATCGAGATCGATCCAGATGGGTTGTTCCCCGACATCAATCGCGCGAACCAGGTCTGGGTAAAGCACTAGCGCCTTGCACCCATTGTCATCCCGCCGAAGGCCGGGATCCATGGACGAGGATCCCGGCGTGCCTCTCGCGTTCGCAGGTGTCACCAAACCTCGAGCGCGATGACGTTTCAGCTCGTTCCTACGGCTCGTTCGGTACCAACGGCTTCACCCTCTTCCCCCACATCGCCGGCGGCGGCTCGTGAGTCGCGCGGTCGACCGGATGCTCAGCCAACATGCGCATCGCGGTCGCAACAGATTGCTCCAGCTGCGCATCGTGTCCGTGAGCTATCTCCGCGGGCCAGTCTTCAACCTCGATGTTCGGTGTAATCCCCTCGTTCTCCACCGCCCACTCGTTCCCATTCCGCGCGAAGAAGCCGCCGCGTGGCGCATACATGATTCCCCCGTCAACGAACAACGGTGTGTCCCAGATGCCGACAAGCCCTCCCCACGTGCGCTTCCCCACGAGCTGGCCCACACCGCGGAGCTTGAACATGTAAGGCATCAGATCACCGCCAGATCCAGACATTTCATTGATGATCATCACTTTCGGACCCCATATCCCTGCCGCCGGACTCGTGAACGGATACCTTGCGCCGACCGAGTTGTTAAAGTAGCCGTCGAACTTGCGCTGTAACACATCGATTATGTAATCAGCTGCCGATCCGCCGCCGTTATAGCGCTCGTCGATTATCGCGCCCTTGCGATCCTGCTGCGCGAAGTAGTATCGATTGAAGCTGGTGTACCCACCTTCCCCGGTGTTGGGGAGATGCACGTACGCAAGTTGGCCATGCGACAGCGAGTCGACGACATGCCGATTATGCTCGACCCACGCTCGCGCACGTAGTCCTGCATCGTTCGGGATAGGAATAACACTGACGCGGCGCGCTCCGTCCGTCGCCGGATGCGCACTTACAGTCAGTTCGGTCTGATGATTGGCGGTGCCGTCGAGGGCCCGATAGATACTCCCCGGAGGCCGAACTTCGATCCCATTGATGGCGAGTACGTAATCGCCGACGTGTACGTCGACGCCGGGTGCTGTCAGAGGTGCCCGTAGATCCGGATTCCAGCTATCAGTCCCGAGGATCCTTGTGATCCTGTAATAGCCGTTCTCCACAACGAAATCGGCGCCGAGCAGCCCCACCATTGGTTTCGGAACTTCCGGCATGTCACCGCCGCGAACGAACGAGTGACCGATCGCGATCTCCGAGCCCATCATGTCCAGCAGATAATTGAGGTCGGCGCGATGCATGACGTACGGAAGAAGCTGGCCGTACATCTCCTTCATCTTCGGCCAGTCGGTTCCCTGAAGATTCTTCACATAGATGTAGTCGCGCTGATTGCGCCATCCTTCGTCGAAGATCTGCTTGAATTCGGCCTTCGGATCAACCAACATGCTCAGCTGCGCGTTGAGCTTGCCTTTTCCCGCCGCTGGCGCTGTTGCTGATGCAGCGTCGACTAGAAAGAGGCCGCCAGTCGGTCCTGGCGTGCGATACAATAACTTCTTGCCATCAGCACTGACGAAATACTGCGTGACGTTCTGCAGGAACTCAGTAGCTTTGCGATCCTTCAGTTGATACCGGTGAATCACGGCACCAAACGCCGGATTATCCTCCGTCCCCGTTTTCGGAACATTCTCTATGAAGAAGACAGTACCGGCCTGCCCAGCACGCAGCTCGCCATAACCGCGTGCTGCAATTCCTGACACAGGTACGATCCGTTGCTGCAATCCATCAAAGTCGATCTCCACCCTGTGACGCGCTGCAAGCATCGCCTTGAGAGAATCAGACATCGGTGCATTGGCTTTCGCGGTATCCGTCGATGTCGTGTCAGGCTTACGCGGGCGCGGTGGCTTCGGTGGCATTCCCGGAACGGGTGGCTCGCTCGGTACTCCGGTGTCTTCATCGCTCTCGGGTAGCAGTGGCGAAGGATCTGTTTTCTTGAGCACGGCGAAATACAACGCATCCGTCTCGGGGTGACCGTAACTCGACATGTCGAGCCATCCCGAGCCCAGGGCGAAATCGGTGGACGCGAAGAACCAGAGATACTTGCCACTCGCGTCCCACGCCGGCCATGTCGCATCGGCAAGGCCGTCCGTTACCTGATGCGTGTGGCCATCGGTTATGTCGTACACGAATATCGCCCGATAAAGCGACGGAAGCCGTTTCACGTACGCGATCCACCTCGAATCCGGACTCCATTTCGGATTCAGAGAGCGATCCGGTATCATGAACTCATCGCCGCCGAAATCCGTTGCCTTGCCAGTGGCTACATCGACAATCCAAAGACGAAGGTTGGTATCCTGAAACAGGATATGCTTTCCATCTGGCGACCACGACGGCGTGTAGTAGTGAGTCGGATGAGGCAACGCTATCGTGCGCGCCGGTTTGCTTCCGTCGGCTGAGGCTATCACGAGCTGATATTCACCCGATTTGTCGCTGAAATAAGAGATCCACTTCCCATCCGGCGACCACGCAGGGTCGCGCTCTGCAGATCCACTCGACTGCGTCATGTTGCGCACGTCGCCCTTCTCAGCGGGCACGGTGAATATCTCGCCTCGCGCTTCGATCGCTGCTCGCTTTCCGGTTGGAGACAACGCAATGCTCGCGATGTTGCGCGACACGTCCTTCCACTGCGGCATCATCCACGGAAAGTCGCCGACTACGTTGATGTTGACCACGTGATCGCGACCAGTCTTCGGATCCAGCTCGTGAACGTAACCGCCCTGTTCGAACACCAGTGCATCAGCATCTGCGTCGAGCGTCTTCACGTCGAAGTCGGAGAAGTCGGTGACCTGCTTCACCTGCTTCGATTGCGTGTCGTAGGACCAGACGTTTGACACGCCGTCCCGGTCGGACAGAAAGTATACCTGCTGATTTCCGACCCAGACCGGGTCCATCTCCTTGGAATTCGGCCGTGGGATCGTATCGACCGCTAGCGTCTTGCTATCGAGAATCCAGATAGGGCGATTCTGTCCACCGCGATAATCTCGTCGCTCCTCATCCCACGAGTTGTTCATGCGGTAGGCGATGCGCTCGCCGTCCGGAGAGATCTTCCCCTGATACGCGCGGTACATCGGCATCGCCACTGAAGGGCCGCCTCCCACGGGCACCGTGTACCACCGCGGCTCTGGCGACGGAAGATCGGATGAGCGTGTCGATGCATAGACGACCGACTTTCCATCTGGAGTCCATCCCTGCACCAGGTCCGGCGCAGGATGCCACGTTAATCGTCGCGGCTCCCCGCCTGCTGCCGCCATGACGTACACGTCGGTATTGCCGCCATACTCTGCGCTGAAGGCAATCCATCTCCCATCAGGTGAGAAGTGCGGATTGGCGGTCTGTCCCTGAAAGCTTGTCAGGCGTTGCGCCGTGCCGCCTGCGCGTGGTACTACCCAGATGTTGTTGGCGTACGCGAAGGCGATCTGCGTAGCACTGACGGTTGGCGAGCGGAGCATACGCGTCTGGGCCGGCGCGATTGCAGGAATGAGCCAGAGGGCTAGAGCCGAGGAAACGACACGACGCATTGGTGCGGAGGAGGTGTGGTGAGTGTGGCGCAAAAGACGCCGGAATTCACGGAATCCAGCGTGAAAATGCATGCGCAGTTCGCCTACCGCTAGACAAGGCCGTCCGGCGGTAGCCGGAAAGGCCGTCAGCGTTCACATCTCACCGCCCGCTACATCGAGCCTGATTTGATCCGATAGCCGGATGGCACCTCGAATAAAGCCGCCGGCTGTGCGCCCTGATGCACACTTGTTATGTCGATCGAGTGAGTCTTGCTGTGTTCGATCCCCTTGTCATCAATGCTGGTCTCTTTCACGATGGTCCGGAGTGGCGTTCCGGCAAGTGCCTGTGCGCGCACTGATGCTTCCTTCTGAACAAAGTCAGCATCGGTCTGCGCCATTGCAGTACCCGCATGCTCGAGCAACGTCAGCAAGGGATTACTGCCAAGATCGAGTCCGGGACTCACCCAGTAATCGGTAACTACGGTGTGATGCTCTGTCCCTCCATCAAAACCCATCGCCACGATGTGCACATCAAAACGCTCGGTCATTCGAATCTGCTCCGTCGCGTAACCAAGTAACTTCTGACCGGTTGCAACGCGCTCTGAATAAATCTTGCTATTCAGTACCTTGAATTTCACGATCGGCGACACCATTCGCAGTGATGTTCCGATGATTCGCTCGAAACTTGGCGAGCTTATCTGACTTACTTCCTTCCGATCAGGATGCACCGACAGCATGCGTGTGCCATTGTCGGTGAGAAATATGTAATCCTTCGAATCGTTCTTCTCCATGTCGATACGCGTCCGATCGCCGTGTACGCGAACCGTCCCGACAGTTGGAGAGCCTGTTTCTTCGGTCGTGCTGAAAGTGTACATGTAATCGCCCGTCGGTGCCGCTGGCTCAGCACATCTCGGAGCGGTGGTAGTTCCAGCTGACAGAGCGACGCTGAGAAGTGCGGCAATTGTGTAAACCATGTGTCCCCCATTAATCGATACGAGCGGATCGTCTACTGGGATGGGTCACGCCAAACCCGACTATGGTTGACCCGGCGTATCACACGGGCTTCGCCTGCTCTCGCTCGAATATGGCCCAGGGCATAGTACATGCAGCCCTTTTGTCTCGAATTCGCTTTATGAGAGGAGATGGAATGAAAGACCGAGAGAAGACCGAGAAGAGCGATCGTTCGACAGCGGACAGCCCACCCGGGGAACGGAAGTCCGCGTCCCCAAATCCTCCACGCACGACCACTGGCAAGTTCACCGCACCCAAATTCGGGTCGGCCGGCAGTGGCGGCGCGGAGCTGGATTCCGGGCCGGAGCGCGACTGACGGCTGATAAATCGTTTTCCAAATCGAGCGCCGGGTACTCCCCGGCGCTTTTGCATTCCCCACCCACGCGGACCAATCTTGCAGTCCGCAGCGTATTCTTCATATAGTGGCGGCCCCGCGTGCCGCGCGTGATTTACTCCCCAAGATCAGTCCGCAGGAGCTATCGAAATGACCACCGCGACAAAGCCCAGCCCCGCACACGATGTGCCTCACCTCGCGGCTCCGGACGTGAATCCGTCGTTCACCAAAGGTGTCTTCCTCGGTGAAATCCGCGAGGATCTGGTATTCCCATTTCCCGTGATGTCGGCCGAAGAGAACGAATCTCTTCGAATGATCCTTGATGCGTTCCGCGCCTTCGCGGCAAGCAGCATCGATTCCGCAAAAATGGATCACGACGGGAAGTTTCCCGATGAGGTTCGGCACGGAATGCACGAGCTCGGCTTGATGGGACTCAATATCCCGGAGGCATACGGCGGCTTCGGCGCATCTGCCAAAGTGTTCAATCGCGTGTTCGGTGAGATCGGCGGTACCGATCCCGCACTGACTGTCTACTTCGGCGCGCATGAATCAATTGGCTGCAAGGGCATAACACTCTTCGGTACCGAAGAACAAAAGAACCAGTGGCTCCCAAAGTGCGCGACCGGTGAAATCGTCGCCGCGTTCTGCCTCACCGAGCCAGGCTCTGGATCTGACGCGCAGGCGATGGAATCAACTGCCGTGCTCAGCGATGATGCAACGCATTACATCATCGACGGTAGAAAGATCTGGATATCCAACGCCGGTTACGCTGGACTGTTCACGGTATTCGCGAAGGTCCCCGTAACGATCGATGGCAAGCTCAAGAACCGCGTTACTGCCTTCATCATTGACGCGCACAGCGAAGGAATCACGCTCGGCCAACCCGAGCAGAAGATGGGAATCAAGGCGTCGGACACTCGCACTGTCACATTCGACAAGGTACGAGTACCCGTTGAGAACGTGCTCGGCGATGTTGGTCAGGGATTCAAGGTCGCGCTCGAGATTCTCAACTCAGGCAGACTCGGTCTTGCGTCGGGATCCTCGCGCGGCGCGCGGCATATCCTGTCAGAGGCCGCAAAGTACGCCAACCAGCGTGAGCAATTCGGCAGATCGATCGGCTCGTTCGAGATGATTCAACGCAAGTTCGCGCAGGCTGCTGCCGAGATTTACGCCGCCGACTCCGCGGTGATGCTCACGTCGGAGATGATGGACCGCGGACACATCGACTACTCGCTCGAGACAGCCGCATGCAAGGTGTTCGCATCCGAGCTCGCGGTACATGCCGCAAGTGAAGCGATGCAGATCGCCGGCGGAATTGGTTATTCGAAAGAATTTCCATACGAGCGCGCGATGCGTGATTCACGTATCAACATGATCTTCGAAGGCACCAACGAGATCCTTCGCGCACTCATCGCGCTGAGCGGCCTTCAGCAACCTGGCGAGCGCCTCAAGACGCTCGGCTCCGCCTTCAAGGATCCCCTCCATTCCATGGGAGAGATCAGCTCGTACATTGCCGGCCGAGCAAAGCGCGCTGTGAAGAAACCTGAGTTCACCAGGGTTCACCCTGCGTTGTCAAAGGAAGCCGACCGCGTTGCGATTTTGATTCACAGTCTCGCACTCGCCGTCGAGAGCGCGCTGATGAAGCACGGCAAGAAGATCATGGAGCGCCAATTTATTCAGGAGAGAATGGCTGACGCAGCTATTGGCATTTACATGAGCACGGCGGTTCTCTCTCGCACTACATGGGAGATCGAGCGCGTAGGTGGCGTTGATGCAGTTAAGCCGGAACTCGATTGTGCGCGCCTGTTCCTCGCGGACCGCTATCGCCAGGTGAAACGTTCCATCCGTCGCATTTCTCGCAATCAGGATGAGCGCATGAAAGCGATCGCCGAGCGCGTACTCGAGACCGGGGATGCGGCGCCGACCGGACCGACCGATCACGTGTGACACATCGCTACAACCGCGTGCGCTGACTTGACACGCAGATCGATGTGACTCGGTTCAGAGATCCTGACTGGCCGGCCGAGTCCCACTCGATGCGGTAATAACCGACTTGATCCCACCACGCAGATTGAAATCACCAACCACACGCATCCATTTGGGATTGACCCGCTCTACCAGATCGTCCAGGATGCGGTTGACAGCGCGTTCGTAGAATATTCCGTCATTTCGGAAGCTCCAGAGATAGAGCTTCAGACTCTTGAGCTCCACGCACGACTCGCCCGGAAAATAGGTGATGCGCATCGTTGCGAAATCCGGAGCGCCCCCCTCGAGTGCTGCCAGATCGGAAGCGTCGCCTTCAATCCCGCCTAGCGGACAGAGCGATGTGAACTCGGGGCAATCCATGTGAATCTCGTAGTCGCGACCGGCATACGGATTCGGAAACGTTTCCAGAAGTTGTGGCTTGGGCATGCTACAAATCTAGATTGCTTCGCGGTTGGTCACGACCCCCGCAACTTCCTCGATATCTCCTGCAGCAACTCGCGCTCATCGCCGGAAAGACTCCCCATTCCCTCGCGTGAGATCTTGTCGAGCAGCGCATTGACATCTTCAGTCCGCGCCTTGGGACTCGGCGCCGTCAACATCGGCGACTGAGGTCGGCGCTTCACTATTGCATTGCTGCGCGCCACCGCCTCATCCGCGCTCGGCAGCCCGTCCCGGCGCTTCTGCGGCCGCTGCATTTTCGGAATTGGCTGCGGATTGGTGTCGTCCGGCACCGTCGCCACATGCCTGCGAATCTTCTCAAAGCTTGAGCTGGTCGGTCCGTGCAGGTAGATCCACGCGAACACAAGACCGCCCACGTGCGTCATCCACGCTACTGATCCGCTGGAATATCCGGTGATGTCGGCGAACGCCATTCCGACATTCCAAGCAATGGTCCACACCGCTAGCCACACAGCGCGCATCGGCATGATGCCGAGGATGTACACTTCGTCGTCCGGCCACTTGAGCGCGTAGGCGAGAACCACGCCGACAACAGCGCCGGACGCGCCAACCACACCACCGTGCTGCACGAACAACAGGTGGAAGATCGCCCCGCCAAGCCCGCACCACAGATAGAAGTAGATGAACGCGCGCATGCCGAATGCGCGTTCAACGCGCGGTCCGAACATCCAGAGCATTATCATGTTCGTCGCAATGTGCGCGAAGCCCGCGTGCACGAACATGTACGTGCCAATCGCCCACCAGTGCGCCGGAAACTCGGACGCGGACAGGCCAAGCCACGCTGCAACGTCCGCTGCCCCGACCGGCGATGTGAGCTGGACGAAATAGACCAGTACGTTGAGCGCAATCAACGCCTGAACCCCGGGTGTTATCCCGAGGCCCGGCTCAAAATCGGCTGTGTTGAATTCGGTTGTCGTTTCCATGGATGCGCGACCTTCCGTCCTACCCAATTGCTAGCTGAACGATCCGTTCGCACAGCTCTTCAAACTCGATCCCAGCGGCAGCAGCGCCCTGTGGAATCAGACTGAGCGCCGTCATCCCCGGTAACGTGTTGGCCTCGAGACAGAAACACTCGCCACGCGCGTCCAGGCGAAAATCCACTCGCGCATAACCGCGCAGCTTCAATGCCCGAAAAGCCCGCAAGGTTTGCTCCTGTAATTTATTAGTAACACTTGGAGACAAATTTGCCGGGAACTCTTCGACCGCCATACCTGCGGTGTACTTACACTCGTAGTCGTAGATCTCCTTCGCCGACTTGATCTCGCCCACGGGCAGAGCATCGTCGCCAAGCACCCCCACCGTAAGCTCTCGGCCGGCGATAAAACGCTCGATCATGACTTCATCATCGTACTTGAAAGCTTCGGCAACGGCCGCATCCAGATTCAGTATGTCCCGCACGATCGAGAGGCCTACGGTCGATCCCTGCTTGGACGGCTTCACCACCACCGGAAGCCCGAGCGACTGTTCGACCAGCGCCGCCGGCTGCGGCGCCATGAGCCAATCCGCTGTCTGCACCCCAGCCGCACGAAAGAGAATCTTCGACAGGTCCTTATCCATGGCCAGCGCGCTTGCGAGATGCCCGCTTCCCGTGTACCGAATGCCCGCCATGTCTAGCAGGGCCTGAACCGTTCCGTCCTCGCCCTGACCGCCGTGAAGCGCGAGGAACACGACGTCCGCATCGCGAATCTCGGGCATCGCAATCAGATCATCGCGCAGACGACCGCCGCCCAGACCAGCAAGCGCCTCCAGACTCGGGGGCTCGGTTCCAACATTGCTCCGGCGTAGCTCGTCCAGCTCAGCCTGCGATATGACGCCCCCCGCCGGATCAAGTGCAATAACCTTATGCCCCCGCCTCGACAGCGCCTCCACGATCCGAAGGCCCGAAGCAAGCGACACGTCACGCTCAGCCGACGCACCGCCCATGAGCACGGTGATCCGGAGTGGAGATAGGATGGCCATGCCTACCGACCCATCATAAATCGCAGCATGTCCGACCGTGTAACGATCCCCTGCAGATGGCCGTCTTCTCGAACGAGAACCGCCGGTGTGCTCTTGGATAGAAGCTTGATCGCGAATTCGATGGCGTCGTCGCTCATGAGTGACGGGAACGGTGCATCCATCACTTCGCGCACTGTCGCCTCGAGTAGCGCCGGTGTCTCGAGTCCACGCTGAGATAGCGTAGCCTCGACGACCGATCCGACGCATTCATCACCATCCATCACGGGAAGTTGCGACACGTCGTGCAGCGCCATGAGGTTGAGAGCCTGGCGCACTCCCGCGGCTGGAGCGACACTCACTATCGTAGGCGCGTCCTCATCCTTGCGGCCAAGCATGTCGCCGAGTGTAACGTGATCGGCTTCCAACATCTGGTTCTCGCGCATCCACTCGTCGCTGTAAAGCTTGGAGAGATAGCGCTCGCCTGTGTCGCACAGGAACGTGACGACGAGTGCGTCCGGATCATCCAACCGGCGCGCGAGATCGAGCGCTACCTTCGCGATCAATCCGGATGAGCCACCAACAAAGAGACCCTCTTCACGAGTGAGACGACGCGACATCGCGAACGCGTCGCGATCGCTCACAGTGTGGTACTCGTCCAGCAGGCTCATATCGAGCGTTCCCGGAATCTTGTCCTGACCAATTCCCTCGACCTTGTATGGACTTCCTTCGATCTTGTGCTCACCGTGGCTGCGCCAGTATTCGGCGAGTATCGACCCGGTAGGATCGCCCGCGATGATCTTGATGTTCGGATTGCGTTCCTTGAGATAGCGTCCCACGCCTGTAATTGTCCCGCCAGTTCCTGCGGATGCAACAAAGTGCGTGATCTTTCCCTCGGTCTGCTCCCATAACTCGGGTCCAGTGGTTGCGTAATGCGCGTCCGGATTCGCCTGATTATAAAACTGATTCGCAAGAATCGCGTTCGGTGTTTCCTCCGCGATACGCTTCGCCATCATCACGTAATTGTCAGGATGGTCCGGAGCAACAGCAGTTGGTGTCACAATCACTTCCGCGCCGAATGCCTTGAGCAACCGAACTTTTTCCTGCGACATCTTGTCTGGCAACGTGAAGATGCACTTGTAACCACGCAATGCCGCGGCGATGGCAAGCCCAACGCCCGTGTTACCGCTCGTTCCTTCCACAATGGTCCCGCCGGGTTTCAGCTTTCCCTCACGCTCGGCGCGCTCTATAATTGGCAACCCAATGCGATCCTTGACCGACCCGCCAGGATTGAAGAAATCGGGCTTGCCATACACCGGTGTGCGAATCCCCCGTGTCACGCGATGCAACCGGATCAGCGGCGTCCACCCGATCGTCTCGAGCACGTTATCGTATGGTCGTTCATTACGCTTTATATGCATATTGCTACTATCTCTAGTTGCGCTTGTGTTTGATGGTCTTCGACGGGCTTTTCTTCGCGGCTGACGAGTCAACAGCCGGTTTCGGCGTTGCCTTCGCGGTACTGTCAGCGACTGCCGCCGCGGTCTTCTTGAGAATCGAATCCCCTGGAGGCGGCGGAGCGTCAGGATGCCGGAAATATACCGGGAACAGAATCGACACCGGCATTGGCGTACCGCGTAATTTCGCCGGCTCGAACTTCAGCTCACGCGACCCCTTGATCGCGGCGGAATCCAGAGTTGGAATCTTCGATGATTCAATCACGCGTGTCGAGTCGTCGACTACCAATCCATCCTTGTCCACGTACAACCGGAGCGTCACGTTGCCCTGTACTTTCTCGGCGTACAACGCTGGCGGATATCTGAACGGCATGTCCTTGTTCAGCATTATAGGATACGTGTCCGGTCTCGCCATTCCAGCATCGAATGCAGTCTTGGTGCCGTCGCCTTTGGAACAAGCGGCGATCAGCGCAAAAAGCGCGACTGATGCTACAACCGCAGTCCAACGCGACGCGATTGGTATCGACTCATCATTGGTCATGCTATTCACGTCTTTTGTTGAGCGTCCGAAACTAGACGCGCGAGTGTATCGAGCGCCTGGAGCGGCGTCATAGTATTGGGATCGATCCCCTTTAGCTCTTCTACGATAGGATTTAGCTCTGACCCGAATAATGCGAGCTGGCCCACGGCTTCGTCAGCAGCCCGATCGCGTGGTGCCATGCGATGCTGTCCTTCCAATTGACGCAAGAGGGCCCGTGCGCGTTTCAATACAGGCCGAGGAAGGCCCGCCAGACGCCCGACCTCTATCCCGTACGAGCGATCCGCACCGCCGGGCTCCAGTGTATGCAGAAACAGGATCTCTTCTCCAACTTCTCGTACTCGTACGTTGAAGTTTCGAACCGCCGCGAGTTCGTCCGATAGCTGTGTGAGCTCGTGGTAGTGCGTCGCGAATACGGTCTTGCACCCTATCTCATCGTGAATGTGCTCGGTCACTGCCCATGCGATGGATACACCGTCATAAGTAGAAGTGCCACGACCGATCTCGTCCAGCAACACGAGCGACCGGGAGGTCGCCGAATGCAGAATGGAGCTCGTCTCGCTCATCTCGACCATGAAGGTGGACTGACCACGCACGAGGTTATCGCTAGCGCCAACACGCGTGAACAGCCGGTCAACGACTCCGATCTCAGCGGAGCGCGCTGGAACGAACCCACCAATCTGCGCCATGAGAACAATAAGACCGATCTGGCGAAGTACCGTCGACTTACCAGCCATGTTCGGGCCAGTGAGAATTATCACGCGTGCGTCCACTATCAGTGTGACGTCATTCGGAATGAATTTCTCACGCGGCATCATACGCTCCACCACCGGATGCCGTCCGCCAACAATTCGAAGATCGAACCCATCGGTCATTTTCGGTCGCACATATCCTTCTGCTTCAGCAACTTCACCGAGGGTCGAGAGCACGTCCAGTTCAGCGATCACACGCGCAGCGCATTGCAGTCGTGAAACATCGCGCGCGACGCGCGCCCGCAGTGTCTCGAACAGTTCCCGCTCTCTCGATTCGATCCGATCCGCAGCTGTGAGAACACGTTCCTCGTATTCTTTGAGCGCGGGCGTGACGTAGCGCTCGGCGCCAGTCAGTGTCTGCCGGCGCTGATAATCGTCCGGGATCTTGTGGCCGTGAGTGTTGGATACTTCGATGTAATAACCGAACACACGATTGTAGCCAACCTTGAGCGAGCTGATTCCGGTGCGAGCGCGCTCTTCGCTCTGGATACGCGCGATTCCGTCCTTCCCGCCATCGCGTAACGAGCGCAGCTCATCAAGATCGCCATCGAATCCAACGCGAATAGTTGGATCTTCACCGAGCGCAGTTGGCGGACGCTCCACCAGCGAATCGAGTATGTCGTCGCCCAATTCCTTGCATGCGTCCCAGGTGTCGAGTATTCCCTTGAGCATGTCGCCGCGGATTCGGCTTGCCGCACTCTCCACGTCAGGAAGTCGCGCGATAGAATCGCCGAGTGCCCGTAACTCGCGTGGAGTGATGCGGCTTGCGGCGACCTTGGCAGCGAGACGTTCAATGTCACGCACACCGTCGAGAGCCGCGCGCATTGTGGCACGCGTCATGGCATCCGAAGCGAACGCGCCAACCACATCCAGGCGCGCATCGATCGTTGCGACATTCGTGAGTGGCGCGAGAATCCACTGTCGTAGTAGCCGCGCTCCCATCGGAGTGAGCGTGCGGTCGAGCACTCCAATGAGCGTACCTTCCTGACCTGCGCCACCACGAAGCGATTCGGTGAGCTCGAGATTTCTGCGCGTCATTTCGTCCAGCGGCATCGTACCGCCCGATCGCTCGATCACCGGCGGCCGGAGATGCGGAACTCCCGAGGGTTGCAGCTCGCGCACGTATCGCAACAATGCGCCAGCCGCACCGACAGCTATATCATCGGACGATTCGACACCGAAGCCGTCCAGCGAGCGCACACCGAACTGTCGCTGCAGTTCCTCGCGAGCCATTGCAGGATCGAACTCCCACGCTGGGCGCTGCGCTACGAGAGTGCTGTCGAAAGCGGTTACGACGTCGTCGGGAACGACGATTTCGCGAGGAGACAGTCGCGCGAGCATCGCTTCCATTTCCGTATGCGCTACTACGAGCAGCCGCAGCTCACCAGTGGAGAGATCCAGAGCGGCTATGCCAACGCGTGGCTCGCTGCTCTTCATGTCGACCGCCATCGCGCACAGATAGTTGTTGCGCGATCCATCCAGCAGCTCATCCGAGAACGCGGCGCCGGGAGTCACGGTTTCAACCACCTCGCGCCGCACGACTCCTTTCGCCGTCTTTGGATCTTCTACCTGTTCGCAGATCGATACACGATGGCCGAGCTGTACCAGCCGGCGCACGTAATCAGGACCAGCTTTTACAGGCACACCAGCGAGCGGAACCTGCGCCGCACCACCGTTGTTGCGAGAAGTGAGTGTTATGCCAAGCACACGCGCGATCAGCTCGGCGTCCTCGTAGAACGTCTCGTAAAAGTCGCCCATCCTGAAGAACAGGATGGTACCGGGATGTCTCGCCTTGATCTCCCGATACTGCTGCATGAGTGGCGTCACCGCCTGCGTCGCCACGAGACTACCTCTCTGCCACGAATCCGTCTATCTGCTTGGCTTTCAGTTTCACCAATTCAGCCGCGGCTGCCGCATGCGTTGGATAGCGCCCAACGCGCACACGATACGGCGCACTCGCACCATCTACGTACGCGTTATATCCGCGCCCGCGCAATTTGGCGACGAGCAGGGTCGCCGGCGTTTTGGTACTGAATGCCGCCACCTGGATCGCAAACGATCCGGACTTGGACGCTGGTTCATCTGATGCAACCGCCGGCGTCGCCGTATCGCGCGCGGGTGCGGATGATGTGGCCGCGCTGATCGATTTTGCCTTGGATGCTGCTGCCTTTGGCTTTTTGGACAGCCGGGGTGTCTCCGCCGACGCCAACGCTCTCGCAACTTCTTCCTTCGTCGGCGCACGCGAAACAACTCCGGTCTTGGTGGCCGTCGTGGGTTCGATTGGCGCCGTCACGTTGGAGTCGCTGTGATCTGCCACTGGAGTCTTGGTGGCAACCCTGGCAACAACCTTCGTCGCAGCTTTGGTCCTAGTCTTGGTAGCAGGCTTGGACGACTTAGTCGCCGCCGCTTTATCCACTGGAACCGCAATCGGCGTTGCCACCGATGCCGTAGCCGGCTTGGCATTCGTGGCCAGCGTTACGCCGCGACACCGCTGCTGCTGGAAGTCGATCCGATTCTTGAGCTCGACGTTGGAACCCCGCACGCTGGCGAGCGCGTCCGCGCTCGCCAGACAGGCACGTGGCGGATCGTTGGCGCCGAAGTACATCTGCGCGACCGAATAACTCGCCTCCGCATGAAGCGGACTCTGTGGATGCTCCAGGACCAGACGCTGAAAGTGCTGGAGCGCCGCCGCATTGTCACCGCGTGCGGATTCCAGCTGGCCTATTCGTAGCAGCGCGTCAGGCACTCGGCCCGACAGTGGATAGTCAACGATGATCTGCCGGTACTCATGCTCCGAGTCCCGCGCATTCTCCGACAACGTCGCACGCCAGAATAATCCCTCGGCGTATCCAGCCGATCCAACCGGCGCGGCAGCAGCCACAGAGTCAGCCAATTTTCGCCCGTCCGCTGCGTCTCCGTTGGCTACCATCTGCTGCGCTTGGAGGTACAGCGACGAATCCCGCGCTGACTGAGCGCCAACAAGAACTGGCAGCGCGAGGCCACCATACAGCGCGTAGATCCATCCGCGCCTTGCAATTGAACGTCTTGCCAAAATCTCGGAATGCATCGATTTGCCTATATTGTCGCGAGAATGCTGCCTTGGTGACCGTATACTGTCGCGAATTAAGCTGCGCGACGACGACCTGACACAGATGAGATGGCGAGAACCGCCGTCGCAAGGATCTGGTTTTCGGACGATACACGCGACTCCTTGAGCGCTACGTCAGCGGCCAGAAGTGCTACTACTGCTCGATCGCATTCGGCAACCTTCCAGTCCCGAGCCGCGAGCGCCCAGGCGCGCGCAGCGCCGTTCCATGGCCGAGCCGGATATGCGCCAGTCGATTTGAGCAGTTGGAAATACTCACCTTCGAGACGCCCCGACGGTAGTCCGGAATCAAGACGGCATCGCCCCCATGCCAATGCGAGCATCTGCGTGGACAACGCCATCACGACGCTTACACCGCTGGTCTTTGGCTGAGATAGAATGTGCGGGATCAAGCTCAACGCGCCCGTCACATCACGCTGCATCACCTTGTCGAGAAAATCTGCGACTGTCTCTCCCCGCCGGATCCCGACAGCGGCGCTTACGGAATCCTCAGTTATCACTTCGCCATTCGTATAACTCGCGAGCTTGTCAAGCTCTGCCGCCAGCTGATACAGGTCATTCCCGACCGCTTCATGAAGCAGATCCGCAGCGCTTTCCGTTATCTCGGCGCCAAGTTCCGATTTGGCATGATGCAGTATCCAGCGCGAGACACGGCTTCCGTCCAACGGATTGAACTCCATTGGCGTGGTCGATGTTTGCAACACCTTGTCGGTCTTCGCACCCGGCGCAGCCACAAGTAGCACCATCGTATCGTGCGACGGATGCTTCAGATATCTGTCGAGTGCGGCACGCGCGTCTTTCTTGAGCGCGCCGACTTCGCGGATTATCGCAATTCGGCGCTCCGCCATCATGGGCGGTGTGCCTAGTAGCGAGCCCAGCGATTCGGCATCGAGGTCAGCCGCACGCCGCGTGTCGAGATTGAAGTCACGTGTCGCAGGATCAACGGCCGCGGTTACGAGTTGCTTTACCGCCTCGTTCTTCTGGAACTCGTCATCGCCGTAAACGTAATACGCCCCGTCGAAGCGCCTGGTTTTCACGGCTTCGCGGAGCGTCTTGAGGGCAGAGTCTGAGGCCATGCCCAAAATCTAATTTCGCCGGGCGGCGATTAACGCGCTTGCGTGTAGCTCACGGTCTGGAGACCGCCTTGCTCCACAAGCAGTGCCGCCGGCCAGATCGGGATTCCCGCTGAAACGGACGCAACAATCGAAGGAGCTGGGGTCGTGTCCGGCGGGATCGCCATGGCTATGGCTGGAGGAAACACAATGTCCGCGGGTCGCTGGTGTGCCGTTTTCATGGTCTCCGCGACATAGCCGAGCATGATCAGCGATGCGATGGCGCCAATCGCCGCGACCGTCCGGAACCCTCCACCGGATGCACTTGCCTGACTCAGCCTGCATTCACGGAGTCGCTCATCAAGCCGCACCGAAAAGCCAGCCGACGGCTCAATCGGGGAAAGGCTGCGCACCAGCATCAGCGACCGCCGCACATTGATATCGAGCCGCGCGCAGTCAGCACAGTTAGAAATATGCTGCTGCATGCGGACTAGCTCGACCCCCGCGAGGGTGTCGTCTACGAAGGAGCAGTGAAAGTCTTTGAACTCTGAACAGCGCATCGAATAGGGATACCGGACGGCGTCAATAATACTTCCACTCGAGCGAGCCGGGTAGAGGGCGCTGAGGCATCAGCGCCGAGACCGCGCAATCGAAATTTCCCAGCCGCCCAAGCCACCCGTGTAAACAAAAAACGCGTGACCATTTCAATTGGTCACGCGCCTTTCGCTCCTTTGATCCCGGTCAGCCCAGCCACGGCCCAATAATCTCCGCGAAGCTGTTCCGTGCCCGATTCAGCCTGGATTTCACCGTCCCCAGATTCGTGTGGGTTATCTCGGCGATCTCCTCGTACGATTTCCCCTCGAGCTCGCGCAGAACAAAGACGTTCCGGTGATGCTCAGGGAGCTGTCCGACGGCCTCCTCGACCTTCTCGCGAATATCACGCTTCCGGAACAGATCGTCCGGCCGGTTGCCGGTATCCTCGAACTGAAGCGGGCGCTCCTCATCCTGCCAGTTCTTGGTGATCGTCTGAAACAGAACCAGCGGATTCCGCGAGCGGTTACGCAGCTCGTTCTTCGCAAGGTTTGAGGCGATAGTGTAAACCCAGGTCGAAAATTTCTTCGATCTGTCAAAGCGGTGCAGATGTCGGTAAACCCGAATGAAAACTTCCTGCACCAGGTCCTCGGCTTTCTCTCGATCGCCGATGGTCCGATAGATGAAATTCAGGAGGCGCGTCTGGTAGCGCTCCACGAGCTCCGAAAATGCACGCTCCTCGCCGTTCAAGAACGCCGAAACTACTTCGGAGTCCTCAGCCGTACGAAGTCGTTCGCGGACTGTGGATCCGACGAGCTCGACTCGGGCGAGTGCAGGTGAGGTCTTACGAGCAGCAGTGGCCATAAAATCCCCTTTTTTGGGACAACTGTTCAACGGGGTGGGGTCGGGGTTGGCCGGCCCATACGAAGTCCTCCCGGACAGGTGCTTCGCTCAGCTATTAGACAAGCACCAGGCATGCCGGGTTGCCTTTTATTTAACTAATTAGCTAAGTTGTTCCGTTGCAAGCACTTAGCCAATTTTCCCAAGCTTCTACGACTGCCATTCTGTCGCGTCACAACGACGGGAAAGACGAGGACAGTCCTTTTGTACGCCAATTAGACGGTGCTTGGATGCCTGTCGTTAAGACAAAATGGAACCCTTTTTTGATGTGGAACTGGATCCATCCACAGAATGGTTCCATGGAAACCATCCTGGACCTTTATGCATCCAACCGGGACAGCTAGCAACGCTCGTCTTACCCCCAGGAGCATCCCATGATTAAAATTGCGCTGATTGCAACATCGGTTGTACTGTTGCACGGAATCCCCGTCATCACGCCTCCAGTGCTGTCCCCGACAACGACTGCCGACAGCAGCTTTGCGTGGACTGGAACTGTTCCGGCCGGTGGTTGGTTACGAATTCGCAATCTCGCGGGCACTGTCGAGGTTACGCGCGCTTCTGGAAACACGATCGAGGTGCACGCCACCCCTGAGTCGGAGTCGGATCGTTGGACCTGGAACACAAAACCTTCGGAGCCGGTACGATTCGTCACTCAGCGTCAGGGATCCGAGGTAGTTGTGTGCGCAATTTCCAACACGATGCCGCACTGCGACGCAAATGATCTCTCGTCACCCAACTCTGGCTGGAACGACGATTGGCATCCCCGAGCCATGCACGTTGTAGTGCGGCTTCCCGCCGGCGTCTCGTTGCAGGCCGGCACGATGCATGGTGATCTGACGATCGCGGACGCGAGCGCCGAGGTCGTTGCACGCAGTGGACACGGTACGATTTCCGTGCGCGATGTTACCGGCGTCGTTACCGCCAACTCCGGCCACGGAGATGTGAATGTCATTGGCGCAGCGTCTCGGGTAACCGCCAACACAGGCCACGGAACCATTCACGTATCGAGCGCAGGTGCGGTACACGCGACCACTGGCCACGGTGACGTAGTTGTGGAGCTCGCTTCCGCTGCAGCGCTGGGCTCCAATGACATGATGTTCAAAACTGGCCACGGAAACATCAGCGTGTCCGCGCCGAAAAGCTTGAGTGGTGACATTGATCTTCACACCGATCGCGGCAACGTATCGAGTGATTTTCCGCTCACTGTCGCAGACCATGGTCGTTATGCGAGAACCGGTTCTGCGCACGGGATCCTTGGAAGTGGCGGCCGTACGGTGCGGTTATCCAGCGGCCATGGCGACGTGAGGTTGACTGCAGGCAGTTGACGGAACTGCTGATGGGGCGGGT
>PLEG01000059.1 GCA_003136975.1 Gemmatimonadota bacterium | reverse complement strand
CTCGGTGACACTCAACTCGAGGGGCGCCAAGCAGAGCTCGCGGAGAATCTCGCCGGGGTGCGGCGGCTGGTGCATGCGGAGCGGCTTCATCTAATGGTAGTCCTCATAGTCTACGTCAGTCGCGTCAGGTCCCTCGAATCGGAACGTCACCCGCCAGTTGCCGCTGACACTCACGGCCCAGGTCCCGTGGCGAGCGCCCTTCAACGGATGGAGCGCGAGTCCTGGGAGTCCTACAGAAAATGGGGTCAGATACCGTCTTGAAACGCAAGGCCGCGCATCGGGATTTCCTTATCGAAGCGTTTGCCTGAGTTGATCACGCCGTAGATCAGGTGGACAAGTCTGCGCATGCTCGCGCCGACGATCGCCTTCGGTGTCATGCCGCGACTTGCCAATCGTTTTGCCATTGCCACGATCACTGGGTTGTGATGCTTGGCGACCAGCCCGGGCATGTACAACGCCTTTCGAGCCGCCGCGTGACCAGTTCGCGAGATTGTCGTACGGCCATTCACTGAGGTGCCGGACTGCTTCTGCCTGGGTGTCACGCCCACAAATGCCGCCAGCGCCTTGGCGTTCTTGAATCGTCGCACGTCGCCGACGTAGGCCAGGAATTGAGCAGCCAGCTTCGGTCCACAGCCAGGGATGCTTCGGATCAGATCGGCATCACGCTTCAGATCCGGATGGCTGTCGATGTGATCGTGGATCTCGGACTCAATGCGCGTGATCTGTACTGTGAGCCATTCTACATGATCCTTGACCATCGCGATCACTCTGGACTGTTCACTCTGAGACAAGGCTTCAAGTCTGTTGGGCGCATTTCCTGTAGCGCCTGCAGTCGCTCTACCAGGGCGTGCAGCTCTCGCACTGCCGGGCTCGGCGGCTGCCACAATTCCAGCTCAGATCGCTGGGCGAACAAGGCAAGCAACTTAGCGTCGGCCTTATCCGTCTTGTTACGACTGAGCTGACTCTGAGCGAATCCTTTGACACGCGCAGGGTTCACAACACTCACCCGCCAGCCGGCGTCAGCGAGCGCCGTAGCAGCAGCTTCGCTGTAGGGACCTGTGGCCTCAAGCACTACCGGTA
Source organism: Gemmatimonadota bacterium (assembly GCA_003136975.1). Classification (GTDB taxonomy): domain Bacteria; phylum Gemmatimonadota; class Gemmatimonadetes; order Gemmatimonadales; family Gemmatimonadaceae; genus Fen-1247. The sequence goes on along the minus strand of PLEG01000059.1, from coordinate 13,805 downwards.
CACCCGAAGGGAGATGTCGCTGTACAAGCCAGGCGATCAACTCCGCATGACCGCTTCTTGTGTTCTTCACGACTTTGTACTTGAACTTGGTGCCGCCTTTCGTACCATCAACAACACACACGTCCAGCTTCAACTTGGAGACATCGATACGTACTGCAATACCAACGGCGGACTCGTTCATCTTACCCATCCTCGTATGCAGGCTCTCGATTCAGAGCGCACGAAACGCACGATCGGGCCTATAAGTTACCGTTCGGAATGAATGAACGAGAACACGAGTCGGCGGACTTATCTGACCCACGGGATCCCTGACGCACGAGCTCAATCGCCTAGAGTGCTATCAGCCTCAGCCGACCCGGCCGTTCCATCGACATCAACATCCCGATTTCGCTTGGCGTCGTCAAGATACGAGAGTGCACTTCTCTTGGTAAACGCGATCTGCTGGCGTCAAGAAAGTCCGCGCTGACCCCAGTTCCTCGCTCACCAACCCACCGGAGCCGGGTTCGGAGCTCGCTCGTCGGCGTGGCGAACACGATCGGGTAGATTGGGACGTCGTGCTGATGCGGGACGCGTCCGCCAGCGCGTTCAGTCGACCTTAAGAGGGGGACAACTTGTTCTCCTACCTCGGTGTCCTGATCTCCGTGATCATGGGCCTCGCAGTGACGTATCTCCTCGTCGGAGTGAGCGAGATCATCCACATGCGCCACACGGTCCGGATCTACTGGGTGCACATCGTATGGACCGTGAACGTGCTGGTCTACGTCCTCGCGGTCTGGTGGGGAATGTTCTGGTGGAACCGGCTGCAGACATGGAGCATCGAGGAATTTCTTTTCATCACGATCTATTCCATTGTCATTTTCATGCTGGCCGCGATGCTCTACCCGCGCGAAGTACCGGAAGGACTCGATTTCGAGGCGTACTTCTTTACCAACAAGCGATGGTTCTTCGGGATCTATCTCACCGCGACGCTGCTGGACGTCGTCGAGACAGTGTCGAAGGGCGTCATCGGGTTACGGCCAGTTCCGACGGAGTACGTGATCTACATTCCCGTCGTGCTCGCGATCTGCGCCACGGCGCTCATCACCAAACGGCGCAGGCTGCACGAAGTCTTGTGCGTTGCCTGGCTGGTGTGCTCGCTTTCGTATTTGGCTTTCACTTCGTCGCGCGAATCGCTGGCTGACCAAGTTCTCGTTGAACCAGCTAGTGCTCGCGGCGCGCAAGGCGCAAGATCTGACCCTCGTTCGTGTTCGTTCGAGAGCGGCTTCGGGATGTTCGCTGAAGCGCTCGGTCAGAATGAGATAATGCCGCGCGTTTCGTAAACGCTCTTGCGCTCCCGGCACCAGATGCTGACTGACAAATCATCGGCCGTGAGGAACCGAGTGTTTCGCCGGCAAGCGGTGGAAACCCGCTCAGGCGAAAGGCGTAGAGCTCGGGCAATCTCGACTTGGGTGCGGTGACTTTCCCCCGGTTCATCCTTGGTCGTTGCGCGCAGCCAGTTGTGAATGCGTCGACCGTCGTTCCAAGTGATGAGATACTTGCGGCCGAGCGTAGCCAGGCCGATTAATGCGGCGGCGATGAGGGCAATCGCAAGCTCTTTCATGAATGTGTGCTTAGGAAGTTTCGTGGTCAGTTGCTGCGTTCGTTGGCTGACAGTGTATAACGCGTGCCGCCGCTATGCTTCGCGAACAGGCCCGTCACATTTTGGGCAACGGACTGGCATCGGACGAATTCGCTTGTGCTCCGCTTCGCCGGGCTCTAACACCTCAATCACGAACGATTCCTGACAGCGGTCACAGATGAAGCGCTTCTTACGCATTGGGCCCTCTTATTGAAGAGGTGAGATAAACGATGACCATAGGTACTCCGCCGCACCGTGTGTCGTCAACAGCCCGTCGCCGGCCGAGCGGCTAAAGGACATTCCGCTCGTTTTTAAGCCAAGTTGGAATCCATCGTTCTCGACTCGCAAGCCGTCGTTGATGCTGTGCGTTGTAGCCGAGTCATTGGCTGAGTACGCGATGTCGAGACCGAAGGAGCTGGCCTCGGAGAGCCACACGTGGCAACTCGCCTTCTTGGCGCCTCCGAGGTAGACCGCAACGGTGAACCCCGTGACCGAAAGCGCTCGAAATCGAAACTCAGTCGACGGATTGCGACTTTGCAACTCCTTCAAAGAGTTCTCGAAGAATCGCGCGATATAGGCGAACGCTTCCTCTCGAAACGCATCCTTGTCGCGATCATTAAACGACTTTTTCACCCGTAGGTTGCTTGAGCGACCTTCTTCGCGGGGTTGCTCGACGCTGCCATATCTGGACATCGTGGCTTCGGACCGAGCCGGTACCGGTGTCTCCGCTTTTTTCAGCGCCGCGGCGGCCGCGCGTATATCCCGGACTACTTCCAGAAACGCGTCGTGAACGTTCGGAAACTTGGCGATGGGTTTGCCGTCAGTCGGCGTTGCACGCAGCTTGCGAAATGGCGACTCTTGCCAATCGCACGGCTGCAAGATTACTGGGATTACTACCGCGCTGCCTTCCTCGTGTCGCGCTAACGCCCGTCCTGCTTCCCTTTCATAGCAGTAATCCGACGCTAAGAAGTATGGACTTAGCAGCAGGAGTATCACATCAGCAGCCTCGAGATGCTGGCTGATTTGGTGGTCGAGCTCTTGTCCTGCCGTGATTCGCCGATCATGCCACGCCCGCAGGAGTCCATTCCGGTTAAGCATGGCGAGATGTATCTCGAGTTCGTTGCGCATCGCTTCGTCCTGATGCGCGTATGAGAAGAACAGATCAATCACGGGACTTGGAGTGATAGCGTTGAGGGGAAATATGGGTCAGAGTGAAGTTTGTTGCGGGCTTGTCGGACGCCAGCAGTTAGCATTTACACCAACAGGTGCACGCTGGCCCGACTTCCTCCCGAGTCGCTTCCTGGGCGTTCGCATTAGCGGTTGGCCCGCCCTATTGCTTCTCGCGTGCTTCCTGCCAAGCTGATGGATTATTCAGCGCCCACACCTTCTCCATATCGACCGTTTTTAACGCATCTTTGCATAACTCAATGGCAAGCTTGGAATAACGCTTGAATGTGACTCGTCCAACAGTGATAATCTTGAAACAGTCGTCTCTTTCCTGCAATCCAAGATGTCGGATTAGCGCCAGCGTCCTTGATTGACTCAAGCCGACCTTCTCGGAGAGGTCTTTTAAGCCTAGCGAGTAGTAATCGATTTCGTTTACGCGGCGGACAGCGACCGTTGTCGCCCCCGGTGTACCTTCTGGTACGAGGATGACGGGTTGCCCCTCCTTCTTTGTCAGACGGATAGCAACGCCCACGGTGTTCGTCGACTCCGTCGCGATCCCAAGGCTTGCGACGCTGGGAAAGATTTTCTGCCAGGATTCGCCTTTCTTGATTCGAGTGACTATCTTCTCGAGTTCCGACTCGCCGGGCTGAGAGCGAACGCCGTTCAAGGAAGCCTCGATAACCGCGAGTGACCGCAGCTTTGCACGCGCTTCCAAGTGTCTCCGCGACCCTGGCGCGACGAGGGCCTTCACGTCGTCAAACTCAGCTTTAACGACTGCATGAAGATCTCGTGGTGGCCGAGTGGAAACCGGCAGCACCCTTTCCGGAAGATGTGCCGAAAGCGTGCTGCCGAATGCTGACTTTAGCAAATCGGCATACAGCGTCACGCCGGCCTGAGCATACAGGTACAGTTGCTGTTCGGACACTTGGACCATGTAGTGCTGAGCAGCATCTCGGAGGCTGTTGATGATTTGGATAGTTACCGCCTGCTCACCAGTCAGGCACTTGAACGTCTTATCAGAGAGACATATGCGTACGCAGCGATCGTGACCGAACGTTTCGTTCTTGCCGGGATCACGAATCCGACCGCCTCGATTGAGAATCGCCGCTTTGAGTAACAATTCGAAGGCCCGATCGAGGAGAAGGAGCGTAATCTCCTGGCGACCGCGATCCCAAGGGCAGTTGAATTTCTCGATAGCTAGGACGAGCGAGTCCGCCGATCGATCGAGCAGCATCCTGGCTTCTTTACGCATTCACTAAATGTGCGCGATTTTGTCGCGTTGCGCGAACGCAGGTTTCACCGTAGGTGCGATGCGTCGACCAGTGCCAGCAGTGTACCAACACGCGATATCGTCCCGAGCCGCGATTACCAAGTTGCAGTCTCGAAACGGGTGCATGCCCTTGTTGACATCGTTGGTCATCCTCGCAGTACAGCTCGTTTTAACGCTTGTGTGCATAGTCGATGCGCAGAGAGGTGAATGTAGAATGATTGAAATCCTGACGCCGTTGTGCGTCTACATCTCGCACGCGATCCGTCAGCGCTTCTTCGAAGCAAGCTCCCCCAACGGCAGCGGCGCCAACCCTAGCTCTTTCAAAAACGTATTGTGAATTTTGGTTGCCCTCACGATCTCCTCCTCGATCCTGACGAGTTCTTTATGAGTCGCCGCCAAATCGATCTCCACCTCCGCCTCAGCCGTACTGACATAGCGTGAGATGTTCAGATTGTAGTCATTCTCGGCTATCTCCTTCATGGTTACGCGCCGAGAGTACCGCTCCTGCTCCGTCCGATTCTGGTAGGTCCCGACAATCTGCTGAATGTGTTCGTCTTCCAGCCGATTCTGCCGTTTGTCCTTCCTGAAGTGATCGGCTGCATTGATGAACAGCACATCGTCGGGCTTCTTGCACTTCTTTAGGACGAGGATGCACACCGGAATCCCGGTCGAATAGAACAGATTAGCCGGCAACCCGATCACCGTGTCGATGTGACCGTCGGTCAGAAGCTTGCGACGGATCCGCTCCTCCGCGCCGCCGCGAAAGAGCACGCCGTGCGGCAGGATGATCGCCATCACGCCGTCGTCCTTGAGATAGTGCAGTCCGTGTAGCAGGAACGCGAAGTCTGCCGCGCTCTTTGGCGCAACACCATGGTTCGCGAACCGCATGTCCTCGCTCGTGGCCTCGCCCGGATCCCAGCGGTAGCTGAACGGCGGGTTCGCCACCACCGCGTCGAACTGCGGCTTCTTCGCGGGATTTGTCTCGCGCAGGAAATCCCAATCGTTGGTCAACGTGTCGCCGTGATAGATCTCGAACTCCGTGTCCTTCACCCCGTGCAGCAGCATGTTCATGCGTGCAAGGTTGTAGGTCGTGATGTTCTTCTCCATCCCGAAGATCTTGCCGATGGTCCCGCCCGAATCCTTCATGCGCTGACGCACATTGAGCAGGAGTGAACCGGAGCCGCACGCGAAATCGAATACGTTGTCCAGCTTCTTCCGGGTTCCTGTCTTCGGTTCCTGGCTGTCGAGTGTGACAATGCCGGACAGAATGCTCGAGATCTGCTGCGGCGTGTAAAACTCACCAGCCTTCTTTCCCGACCCGGCGGCGAACTGTCCGATCAGGTACTCGTACGCGTCGCCGAGCGTATCGACATCGGTCGAGAATCGCGCCATCCCGCTGGCGATCTCGCTGATGATGGAGCAGAGCTTCGCGTTACGGTCGGCGTACTTCCGTCCGAGTTTGTCCGATGCAAGGTTGATCTCCGAGAACAGCCCCTGAAAGCTGCTCTGGAACGATTCCTCTTCGATGTACTTGAAGGCCTTCTGCAGCGTGTTGAGCAGCTCGTCGCTCTGCGTTCTTGCGAGCTGGACGATGTTACCCCAGAGATAATCCGGCTTGACGACGTAGTGCACCTTGCGGCGCATCTGCTTCTCGAACTCCACCACATCCTTCGGGTTCTTCTCATACCACAGCTGCAGCGGCGTCGTTGCGCCGCCGGTCGTCGACTTCGGATAATCCGATCCCAGCTCCTTCTTCGCCGCGAGCTCGTAGTTGTCCGAGAGATAGCGCAGGAACAGGAACGACAGCATGTAGTCGCGGAAGTCGTCCGCGTTCATCGCCCCGCGCAGCTGGTCGGCGATGTTCCAGAGTGTTTTTCCGAGTTGCTTCTGATCGTTTTCGGTCACGGTTTCAAACGTCCTTTGATTTTGCTTTCAAGCGCTGTCAGTTCGGCTTCGTCCGCCGCATCTGCCGCCAGCGCTTCCTGCTGCTTGCGTTGTGCGTCGAATGCCAGGTATTGCTCGGTGGTCTGTGCTTCCATCTGATCATGGCTCATGGAGCCGGCATGCGTCAGCAAGGGGAAGCCGTTGGATTGTATGATCTGGCCGACGTTCGCCATCCAGAAGCTCATGGGAATTTCCTGACGGCTCTTGGTGCGCAGCTCGGCGGTTTCCAGAAAGATCACCACCAGCCGGTTGAGCGTGTCGACTTCATCTTCGCTCAGATAATTCTTGGCGATCAGGATGTCCTGCTTGCGTACCTTCCCGCCGCTCCACGTGCGCAGGCCGAAGTGCGGGTCGTTGGCGCTGGCGCGGCTGGCGATGAGCTCGGCGGCGGTTTGCTGTGTGACCGCGTACAACAGCACGTTCTGGACGGTGGCGAAGAACACCTGAGTGGCACGGTCGGTGTTGTCATAGTCCACGCTCAGGGCGAACAGGTCGCGCAGCTTCTGGTAGAAGCGCTTTTCCGAGGCGCGGATGTCGCGGATGCGCGCCAGCATCTCGTCGAAATGATCCGGGCGCCCGTCCGGATTCTTCAACCGCTCGTCGTCCAGCACGAAGCCCTTGCGCAGATAATCGGTCAGCACCGTGCTGGCCCAGCGCCGGAACTGCACGCCACGTGGCGTGCGGACACGGTAGCCAACGGCCAGAATGGCGTCGAGGTTGTAGAGCCGGGTCTGGTAGCGCTTGCCGTCGGTGGCAGTTGTCAAGGATTCCTTGACAACTGAATCCTCGGCCAACTCNNAAGATGTTTTTCAGGTGCAGGGAGATGTTCTGCTTGGTGGCGGCGAACAGCTGGGCCATTTCCAGCTGGGTGAGCCATACGGTCTGCCCGTCGGCGCGCAGTTGGATGCGGTTCTGGCCGTCCTCGGTGGTGTAGAGGATCAGGCCACTCATGCACTCGCTTCCACCGGTGAGGGGAACAACTGCTGCATCAGACCCTGCTTGTGGGTCTTGAGGGCGGCGAGCTTTTCGGACTCTCCAGCGATCTGGGCGTCGAACGAGGCGACGCAGTCTACGATCTTGCGTTGCTCACTCTCACCGGGCAGCCGCAAAGGGAGTGCTTTTATCTGATCCACGGAGACGACGTTCTGGATCGCTCCTCCGCCCGATTGAGACAAAAGCTTTTGCTGCACACTCGGCAGTTCAAGAACCTCTTTCAAGAATTGGGGATTGCAGCTTGGCGTGGCAGTTAACTTCAGCAATGCTTGGTTTATGACGCCAGCAGCTGCGTCGTGGGGAATAACTGCAAACTTGCCCATTGTCCCAGAGCAGCTCATGATGATGTCGGTTGCAGCAACTGCGAATCGCTTTAGGTCGTCGAACTTATCCTCAGAGATGTAGTATCTAAACGAGCTAAAGTCGCCATAGATGGCATGCGACTGCTCATAGACTGCATACCCATTTTCGACAAAAATTTCCTTTTTGAGACTTCCGCCGAAGGGGCCGCGTACGAGCTTACTAATTTCTCCTAGCGTCCTCTCCTCCCACTCCGGCCCATCGCGAAACTCCGGAAACCGCAGCCGGGGAACGGTTTCGCCTTCGCGGGGAAAAAGCTGCTGCATCAGCCCGCGCTTATGAGCCTTCAATGCCTCCACTTTCCGTCCCTGCGCGGCAATCACCTCGTCCAGCGACGTCAGGCAGTCGGCGATCTTTTGTTGTTCGATTCGAGATGGCGCGGGGATCAGAGTACGGCTGACTTCTGTTTGGTTGATGCTCGCTTGATTTACAGCCTTATTCGCTCTCTCACGAAAGGATTCACGAACAGGCGGAGTGTTAATTGAGAAATAGACAAAGTGAGGCGAATTTGACTCGGCATCAACCCGAAGCCGCAGGAGATTCATTCCGTGATACAGATCTTGATCTGTGTCGACCAGGACTGACTTACCAATGTGGGCGACACTGTTGATGTTACTGAAGAGCACGTCACCAATATTCAGACGGTAGTCTTCAATATCCTTTTTTGTCGTCTCCACGTAGCCAACGCGATCTAGATCGATCGTCCCATCGGCGATAGTTTCAATTCGAGTGACTTTGAGACCAGATCCAGAGCTGTTCTGAGGCAGACTGAGGCCATTTGAAATTGTCGTCAGAAGCTGGGAAAGCTCCTTGATCTCCCATGACCGTTGCCCCCGAAACTCCGGAAACCGTAGCTTCGGCATCGCCGTCGATGTGCCCCGCTTCGCCATCGTCATTCCTCGTACGCCTTGAGCCCAGAGATCTCCCGTCCTCCGGCGCGCTTCTTCAGCAACGGAATCAGATCGCTCATCAACGCCAATTCCTTCTGCGTGCGTGCCTTCCAGCCGAGGTTGAGTGGCACGAGTAGTTCGGTAAGTTTCTCTCCGTCGAATATTCTGCGATTGAGAATCGCGTCAACGAAACCGCCGAACGACGCCGCCGGCACGCCGTTCCTGTCGGCAATCTCGGACAGCTCGTGGCTGGCCTTGTCGTCCTTGAATTTCTCGTAGCCTTTACGGATCGCCGCTTCGTCGAGACCCTCGCCCGCATTGAGACTCCTGACGTATTCCGTGATGTCGTCGCGCTCATTGAGGAACTTGGAATCGCCGGCGATCAGTCCAATCAATTCGTCCCGGCTCATCATCGCCTTGCCGGGCTTCATGGTGGAGAAGTCGGCAATCAGCTTCATGATATAGTCGTAGTCGATCATTGCCGAGGCGAAGAGGACGAACTCGAAATCGAGCTGATCGAGATCCGTGTTCGTTGCGTCTCCGGACTTGTGCTGCTGAGACCTGAGTCGTTGCGCAGTTTCCAGATAGACACCGCGGAATGCGCTCAGCTCGTCTCTTGGCAGCACTTTTTCGATCGTCGCTTCCTGCTCGGCGGTCAGATCGGTGTACTGATCGAGTTGAGTCTGGAGTCTCTGCACATCCTTGAAATGCTTGATGAACGCCGCCCGGGCGTCATCGCCCTTAAGGTTGGCGACATCGTCGGGCTTCGCGTCGAGACCCTGCGACTTCATGAATTTGTCGAGTGCGCCCCTCGCCGCCGTGAGCTTGTCGATCACGACAGGCGCCTTATCCACGAGCCAGATCTCGCGAGCCTTGTCGGCATTGGCGCCGGAGAAGAGCGCGATCGCGGCATCGACCTCCTTCTGCTGGCCCCGGAAATCGAGGATGTGGCCGTATGGCTTGGTGTCGTTCAGCACGCGGTTGGTGCGACTGAAGGCCTGGATCAGACCGNNGGTGCTTGAGTGGCTTGTCGACGTAGAGCGTGTTGAGGTACTTGCTGTCGAAGCCTGTCAGCAGCATGTCGACCACGATGGTGATGTCGATCTTCTCGCGGCCCTTCTTGGGTAGATCCGCGTTGGGGAACTGCTGGTCCTTGATGCGCTTCTGGACGTCCTGGTAGTACAGATCGAAATCATCGATGCGGTAATTCGTGTCGAACCGCTCGTTGTAGTCGGCGATGATCCTCCTGAGCGCCTCCTTCTTCTGTTCCGGATTGTGCTTGTTGTCTTCCAGCTCCTGCGGCAGGTCCTCCTGAAGCTGCTTCACGTCGGCGCTGACATCGGCCGGTGGAGAGAAGACGGCCGCTATGCTGAGCGGGACAAAATCCGGGTCTTCCTTCTGCTTTTCGGCCAGTGCCTGCTGGAAGATGCCGTAGTACTCGATCGCGTCGTTGATCGACGCAGTAGCGAAGAGCGCGTTGAACTTGCGCCCGCCCGTCGCGGCGTCGTGCTTGGCGAGGATGGCATCGACGACAGCGCGCTTGGCGAGCGTTTCGCCTGGCCTGGGCGGATTCTTTCCATCCGGCTTGTAGTAGTCGACGTGAAAGCGCAGGACGTTCCGGTCCTCGATCGCGTGCGTGATCGTGTATTCGTGCAGCGACTTCTGAAAGACATCCTGCGTGGTCCTGAAGGTCCCTACATCGCCCTCGGCGCGCTTGTAGATAGCGTTCTGCTCGAAGATTGGCGTGCCGGTGAAGCCGAACAGCTGCGCCTTGGGGAAGAAATCCTTGATTGCGTCGTGATTGTCCCCGAACTGCGAGCGGTGGCATTCGTCGAAGATGAACACCATGCGCTTGTCGCGCAGCGGCTCGAGCAGATCCTTGTACATCGACAGTCCTCGCTTCTCTCGCCCCGTGTTGCGCTTGCTGGTTTCGTCGAGCGCGAGGCCGAGCTTCTGGATGGTGCAGACGATAACCTTGTCGGCGGCATCGTTCGAGAGCAGACGACGAACGAGGGTGCCGGTGTTGGTGTTCTCCTCGACGCATCCCTCCTGAAAGCGGTTGAATTCCTCGCGTGTCTGGCGGTCGAGGTCCTTGCGGTCCACCACGAAGACGCATTTGTCGATCGCTGGATCGGCCTTGAGAAGCGTCGAGGCCTTGAAGCTGGTTAGCGTCTTGCCACTGCCCGTGGTGTGCCAGATGTAGCCATTGCCCAGATTCTTGTCGATGCATTCGACGATGTTCTTGACGGCGTAGATCTGGTAGGGCCGCATCATCAGGAGTTTCTGCTCGCTGGCAACGAGGACCATGTAGCGGCTGATGGTCTGCCCCAGCGCGCACTTCGCGAGAAATGCATCAGCGAAGCGGTCGATGCCCTTGATCTTGGAGTTGTCCGGCGCCGCGTACTCATAGATCGGTAGAAAGCGCTCGTCAGCTTCGAAAGAGAAGTGACGTGCGTTGTTGTTGGCGAAGTAATAAGTGGAGTCGCGGTTGCTGACGATGAAAAGCTGAATGAAGCAGAGGATGGTGCGGGTGTAACCGTTGCCCGGGTCGTTCTTGTACTCGACGATCTGCTCGATCGCGCGCCGCGGATTGATGCCGAGGGTCTTCAGCTCGATCTGAGCAACAGGCACGCCGTTGATAAGCAGCAGGACATCGTAGCGATGGTGACTATAATCGGTATTGATGCGAAGCTGACTGACAACCTCGAACGTGTTCTTGCACCAGTCGGCGATGTTGACGAGTGTGTAGTTGAGAGGAGTTCCATCGTCGCGCGTGAAGCTGTTGCGGTTACGAAGCGTGTGCGCGGCCGTGAATACGTCGGGCGTGACGATCTCGTCCAAAAGGCGCCTGAACTCGGCGTCGGTGAGAGTCACGCGATTCAGCGTCTCGAACTTCTCCCGGAAGTTCTTCTCGAGTGCCGCGCGGTCGCGGATATCGTTGCGGAACTCGTACTTCAGGTCGTTGAGTTTCTCGATCAGCTCGTCTTCGAGCCGACGTTCGGACACTTTCATAGTGCCATTAGCGTGTGCGCGGAGGGGGTATGGCAATATAGGGATCCGGGTAGCCGCGAGTGCGGTGCATCGAGAAACGCCAAACTCCAAGCGCGTATTGCCTTCAACGGTTACTTGTCGGAATTCGTGCGTGCATCGCCGCCTTCGACATTCAATAGTTCCAATCTGACGCATCCATATGTGTTCCGCAACGCGGCCTCGACCAGTCAAAGCGTGGCCGCGAGCTGACCGCTGCATCCCCGGTACGATGTGGCCGGGAACCACGGCACCTCGCCGCCCTGGACGATCTTTTCCGAACCGTCGACCTTCACTCGCTCAGCGCGCGACCTGCGTCCGAACGTTGCTAGAGGCGGTCTCCACTCAGCTCCGCACCCACCTTAGCTCCTGCCTAACCGCCTGCATCAAGCCGTGTGCAACCGTTCTAAACGGCCTCCCCTGCGTAAACGCCGACGCGATCGCATACAACGATCTCACAGAAAACCGCCGCTCGTTCGCAAGCGCGTAAACCGCCTCCCACTTGTCCGGTGCAAACTTCGCCTTGAACGAGTCTAGTCCCTCGAAGTTATAAAACCGCCTCCCGTGCGCTCTCACCCAACGAAAACCGAGTCGAACCAATACCGAATGACTCGTCATCTCTCCAGCTCTCGTCGACAATGGAGCCAGCCCGAGCGTGACATAGTTGGCACGTTGCTCCGCGACCCACCGCACCGCACTATCAATCATCAACTCCGCAGTTCCATTTGGCGCATCATGTCCGCGCACGAACTGCTCTGTAAGCCATCCATTCCGTGCAGGTATCGGCGACGCAACCAAAAATCCCACCGGCACAGCCCCACGCGTAGCAACAAACACTCGCCGATCCTTGAGCTGGCCTAGCGTCTCTGGCTCCACAAGAAAATGAAGCGGCGGTAAACCGCGAGTGCCGAGCCATTCCTCAAGCAGCTTCTTCAATTGAGGATTATGCTCAGCTCGTTCCGACGACCAAAGCGAAACGCTAACGTCTTTATTGCGCGCCCGATTCAACTGCGCCCGTAATGATGAATGCGTCGCAATTATCTCGGACCAGTCTTTCGGATCCCAGGCCGGCTGCGCACCGAGTAGTATCGCAGTGTGCGTCGCAGTATCCCGGTACAACGCCTCGAGCCTCTCCTCCGCTCCGAAATAAACAACGCCGAGGCCCTGCGCTCTTGAGTCCCTTTCAAATTCCTCAGTTACATCACGGAGATCAGCATCTGGAGCGATCGGTGCACCGCCAACCACTCGTCTCCCACCCGCGCGCACGTACCCAACCACCGCCGGACGTGACGACGAAAACCACAGCTCGAACCCCGGATTGAGTATCTGGTAAGCCGTAGAGTTCCACCCATACTCCATCACCAACTCACGCGCCCGGTCATACGCGACGCCACTCTGCGCGCTCGGCGTCGTTACCGGGGTCATGGTGTAGTTACCGCCGGCTGTGCGGCGGTAGCCCGAGCACTCGATTAAGCCAACGGATCAACGGCAACGTCGTGGCGTAGTGTTTCGCAACGATATCCGGAAGCTTCGGACTCAGTATCTCATCCTCCGTCAACGGTCGGCTCACCGTGAACGACTTGTACCTCAGCAACTCCGCAGCCGGATGATCAGGATCGAATCCGCGCGGTGTCCGCTTGAGCACCGCTTCCTCACTCAACTTCCCAAACGCACGCTTGAACGCAGGCTGCTTGAGAATCGACGTCAACGCATCCGGATCATCCGCGATCGCCATGCGCAACGTCTTGAGCGCCTCGCCGGGCGGCATCCATATCCCGCCGGCAATCATGCACTCGTTCGGCGCGATCTGAAAATAAAATCCGGCACCACCATGCACCGCCTGCGTTCCCACCGCATGCCCCGCATCACGATGGTAGAACCACGCCGCTGCATTCGTCTTGTACGGCGACTTGTCCTTCGAGAATCGCACGTCGCGATAGATCCGGAATACCGACTTCTTAGGATGACCGATCATCTCCGGCGCGATGTCACCCAACCGCGCGTCGATCTCCTCGACAAGAACGGCGAGCGGGCGCTTTACTTCGCGCTCGTACCGCTCCCGATTCTCCTCAAACCACTCCCGCTTATTATTCCGCGCCAGAGATCGAAGAAATGTCAGTGCCGCCGGCCGAAAGCCGGTGAACGCGTCAGGCGCGCTGCGTGCGGGCATCTATCACGTAGTCGCCGGGCGTACCGCCAGCCTCCGCTCGTCCTCGTCGCGCTGGCCGAGAAACTCGCCGACACCGCTGAGCCACTCGACGTGATCGCAGACGATCTTGAGTGACGCCAACATCGGGACCGCGAGGAACGCGCCCGCTATTCCCCACAGCTCCCACCAGAATGCGACGCCGATGAATATCGCGACGGGGTTCAGCGAAAGCCGATGTCCCATCACCATCGGTCCACCGAGATTTCCCTGAATCAGATTCAGCGCGACAAAACTTCCGGGTATCAACAACGCGTGTCCCACACTATCGAACACCGTGAGCGCCGCGATTGTCAGTATCACAATGAGCGTGATCGCGCCGACGTACGG
>PLEG01000075.1 GCA_003136975.1 Gemmatimonadota bacterium | reverse complement strand
TCGGTCATCCCCTCCGGCGGGGCGTAGCCGAAGTGGCGCCAGCCGTCGATCACCTGCTCCGGCGAGCCGCGACTGATCCCGAGCTGCAGCCGCCCGCCTGCGATGAGGTCTGTCGCCCCGGAATCCTCAACCATGTAGAATGGATTCTCGTAGCGCATGTCGATGACTGCAGTGCCGATCTCGATGCGACTGGTCCTCGCGCCAACCGCCGCCATCAGCGGGAACGGCGACGCAAGTTGCCGGGCGAAATGGTGGACCCTGAAGTACGCACCGTCCGCGCCGAGCGACTCGGCAGCAACGGCGAGATCGATGGATTGCAGCAGCGCATCCGCCGCCGACCGTGTTTGCGACTGCGACGATGACGTCCAGTGGCCGAACGAAAGAAATCCGATCTTCTTCATTACAGGTGGACTATTCCAGATCGGGTATCAATGACCGAGAAAAACGATAACGGCGCGGGTTTTGTGCTTGTCGCTCGATGCGACGCGATGAAAGATACCGTATTCGTTCATTGACGCGTTTTGAATAGGTTGCAGTCCGTTGCCCCGAATCACTTACTCGCGCTCGAGGAAGGCGAAATTGCTCAGGCGGCAACCACCGAACGAGCGCGGAGATCGACCTTGAGCCGTTGCCGGATTGCGTCGAAGATCGCTGCGACGTTGTCCATGTTGGGATTGCCATTCACTGCGAGCATCCGATGGAGACTCTTGCTCGGAATGCCTGTCAGCGTGGCGAGCTTTTCGAACCCGACTGTCGCGTTCACAAGCTCGCGCAGGACCAGTCGTGCCGCGTGAGGTTCACCATTCAGGAAGAGAGTGGCCGCCTCATCCAGCAGCGCCTTAGCGAACGCCGGGTCTCGGCGCACGCGTGCGACAACGGTTTCCTTGAAATCACGAGTCAATGCCATGCGTCACCTCTTCGTGCGGCGCTGCTGCGGCCGCCGTGTTTTCTTTTCTGTTGCAGTCAATGCTTCCGCCTTTCGGGCTCGATATTCCGCATGCAGGGCCTTCGCGTTGGCGATGTCCTGCGGCTGCCGCTTCTTGGTGCCGCCACCATAAAGAATGATCAAGTCTGCGCCGTCCTGCGCGAGATAGATCCGGTAGCCGGGTCCCCAATCAATTCTGTATTCTCCGATCCCATCGAACCATTTCACGCTCGAGGTATTCCCCTGGCTCAGCCGGAACGTGGCAACGGCCACCTTCGCGGCAGCGTGCGCGTTGAGGGCATCGAACCAGCGCCGATAAGGGTTCGAGCGATCGTGTCTGATGTACTCCTCGACTCGCATTTGCGCTAGTTCAATGGTAACATAGATGTTACTTTACGGCAAGAAGCTGTGCTGAAGATCGACCGAGCGGCGCTTGGCCCGCCGTTCGCCTTGACCAAGATCACTGCGCCGCGCTCGTGTGCCCGGTTCAGCAAACGGGTGCGCACCGATTCCGCGCGTGGATCGCTCACGGCAGCGACTCCAGATAAGGGCGCATCACGCGCGTAACCCGGCAGACCCTGGCTGCCTCCCAGATGGCATCCGTCGAGGCGCGTTCGTAATGCACCGCGTCGCGCAGCGCTTCCAGCGCCACGTCCAGTCCGATCTTGTTGCGAAACTTGAAACAATCCGCCACCGTCTTGGCGACATTCGTAACTCGCAACACGACACCGCCAGCGCGGTGTTCCTTCACGCCATAATGCAGCGAGGCCGGGGAAACAGGGGTCAGAGTGCACTTCTCTGAGCCTCACGATCCTTGCGTGGCCGTCCGATCCTTGCGGGGCCTGCGCGGCGCCCTAGCTGCGCTTCGATGCTCGCACGAAAGCCATCCGGACCAAGCGCATGCTGGCGTTGCAGATGCAAGCGGATGGCCTGAACGTCTTGCTCCGAGATCGCACCGTTGACCAGCGTCCGATATGCCGCATGCCTCATTGCGGTATCCTCGCCGAGCGCGAGGTAGTTCGGGTGCGCGCGAATCACCGGATCCCGGGCACCGAATGCATTAGCCCCATAGCTTGACCAACGATAATCTTTGGGCTCCGCCACCATCCGCGCCCGCACAGGAGCACGTACGCATGCACGGCACAATGTTCCCGCATGGACAGTTCACGCAGAGCTTGCAGGTAACGGAGGTAGTCCGATTCACGAAAGAAGCACGGCTTGCGATCGTTGCCCCGTTGGATCACGTGCTGGGCGATACCAGGGATGTCCAGGCGCGGCTGGCGTGGCATGGTGCAGCTCCAGTGATGGAGCCACAACATACGATGGGGAGGATGTCTTTCCATTCAGTCGATTGCAACACCTGGGACCAGAATACTGCACTCTGACCCCCCGTTAAGAATCACGCCGCTTCGAACACGATGTCCTGCGCGCCATGATACAGCACGTAGCGCCCCATCTCCTCGAGTCGTTCCCCGCCATCGATGATCTCGAGAAAATGGTTTCCTGCGAGCTGACCGACTTTGCTTCCGAAGACTGACGAACCATATGCGAACAGCAACTCCGTTTCGCTGATGCCGCCCGGATACCAGAGCAGGTCGCCGCGCGACGGATGGCTCGTGTGGTTCTCATAGCCGACACCAAGCTGATAGTCGCCGAGCGGGATCCAACATGCCTCGCCGCTCCAGCGGGCATGGATCAAGCGCTGGCGATAGGGAAGCAACGCCGTGAAGGCAGCGCAGGTGTTGGGAGCGCGATCGGCGAGGAGTTTCGCGGTGAAGGCGAAGGTATTCGCGACAGTGATTGTGATCATGTCAATCAAGAGAGAAACAGAAGAGAAACAGGGGTCAGAGTGCAGTTTCCTGAGTTCAGGCGTTGGGATTGACTGTAAGAAGTGCACTCTGACCCCTGTTTCTCCGCAGGAGCGCGTGGAACGTGCTGAACGCATGCAACAATCCCGCAGTTCGCCGAGCGGATACCTCGGCGAACGCCGCGAACGCGCAGGACTGTCACAGGTTGTACTTGGCACCGAGGTAGACGGTACGGCCGTAGTACTCACGCTGGATCGCGTAGTCCTGCTTGGGTGTCCCGTTGAAGAATCCGAACACCGCGTTGTTCAGGTCGAGCCCCTGTAGCTGTAGCTGTACTCTGGGCGTCACGCTGAAGATGACCGATGCATCTACTTGCGAGTGCGCGTAGAAGTAGGTATCACCGGCGGCGGTCGCGGTTCCGTCGCCATAGCTCGTGATGTTGGCACCCTGATATGCCCATGCAGCGCGGGCGGAAATGGGGCCGTAGTCGTAGGTGAGTGCCGTATTCGCCAGGTTGGGCGACTGGCGCTGCAGGGGAGCCTCTCGACCGGTGGTTGGATCGACCAGCACGCGTGAATCCACGTGCGTGAAATTCGCGTCGATCCCGAGTCCGGCAAGCGCATCTGGAAGGAAGACGAAGCGCTGGGTCCACTCTCCCTCGAAGCCAAGCAGGTGACCAGCTCCGCCGTTTTCCGGTCTCGTCCCCGCCTGCCCGTCAAAAGCTGTCACGGGACCGTTGTAAATGAAGGTCCGGTTGAAAATGAAGCCCGATATGCTCTTGTAGAAAACACCGCCTGATAGCACTCCCACCGACGGGAAGAAGTGCTCCACAAGCAGGTCATAGTTCCACGCGTGTTGTGGCTTGAGGTCCGGATTGCCTGATGAAAGATTGGACGGGTTGGCCTTGCTTCCGCCCAGCGTCCCCTGCAATGACGGCGCGAGCGATGAGTAGTTCGGTCTGGCAATGCCGCGGGTCACCGCTACACGCACGTCAGTACCGGGGGTGACGTCGTACTTGATCTGCGCGCTGGGGAAGAGATCGGAGTAGGTCTGCGTTCCCGGTACCTTCGTGATTCCGCTCACGACGCCGCTCGTGTCCTGCTGAATCGCGTGGCCCGTGTAGGAGGTGTGCGTGTTCTCGAGCCGCAGTCCGAGGTAGAGCTGCACAGGTCCGGTGGTCATCGTGTTGCTCACATATCCGGAGTAGACCCGCTCCGAGCCATCGAAGCTGGCGAGCTCGTTCCGAACGATATTCGATTTGTTCTCGAAGTCGGTAGCGTGCGCGTTCTCATAGGCGCGCGCAGCGGGTTCGTTGGGTACTGCGCCAATGCTGAAGGCGTTCGATGCGGATGAGTAGTAGCTCGGGTCCGAGAAGCTGCTCGTCACCGCTGATAGCAGCAATGGTTGAGACGTTGTGAAGAAACTTCCATTGGCCAGGTAGTTCTTGGTCTCGTCGCGGATCTTGCCGCCAAACTTGAACTCCGACGTCCATGACTCGTCGTCGCTGTGCCACAGAGCAGAGAAGTCAAGTGCGCCACCCACATCGCGACCAGTTGTATTCCCATCGTTGGTGAAGTAATGGTCGAGCGCGAAGTTGGACGGAGTGGCCGCCGCTGCCGTCATCACACCATTCACAAACTGGAACGTTGGGATCTTGCGGTTGGATGCGTCGTAAGCCACCGTGAGCCCGCTTCCGTTCGGTCCGTCGTACACGAACGGGCTGAATCTGTAATCACTGACATTCTGTGACGTGCCCGCAATATCGAGCGTCGCGCGTGTAGCGATGGCGCCCATCTGCGTGGTACCGCCGAGGTTCAACCCGTACATCTGCTCGTTCGGTGTGCGGTTGTAAGCCTCGCGCGTGACCTCGGCGCCAGTGCCGAATCCGTGCGAGCCGGCAGCCGCGGAGTCTCCGGTACTTCCGAAGGTGGTGCCAGTTGCCCCGGTCGCAACGTCAGTCACGTAGGTCGTTCCAAGATTCTCGAAGCGGCTGTAAAGGCCCTTCAGGTAAACGGTAGAGCCGTTGTCGAACCGATAGTCGATGTCGCCACCAAGCCCATATCTGTTGCGTGCGTACAGATAGTCGCGCTGGCTCCAGTCGTTCGGATACGAACGGCCGTTGCCATCCACTCCCCACGCCGGCTCGAGATCGCTGATCACACGGTTGTTGCGGTCCGCCGATCCGCCGAGTAGCAGACCGAGCTTGCGGTCGGTGCCGAAGCGGCCACCGTACGCGAACCCGCCCTGATACTGGTTTCTGTTGAGCAGTGTGATCTGACCGTACTGTGCGGAGACGTACCCCGTTGGTGCGCCCGTGGGTGTCTTGGTGACGAGATTCACGGACCCGCCGATCGCATCTGCATCCATGTCTGCCGTCAAGGTCTTGCTTACCTCGATGGCGGCGAGGATGTCGGACGGCACGTCGTCCAGCTTCGGGATTCTGTTTCCCTTCTCCGTGCCAGGTATGTGTGCGCCGTCGATGGTGACGTTGGTGAGTCGAGGCTCGGTTCCGCGGATCTGGACGAACTTGCCCTCCCCCTCATCGCGTTCTGTACTCACGCCCGGCAAACGACCTGCAGCCTCGGCGGCATTGGCGTTGGGAAGCGCCCTGATCACGTCTCCCGCGAGCACGTTGACGACGTTGGGAGCGTTGGCTCGACGGCTGAGCGCGGCCGCCTCGGTCTCACCGAGCCGCTGTGCCGTGACGACTACGGCGCCGAGCACGGCCGCTGACGCATGTAGCTGAACGCTGTGCATGACAGCGGCTCCTGCATTCACCGCAATAATGGTGCTGTCCGCCGAGTAGCCGAGCTTGCTGACGATCACTGTGTACTGTCCAGCCGGCACGCGATCTACCTGGTAATTACCGAGCGAGTCTACGAGCGAACCGAGTCGTGTGCCGGCGATGCGAACCACCGCACCGATAGCCGGAGTGCGACCCTTCGCCTGCGTGACCGTCCCACGCGCCGTTCCCGTGGTACTCTGTGCCGCTGCGCTGATCGAAGCCAGCGCAATCGCGCCAATCACCGTAAGCGTATTCCATCCGACACGCAAAACCCGCATAAGTTCTCTCCGAAAAGGACATCGGAAATTTCGCGGGCGAGTATCACGGCCCCGTCATGGCCCTGTAACGGTCGCATGTCGTGTTCGTCACGAGGCGACGGTATGCCGGCACTGCGCTCGCGTGTGAGCGCCGAGAGGAGGAATAGGGGTCAGAGTGCAGTTTCCT
>PLEG01000315.1 GCA_003136975.1 Gemmatimonadota bacterium | reverse complement strand
TGACGGCGATCTCACATCCCGACTTCGGCCACTGCGCGTTATCTGCGGTCCAGAACGTTGTAGCCGTCATGTCGCCAAGAGTGAGCGTGCCGGTCTTGTCCGTGCATACTACGGTCGCCGCTCCGAGACTCTCGACCATTGGCAGCCGGCGGATGATTGCGTGGCGGCGCGCCATGCGACGCACACCGACGGCCATCGTGATCGTAACCACAGCCGGAAGTCCTTCCGGAACTGCAGCGACCGCGACCGCGATGCCGATGAGCAGCACTTCTGCGAGCGGAGTGCCGTGCAACAGATTGAGCGCGCTGACCAGAGCGCCGATCGCGACGGCGCCCAGCGCGAGCCGATGTCCCAATGAGTCGAGCCTTTTCTCAAGCGGTGTGCGTTCTTCCTCAACGCCTGCTACCAGTGCGCCTACTCGCCCAACTTCGGTTGAGGCACCCGTTGCGACAACCACGGCTGTCGCACTACCCGCGGCTATCGTGGTGCCCTTGTACACCATGGTCGTTCGTCCGACGAGCGGCGTATCGGGCGGTAACGACAAGTCGGCCTGCTTGTCGGTGGGTAGCGATTCGCCAGTAAGCGCCGCCTCCACCGTCCGCAGCTCGACACTAGTCAGAAGGCGGGCGTCCGCGGGGACGGCACTCCCGGCTTCGAGGCGAATGACGTCGCCGATTACAAGTGTCGCCGCATTGATCTCGGTCGCGACACCATCGCGTATAACCGTCGCGTGCGGCACGTCGAGTACCCGAAGCGCCTCCACCGCGCGTCGCGCGCGGAATTCCGTGACAAAGCCTATGGCCACATTGAGCAGCAGCACAACGGCAACCGCGATGGCATCTGCGATGTCGCCGGCGAGAAGTGCGAGCACGACTGCCGCCACAAGCAGCGCGACGACAACACTTGCAAACTGTTGCGCGAGAATCCGCCAGGCGCTCTCCGGTGGCGTCACGTCGAGCACGTTCGGCCCGTAGCGCGCCAGTCGTGCTGCGACCTCTGTTTGAGAGAGACCCCTGGGAGATGAAGCCAGTCGGGCCAAAGCGTCGGCAGTGTCAACAGAATGCCACACAATCCCGACAGAGGATGTTGCCGCGGTCTTTTCCAGCCCTGGATCGGAACGGAGATATTGCGTCACGCCGACAGTCGGCTCAGGTAGTCGTCTTGATAATTCCTGCTACGTGGCCGCCTGTGCAGCCGGCGGTACCAGCAGCAGTGCCCTCCGCGCCGCGCGTGTCAGCTCGTCAGCGACGGACCCGAGCATCAGCCGTGCTACCAGGCCATGTCTGCGGCTGGCAATAGCGATGAGATCTGCGTTTTCGCTATCCGCGAAATTCAATAGGAGTTCCGACGGGCGACCGCTCATTACATGTGTATCGATGACAGCGCCGCGCGCGTCGCCAATCTTGTGACGAAGAAATTTCTGAATATGTGAGAGCGCACTCGCGACGCCGAGTTCGCGCACGACCGCCTGTTCTTCGTCCGCCACCGCTGGTTCACCGGGCCCAATTACATGGACCAGAGTCAGTGTCGCGCCGGCCGCCGCGACATCTAGAGCGGCGTGCGCGGCGGCGACGCTCGCGCGGCTAAAATCGACGCCAACGATGATGCGACGCGCCAGCCCGCGAGTTGCCTCGGGTACGGCGAGCACGGGTGAGGTGGCATGCCGTTGGACTCGGAGCGTTGTCTCGTCTCCCGCGATGCGGTCAATCCGTCCGTGGGCTCGCAGGCCGATCAGTGTGACGGCAGCGTGCAACTGCTCGGCGTACCTGACGATCTGAACTGCCGGAGTTCCTGCGACTATGTGAATCGGCCAATGCGCGGCCTCCGGAACCGTAGCAGTCAGCTTGGAAGCGATCTCCAGCCGCTGCTCCTCGTGCACGTTATCGCCAAGCATCTGATCAGCTGCGCCGATCGCCTCAACGAGCAGCGGAGGGACAGGATATGCCGTGAGGTCAAAGACGTGAAGCACCGCTGGAACGGCGGCGTAGTCGCGCTCCAACTCCGCTCCCACATGCGCTGCGGCCTGTGCTGCTGCTGCGCCGTTACTTGCGATGAGCACGGTGCGTCCGCGCAAATCCAACCCTGTAACTTCTGCGGTCATCCTCTCCGCTGCACTACCCGATTCTTCTGCATTCTGCATGCTGACCTCCAGGAGGGTTGGGTTCACCCATACACCGTGTGTAACAGATCTCGGCCGCACGATCGCTAGTCGCTCCTTGCGAACGTCCTTGCTTTCGACGATTGCGAGGCAGTGTCTGAGAGATTCATACCGGGGAAATCGGCGCGCCAAACTCCGTTTTGTAGAGATTGAGCAACTCGAACAGGTACGATATGGCAAGCGGTCCCATCAAGAGCCCCGTGATCCCCATCAGCTCGACGCCGGCAAAGGCACCCACCAACGTAGCCACCGGGTGCACGCCTGACACGCGGCGGTACAGCACAGGTCGGAGGACATTGTCGATGTTGGACGCGATAACTATGCCCACCAGGCCGAGGACGACTGCTGCGGTGTAGCGTCCATTGGCCAAAAGCACCAACACGCCTGGACCCCAGACGAGCGAGCTCCCAAGGATCGGGAATATGGACACCGCGGCTGTAACTGCGCCCCATACAACTGGATTGGGCAGACCGACTGCCCAGAACGCAATTCCGACCGTCGCTCCTTGCGCGAGTCCCGTCGCCAGAATTCCGAGTATCGTCGCCTCAGTCACAAGCCCGAAGCGTTCGCGCAGTCTGTCCGCACCCGCGGACGAGAACGGGATCACCGGTCGGACACGGTTCCACAGCCGGTCTGCAGATTGAAGTAGATAGTAGAGACCAACTGCGGCAATGAAAAGGTTGAGAATGGCGCGCGTAATGCCACCCACCAGAGCAACCGCCTGTCGCGATGCTCCTGTCGCCAACATCTCGCCCATTCGCGACAGCTGCGCGCCCACGTCTAGAGGGCCAATTTGCAGCACCGAGAGTCGGGCAAAGGCACCGCTCTGCACCACGCTCGAAAGTGCGGCAGGCGCCTGCTCGATCGCCGCGGCCGCCACCCAGACGGCGGGGATGACGAAGATCATCGCGACGCCTAGCGTGACGACGAGCGCTGCGAGCGATGTTCCCACGCGAGGGACGAGCCGGCGATACACCGGAGCGCAGAGTACATAGAGTATTGCCGCGCCCAGCAAGCCCGGGAGGTAGTGGCGCGCACCAATCAGTATGGCAACCGTTAGTAGCGCGATCAACGCTCCCGCGCGGGTACGGGAAGGGCCGCCCAAACCGCGCGTGGACTCGTTGCCGTCGGACGTAGCTGCCAATGTGCTAACGGCGTGTGCCGCGTGTGCCGCCGCGTTCGGCGTCCGCCCATCCGGGTACTCGCCCGATTCCTTCACGCGTGATCGATGGGTTGTCCAGCTAGGGCCACTGCGGCAACAATCATGACCGACACCTCCGTGTCATCGACGGTTCGGATCCGGATTCTCGATCTGCGCGTCAAGATGAGTGATCGTGTACGATGCGCCAGCGTCCATCGCGCCGCCGCATGACCAGACTTGTCGGCCCGCGCGCTGTAGTCGAATCACCACGAGTCAACCTGTAATAGCCAATTACGTTTGCCACGTCGGGCGCGAGGAGATCCACTTCCGTGTTCTCGAACGACAGCGCATCGTGCATCGCTCCCGGCACAAATCGTGGCGCGTACCGGTCACGAATCGCATCACGGCCGCGTATGACGCCCCTGGCGGCGACGAAGGTCGCTGCGCTGCCAGACTCATACGAATCCATGAAGGCATCGAGATCGCCGCGAGTCCAGTCGCGCGCCGACGCTTGCATCATGTCGTTGATTTCGGTGAGCGCTTCTGCCCGTTGTGCACTTGTTGGAGTCGGCGACCGGTTGCCGGTATTGCCTGCGACGAAGACACAGCCGGTAACGCTGATCAACAGTGCCATGAGTATCGCGTTGGTCGACCGCGTCATAGTAAGTGACCCACCCATTCTCCCGCGTAGTAGCCGACAGCCGCGACTCCGAGCCCGACCACGAACATGTCGAATCCCGAACGAAAAAGACCGCGACCAGTGAAGATGGATCTGAGACCGCCCACAAAAAAATGGCTCGCCATTGCGATTGTGAACGACGTAATCACTGCAGTCATGCCGGTCAGAAAGAAGAATGGAAGCACCGGTATCAGCGCGCCGATCGCGGTTGCGCCACCCGTGAGCCACGCCTCGCGCATTGGTGACATGTTCGGCTCACCGATCTCCAGTTCCTCCTGCACCTGCTCTCTCAGCATGCGTTCTGGATCGTGCATGATCTCGGTCGCAAGCTCCTCCGCGACTTCGCGCCGCATTCCCTTCGCTTCGTACAACAACGCGAGTTCGTCACGCTCGACCTCCGGCATGAGCGCTATCTCGTCGCGCTCCATCTCGATCTCGTGCTGATAAACTTCCTGCTCGCTCTTGGCGGCGAGATAGCCACTGGAGCCCATTGAAAGAGCGTCGGCGATGAGACCCGCAACTCCGGCAACAATTACCATGTGCTGCGGCGCAGCTGCCGCCGCGCCAAGTACACCAGCTACGAGACCGAAGTTGGCGGTGAGACCGTCGTTAAATCCGTAGACGGTGTTGCGCAGAAACCCGCCCGACTCCTTGCGGTGCCAGGGCTCGCCACTCGTGCCGGTAATCCCCGACAACTCCATCGCGTGCTCTGCCGACTCACGCGCAAGTAGCAGTGCTTCCGGACCGCCAGGTGCGCCGCGCGGAATCTCGCGATGGAGATCCATGTAACCCTTGACCTCGCGGCCTTCCTCGGCGAGCAGCATCGGAAGCAGAAATTCCGGTCCAAGCAGCTTGCCGAGTAGAGCCAGAAGACGGGTGCGCGCGGTGGGCCTGAAGGGCGTGAGCGATCCGCCGTTCTGCTGAATCAGATTTGCCCAGATTTCCAGGTGTCGCGTCTCGACGACGGAAAGGCGTCGAAAGACGTCGCTCTTGTGCGGGTCTTTTTCGAGGCCGGCCAGTAGGTCGTACAGATAGGCGGCATCGGCTTCATCCTGCCAGTGGTGCTCGAACGTGTGGACGTCGGGCACGCGTGCCGGCTGATCGGCGCCGGTCGATGCTGAAGCGGGAGGCTGCGCGGTTGGGGTCATCAGGTAATATCACCCACGCGTCGGTGATTCGAGAAGCTACTGCCCGGAGCAGCCGTCCACTTTGTGGGTGTCGAGATGTAGCGTGCACAACGTAGATCCAACTCGAATTGGCACCGCCGCGGTGCCATTGAACGTGGTAACAATTCTTCGCGATACAGAGCGCGTCTCTGTCGCCTGGCCAGTCGAGGTTACCGAGTAGTTTGCGACACGGATAACGTCGCCCGAGAGCGGATAACTTCCGGGTGTTCGCGGCTGACGGTAGATCACGCTCTTCACGGAATCGAGCTCGACTCCCGCATAGTGCCGAGATCCACTTGCACTGTGGTAACTGGTGGTATCAGCGCTTACACCAGCACCATTCCATACGCGGGTTGTTTCCTTTCCGAGCAGGCCGGTCAATAACTGATCGCTCTTGCGATGTGTCGTGCCAGTGAACGTAGCCCCGTCACCAACCGGGCCGTCGAGCTGCGACCAGTATTCGACTTTTTCCGTCGTGAGCAAGTTGTATCCCGGCATCCCGTGACCTGACTGATCGAAATACGCATAGGCCCAGAGGACGGTAAGGCCGTGCGCGTTCACGAATGGGTCGCACACCCACCGCAAGGTGAGGGTCGAGTAGCTGCACGCCAGTTTTGGTGCAGTGCTGTGAGCGGGCGAGTTGGTGGCGCTCGGCACGGGCATTCCGCTCGAAATTGATCCCAACCGCCCGAACGTATTGAGACTCGCAGACACGCCGGTATTGTCGAGGTACTGGCCCTGATCCTCAATGGATCCTGCCGCAGCTAACCCAGCCGTCGCGGCAACGTCCGCGCTCACCTGGGCGTCCGTGAGGACGGTGCCTGGAGGCGCATACGCTCGATCGCTGCTGCAAGCCGCGGCACCGATCGCAAGGCTGAAAATCCAACTGTTTCTGATCCGCATCGCGTCGAGCGCTCCGGGGGTCACTCAAGGACAGCAATCCGAATTGGTCGGCTGTTTGCTCAGGTATAACGGCAAGAATATGCCCCGATGTCGCGATTCTAGCCAGATCTACCTTTTTATGCAGTTGAATCGCATCAAATATCCGTTTCACCTAGCATTTCAGACTTTACGGCCGAAACTTGACTATCTAAGCCTCGGGTCCTCACGTTGCCTGTT
>PLEG01000025.1 GCA_003136975.1 Gemmatimonadota bacterium | reverse complement strand
CCCCACTTTGTAGTACGGCGGCGAGTCGCCGCTCCAGCGGAGCTTGGCGAGCGTTTGAGTAGCAAGTCCGAGATACACTGCCGCATCTTCGGCGATGAACATGCGCTTGCTCGCCCCGGCCTCAGCTGGAAGCTCTTGGTTGCCTTTTTGGGACCCGATCGACGGACCCGCTTCCTTGGCAGGCTTGGGCGTCTCGAACTCATCCAGAAAGGCGATGAAGCCGTCTAGCGAGAGAAACCGAACGCGCGCTGCGTCGACTTGGCCTAAAAGCGCTCGGGCTTCTGAGAGAGTTTGCTCGTTTGGACTCACGAGAACGGCGTGGCTGAATCCTGCAGCCAAGCACTTCGAGAGATTCTGCGTCTCGTGCTCGGCCCCGGTGCTCACCGAAATCTCGCAACCGATAGAGAGTTCTTCCCGTTCGAGATAGACGTCAATGTGGCCGTGGCCGTCGAGAACCCGCTTCTCCACGGTCACCTTGAATCCGCGATCTTCCGCCAGTTTGCGCACGAGCGATTGGAGATACTTGTGCTGGGGTCCACCCCGGCCCGGAAGGCGCTCAGCCGGTGGAGCGACAACAGGTGTAGCGAACGACTCTGTCTTTCGTGAGGCAGCCTTTTTTGCAGTTCGCGGTGTCGCCACTTCTTCGCTCTGCTCCGCGGCACTCTTCGCTCGGAGTCCTGCCTCAACCTCATCCTTCGGCGTTGCAAAGCTCGTGCGTGACGCATGAAGGACTGCCTTTCGACGGGCATCGCCAACTGCTGCAGATAACTCGGGCAGCGGAGATGTCCGAAGGTTGAAATCAAAATCGGGACGTTCGATGCGCGCGATCGCTTCTCCGATGCCGAGGTTCTGCAGATCCTTCGCCTCAAAGAATGAGAACCCATCCGCGAGTGTCTTCGCGTCTTGATCTCCCACGCGAAAGACGATGCGGGTATAGGCGTTCCCGAGCACCGCACTCGCGACTTCTTCGCTCCGACTCTTGAGCTGACGCATCTCCTGATGCGCAAGAGTGAGACCGAGTCCGTACTTGCGAGCACCCGAGAGAATGGCCGCAAGCGAGGGCGTGATGAAGTGGTGAAACTCGTCGATATAGAGGAAGAACGGCACACGGTTCGTCGCCACTTCGTCCTGTCGGCTCATCGCCGCCTGGGCAATCTTCGCCACGATGAGTGATCCGAGCAGGTGCGAGTTCTCCTCGCCGATCCCGCCTTGGGACAGCTTTGCGAGGAGAATCTTCCTCCCATCCATGATGGCGCGCATGTCGAGACGATCTTCCTTCTGCGCCACCATGTGACGAATGAGCTTCGACCGCAGGAAGGTATTGAGACGTGTGAGGATCGGCGCGTGCGGTAAGCCCTTCAGTAGCGTGAACTCTTCCTGCCAATATGAGACGACCTGTTCGTCCTGCACGGTCTCGAGAAAGCGTGCTCGGAAACTCTTGTCGATGAGGAAGCGGCGCAGATCGAGAAGCGTCCCGCCTTCTGTGCTTTCAAGAAATGCGAGGATCGCGTTCCCAAGAACCGCCACCATCTGATCGCCGAAACTCGTCGAGAGGCGTTTGAAGACGGCGACCAAGTCGGACGACAGGAGCGTTCGCTCGAGTTCCGAATGCGCCGAGAGAATGTTGAAGCCAACGGGGTAGGCTTCGTCTGCGGGATCGAACACAACCACGTCGCCGGCACGTTCCTCTGGAATCCGCGCCAGAATGTCTTCGATCAAGTCGCCATGCGGATCAAGAACCGCGAACCCGTTGCCGGCTTCGATGTCCTGCATTGCCATCGAGAGCAGAAGCGTGCTCTTTCCTGTGCCGCTCGCCCCGATGACATAGGTGTGCCGCAGACGTTCTTCCGAAGAGAGGGACACGCGACACGTCTCGCCATCATGTTCATTCGTACCAAGGACCAGGCCGTGTCCAACAGCCGACGCAGGAGCCGCTTTCGTGCGGCCGGCCTGTCGTACCAAGCGCTCGGCACGCACCGAAGCGGACGGCAAATGAAAGAGCGTCAGGAGCTCGGAGAGCGACAATAGCATTCCGCTCCGATGAGTTGCGCGGTCTACCATGTCCTCGATCTCAGTCTCGAAGTCATGTTCGCCGGCATCGGCGAGCACCAACTCGTTAGCGTCTGACCGCACCGCCCCCGAGACCGCGTATGCCAAGCTCCGCGCCTGAGCGATTGCGCGGTCCTTCTCGGGCGCAATCGCGCACACACGGAGGACCGCAGCGAAAAGCGGCTCAGAGAACTTCGAGCGAATGAGTGGAAGAACTTTGTCCACGTCATCTATACTCGACGCGAAGCTCTCGAACTCCTCGTCCCACGGTTCCCGCGCGGGCTCTATCAGTAGCTGAACAAGGCCAACTTCTCCCTCTGCAAGTCGGCTCAGCTCTCCAATGATTCCGATGAGAGGATCTACATCGAACTTGTCATCGGAACGGAGTTCTCTGAAGACGCGCTCTTTGAGACCGAGCCCGAGTATCACGCCATGTCCATCCTCACGTTCCAACTCCTGTCGCAAGCTAGTTTTGCTAGCGCGCGTTTTCGCTTCCGGGAAATAGGCGCGCAGTGAAGCGACGATGGACGCGAAATCGGCAGTCCCGCACGCGAGTTGCGCAACGACTCGATCTGGTCGCCCGAGCAGTTCGAAACTCAACGGCTCAGTGAGGCTCCGCAGAGATGCGAGCCAACTCTTTGCCGCGCTCCCTTTCACAACGAAATCGGTTGGAAGCAGGAGTTCGAGCTCGACTACCTCCCTCTGCGGTACGGTCGGGAGTTGGTAGGCAGATTCGGCAACTGCGCGCGGAACCGGCTCATGGATGGCCGCGCGTACGCGATCAAAGAGTCCCGGCCTGCGCGCGTCGTCAATGATCGGCTTCGGTGTCCGCTCGTTCGGAAAGAGCGGCGAGAACGCCGGCTCGATCGGCACACGGTAAGGCCACGTGGCCAAGCCACGGGTCCGCTCCTCCCACTCATCAAAGAGACGAAGGAGTTCTGTCGGATGCATGCTAGGCGAGCGCCTTCCGAGACTGCGGTTTCATTTTCTCCGGCGACAGTTCGGGAAGCTTGTTGAGACTCAGAATGCCCGACACCACTTGGAGCACGACTCGATGAACGGTGTCTTCGAACATCAGTCGCGTATCCTCCGAGTAGTACGTGACGGGCTTCACGAACTTCTTGTATAAGAGCCCGACGATCGGCATGACGAGAATCGTGTCTTCGATTGCACTCCATCCGTCCGAGGGCGCACCTCTCAGCTGGGCAAAGGCGATACCGGCCGCGACAAGTACGAGGATGAGTAGGTACACAAAACCTTTGAAAATCAACATGCCCATGACAATCGCGACAACGAAGATCGGGGAGGCGATGAGCATGGCGCAGCCCACGAAGGCGGCGAAGCCGGGTATGGGCTTCACAAGCCACCACGAGAAGAAGAAATCCTTGCCGAACGGCGCGCCGCAGATGTCAAACATGAGGCGTCCGTAACGGACGCGCAGGTACTCACGCTTGGCGGACAGGATGCCGGATTCGCTTGCTGTGATCCGCTCCATTTGGAGATCAGATACTTGCTTGTCCCGAAGTGCCTTCTCGACCGCTGCGTAATACTCAAGCGTCGAAGTGCTTAATCCGTCAACGGACTGGTGCCAATGCGAGATGACTTCGACCGACTGTGCCATCCTGCCTCCTTCCTGGGGACACACACAACCAGAAGAGAGCGCCGTCGGAACGCCAGCGGTAGTGGCTCAAAATGGGAGTGGCCCCACGTCGTCTATGCGCAGACGGAAGACGGCGGCGGTAGGGTGGTGGCTGAAAAGCGTCGTGAGGGTTCTCCGTCTGCGAGGATCTACTTGGAGCTCGACGCCAAGACCGGCCCCAACGCGATGTGTTTTCAGTCAGCAAGCCTTGGTCGATGCAACGTCCATGGACGACATACATCTGGTAGCCGAACCGCGCGTCCTCGGTGATCGCCCAGCGGGGTAAGGAGATATGGCGGCGGCTAGTTCCGCCCCACCCCGCACGTCTGACCCGGCGCGCGGCAATCGGCGATGCTAGGTTGTAACTCTGTCGATGAAATCACCGGGCAACATCGGTAGAGTCAATTGAGCCGGAGATACGATTTCATGGCGATTGTATTCAAGAGGAAGATTGGTACTGGCGTCTACGCCGACGTTTGGCTGGCTGACGACACAGAACTTAAGCGACTCGTAGCGGCTAAGATCATTCGACCAAGCGATGCGTTCGGCAAGCAGACTCTCGCGCATGCGCAAGTTCTGACACAGCTCGATCATCCGAGTATCGTCAAAGTCTTCTCCATCGCGACCGTCGAAGACCCGGAGTCACCCGGAGTTCAGGTTGAGGCGATTCTAATGGAGTTTGTTGACGCTTCGACCCTCGCCGAGCGGACGGCGGCTGGCCAGATCGGTCTTCCCGAGACTCGGCGAATCGGCGCCACACTCATCGACGTCGTCGGGTATATGGAAGCTCGGGGGATGCCTAACGGTGACCTTCACGAGTCCAACGTCTTGGTAAACGACGAGAAAGTCGTAGTTATTGACGTGGCCTACCTGTCGGGTACGCTCTCAAGCGTATCACGCGACGCGCGCGTACTGCGGGACCGACGATCATTGCAGCATTTGATAGAAGGAATGCTAGAACGCTGCGACGACAGTGCGTCTCGGGTCGCGGCATTCAGAGACGCCATTAGGGTCGATGCATCGTACGCCGGAGTGCGCGCTGCGCTCGATAACGCATCAAGGGATACCGTTGCCCCGACAGTTCGCACGGCTATTGCGCCCGTCGTCAGTTCCACGAGAACCGTCATGCTGGACGATGGGTCTTGGTTTCAAACCAATTCGACGAATGCGGAGTCTGGAATCGGCAAGCTCGGCCTCAGCGGACTCGTTGAATTTCGTTTCGCGGTCGATCAGAAACTCGACAAAACGCCTAACGAACTGCGGGAGGCAGTACGCCGTGCGGACAGGAGTAGCGCGACCGGGGCGTTTGACATTCTGCGACTTGACCGGGGCCGTCTGCGCCCCACAGAACAGGGGATCGTATCGGAGATCAGCGTCGAAAACGGTGGTGTCAGAGGTCACTCTGCCTACGATTACTGGGCGCTTCGCGTGAACGGCGATTTCTTTCTGTTACAGGGGCTCATCGAAGACCATTCCGTTGATAACACGCTCTGGTTCGACGCGAGCATAGCGCGCGTTGCGTCGGGTTTGTTGTTCGCCAAGGCCCTTTATAGCGACCTCGGGGCAAGTGCGGAATCAACGCTCAGTGCACGCATTGCGCACCGAGGATTAGCAGGGCGCACTTTGCGCAGCGCTCAAATGAGCGTGGATTTGTTTGACGATCATCAGACTGGGGAGTACCAGTCACAGCGCGAGATTCGCGTGTCGCTCGGTGCGCTGGACGGCGACTTCACCGAAAGCGTCAAGAGAATCGTAGTGCCGATGTTTGAACTCTTCAACTTTGCGAGTTTTACCGACAACGTCTACATCGAAGCTATACGACGGGTCAGGCCGTTCTAAGCGCGCGACTTTCTTGCACGGCCACAAGGTCCGCGCGACCCTCGGCGGCACGACGTCGATCCGAACGAATACAAGCTGGCCATCTCGCGTTCGTCGTCTAGTCGATGACGCAGCGCAAGCGATTCGATGTTCCGAATCCGAAAGTTCGATCGGTTCGTCAGGCGCGGCGCCTGATTGGCACCTTCCGCATACGATGAGTAGACAATCGCTTGTCTCGAAGAAACGCGCTAGATGGGTGGCCTAATAGTGTCCGTTGGCGGCAGAGTGGTGGCCGAAAATGGGCGTGATGATTCTCCGGCGATGAGGAGGCGGATGTAGATGTGGTAAAGAGGAAGGCTGATGAAGTCCTCCGCGAAGAAGACCGGCGCGAACTCGCGGGCGAGAAACGCCCCATCGGCTGCTCCCACGCGAAACGACACAATCGTGCCAGCGTTGCCGAAGACCGCGTCCCGGATTTCGGGATCGAGCTGCGAAAGATGTTGGTTGGCGAGTACCATCCCCACACGGTACTTCCTGAGCTCAGCCATCATCGTCGCAACAGAAAGCGTTGTGAATGTTTGAAACTCATCCAGCACAATGCCGAAGTCTCGCCGCAATGATTCGGGACTGTCGCTTCTCGCCACCGCCGCGAGAGCCATATGCGAAACGAGAAATGATCCGAGGATGGCAGCCGGCCCTTCTCCGATCCGTCCCTTATCTAAGCTAACAAGCAAGAACTTGCCCTCGTCCATGATCCGCCGCAGGTCAATCCGCTCACCTGGCTCCGTGAGAATGCGACGAAGTGTCGGGTCTGTGAGGAGAGCACCGATCTTGTTCTGAAGTGGCGCTACGATGACCGATCGAAAAGCCGGTGAGTATTTCTCGAACTCATTCGTCCAGAACTCTTTCACCACCGGGTCCACAATATCCGCGACTATCGCAGCGCGAAACGTTCGGTCGGCAAGCAATCGCGGAATGTCTACGAGCGACGAGTCTGGCCGTTCGAGCAGCGTGAAGACGACGTTTCGCAGAAGATGTTCGAGGCGAGGACCCCAATCATCGGACCAGATTTTCTTGAAGACTTCGACAAGGCCAGCCGCAGCGAGGGCTCGCTGATGTGGCGCAATATCGCCGAACGGGTTGAAGCGGTACCGGAGCGAGAGATCTGCCGCGTCGAAGATCACCACATTCTGACGCCGCGATTCGGGAAGGCATCTCAATACCGCGCGGATCAAGTCGCCGTGTGGATCGAGCAGTGCGCCGCCGCGTCCCGCGAGAATGTCCTGGCACGCGATATTCTGCAGAAGCGCTGATTTGCCAGTGCCGGTCTTGCCGACGATCGCTATGTGGCTGCGCCGGTCGAGTTGTCGAATACCAAATGTTCTCGGATTTCGCGTGGTGTTTGTTCGGCCGAGATATGTAACTGCTTGGTCTTGGTTGGTCCGTTGCATCGGCCGATTATGCCGCAGAACTATCGCCGGTGGGCGGGGGTGTTTTGTGCTCTCCGTGCAACATCGGGCATCGCGAAAATGAAAAAGACCAGCGACTAAGTCGCTGGCCTGCTGCGAATGATGTTCGCTTCAAGTCTGTTACTTGCTGCCGTCCAGGTTGCCTGCGCTGACCGGACTCATGCCTCCGAACGGCTCGAAGGATTGCAGCGTGTTGCGATGCCGGAAGACAAGGCGGTTGATGAAATAGTTCGCCATCAACTCCAGGGAATATTCTTCCCTGAACTGTCCCGCAGAGACGCCGAGCTGTTCTCGCACATGGCGCCCGAAGCTCTGCGGCGACGAGTAGTTCAGCCGGCGTGCGGCCTGAGCCATGCTCACGCGAGGAGTCTCAAGAACTGCCGCCGCATAGAGGAGGCGCGCCATGGCCAGATACTTTTTTGGTGTGGGCAAGCGCGCCCGGAAGAAGCGAGAGCCCATCGCGTTGTGACGGACCCCGAGTTCCACGGCCAGACTTTTGGCCGATGACAGCGATGGAGCAAGTCGAATGAGGCTGTTCACGAAGTAGCGCATCTCCTCTGTCGCGTTCTCAAGGCTTGGAAGAATCATCTCGGCGATGCGTTGTGAGACCTCCCACTCCGGGCGGTCGAGAATGACACGGAGCCGCTTGAGCTCGTCTGGGCGCGTCACATCCACTACTTCACGAATGCCATAACTGCCGAACGCGAGAAGCCGTTCCGGCAATCCCGGGGTCCAGCTACCGACTACGGCGACGAGCGCGCTGCCGGCACATGCGCGAACAAGTCGTACCATGCCCGGCGAGACGTCGCCATTGATTGTGGCTGGTCCGAGGAGTACCGCGCGGATCGGATGGGCATTCGCTGCGGATATGGCCGCGAAGAGTGAATCGAGGTGTATCGGCCGAGCTACCGCGCCGACTGCAGCGTCGAGACGACTTCGCATTGCGGAGTCAACGACCGTGAGAACGTCACCTACGCACTTGACTGGAACTTCATCGCGTGGATAGCGTCGCGAATCGAACATGACACACCTCCGGCGTCGAGAATGGAAACGAGAGACGCCGCATTCGAACCGAGATTGTCGGCAGGAATGCGGCGCTCATGTGGATGAAGGAACAGATCGGTCGCGGCTAAGCCGCTACGATTCCATTCTCGATGGTACGCCTAAGCTCTAAACCGGTGGAGGGGGTCGTTTGTGCTCAACGAGCACACACTGTGCCAGTAGCATGACGCTGCTGACATCGAGCGCCGCTACCTCATCACGACGACGAACTTGATTGCTTTGTTTTTTGCGTCCCGCAAGATATTCCATGCGACTGGTGCGGTGTGCAAGTCGAACCGAAACGGCTTGTCGGCTGGAATCATGGTGATCTCGCCCTTGCCATCCCACACTGTCAGCGTTGATTGGCCGACTGTTGTCATCGCCTTGCCGTCTGCGCCGATCAAGTCGACCTGAAACATTCCAGTGGCTCCCTGCTGAGTCATACCTAGAATGTTCGCAGCATCCAACTTCACATTCAAATACGGAGTGTTGTTCGGCCCCATCCTTGCCTTTTTCCAGGTCATCAGGCCCCGCACGACCATTTTGGTGGAGTCGTCCGCNNCGACCAGTTCACGCTGTCCAAAACGACTGAACCGGTTCGAAGCGCGACCACCGGATTCGTAATTACTTTCGATACTCCGTAGCCGGCGCCTGCCGCCACGATGGGAACCGCGAGGCCGATGCATCCGCTAGAAAAGATGGCGAGGAAGAGGACTGCCAGACGAATCCGCATCGCGAGCTCCTGGTATGGACGGTCAGCGTTGCCAAGTGGATTACACGAATATGTCCTTATAAGCGGTGTGTGTAAAGGCCGTGGTTATATAGTGCGTGGCGGTACAGCGGTGTATGGCACACCCTACCGTTATGGCAGACATCAGGGTGGCATTCGGAAAGGCGGTCCGTCGGCTGCGAAGCGGCCGCGGCTNNGTCCGCCACGTTGCCATTGGTCAGGGTGGCATTCGGGAAGGCAGTCCGCGGATCGCGGACTGCCAGCGGCTATTCGCAGGAAGACTTCGCGCACAAGGCGAAGATCAACCGTTCCTACATGGGCCGGATCGAGCGGGGGGAGGTCAACATCTCGATCGACAGCATGCAGCGGATCGCGAAGGGGCTGGGGCTAACGGTCGGTCGGGTAATGCTTGAGGTAGACACCGAATCCGGGAGAGGGAGCTCTCGTTCGGCACGCTCCGATCCATAGGACGCCCGTGTTCATCGTCCGAAAGGTCGTCGCTGCAGCATATCCAAGGCCAGCCCGACGCGTCGAATCTGGTTCATGGCTTGCGTTGTTCCTAGGCTTCGTCCTCTCTTGCGGCTACAAGACATGAGCCAAGACTTCGCGCTTGAAATCCAGGACGAAGAAGTAGGCGAGGCTGTTCGTGCTAGGTACTCGATGACGGCGTCGATCCTTCGCGCTATGTTGTATTCGACACAGAATGAAATGGTGGTCGCGCTAGGCGGCCACGACAAAATCACGCTGGAACAACTAGCGAGGATATTTCAGGAAGGAAGCGGCGACTTCGGAATTTGCTTCGAGTATGCGCTTCACGACTCTATCCGCGCACGGCACACGTCGATCTATCCCATAGTCGAAGACGTGCTCCATACTTTCTGCAATATCAGAGGAGCGGCGGAGTCCATCCTCTTTGGAATCGAAAAGAATGGCGCGTTGAAGGTAGTGGAAACAATGACAAATAGCCTGACAGACGATGCACGAGTGCTGGGAGGCAAGAGAGGTCAGCCACCTTTGTTAAAGCGCCGGGTAGGGGCTTTGGCACGCGCATTCAGGAGCGTCACACATCGCGAAGATCTTCCGCAAAGTATTCGCGGACTGTGGCAAGCTGACCTGTTTTTGGGTTCGCCTTCCGCCGAACAATGGATTGGAACGACGCTCAAGCTAAACCGCGATGATCTCAAGGCTGCGCCGGGTCTTCGCGTTGGTGTATTTCCTTCAAATGCCAAACAGGGGCCATACAAGGACACGAGCAAGAACTTGATCATGTGCCCGCTCCCGTATAGAAGTGACTTCATGGTTCTTTTCGGAGCGAGTTTTCAGATCGCCAAGCAACTTATGCACTCGAATGCGGCGATGCCGAAGCCGCCGGCTCTCGTGTACGAGGATGATCTCACTGTGGCTGAGTGGCTAAGTGCGCGAAAGTCCTTCCCGGTAATGGCAATCCTTGAAGCCTTACAGCCGCTCATGCAACCGGGCCTCATAAAGTCTGCAAGCTCCGCCGATTCGATTTCGGCCGATAGCGTGAAGGCATTCGCGCCCATTCCGCTTGTCGGTTGATGGTCTCGCAACGGACGCTTGCGTGACGAGCAGGTGCAAGGCTTCTGTTTGGCGGCATGCGATTAGCTTCCATGTTCGGGGGTTTCCTTTCGTGACGATTACGTCGTCCCCGACTAGACGCGCGACCGGGTTCAATGCATGAAAGTCTATTGAGGGAGCATGCGTCTTTTGCCCGCGCTGAACTTCTCGCAGGGGCGCATAGTTGGCGATAACGCGTGGTGGTTGCTATGGTCATTGCGAGTGGGTCCATCCTTATAGGTCACACGTGAAGAGAAACGCCTCAGTGGGTTTGAAATCGCTCGAACTTTGTGCGGGTGGCGGGGGCGCGGCACTTGGCATGGAGGAGGCAGGCTTCACGCCCATTGCCCTTGTCGAAAATGATCCGCACGCCTGCGCGACCTTGCGTCGCAATCGACCCTACTGGAACGTGATTCAAGCCGACGTTCGTCGGTTCGATGCCGCGTATTGGAAAGGCGTGGACCTCGTCTCCGGCGGCTTGCCTTGTCCTCCGTTTTCGATTGCTGGCAAACAGTTGGGAGCGGCCGATGAGCGCGATTTGTTTCCCGCGATGCTTCGCATCGTGAAAGATTCTCAGCCACGCGCGATCCTTATCGAGAATGTTCGCGGAATTCTTGCGGCGCGGTTCGACTCATTCCGGGCGCGGATCGACAGTGCCTTAGACACGCTAGGGTTTGATGTATTTTGGACTGGATTCAACGCGGCGGATTTTGATGTTCCGCAAGTACGATTCCGCGCATTTCTCGTCGCTCTGCGCCGAAATGAGACGAATCCGCTCAAGTGGCCGACTGCCTCGCGGAACCCGGCGCCGACCGTCGGCATTACCGTCGGCGATCTAATGGCGGAGGATGGCTGGCGTGGGGCAGACGCGTGGGCAAAGCGGGCATCTGCTCCAGCGCCAACAATCGTTGGCGGCTCCCACAAGCACGGCGGACCGGATCTCGGCCCCACTAGAGCACGCCGTCAATGGGCTGCGTTAGGAGTGGACGGTCTCGGACTTGCTGATGCGCCACCGCCGAAACGGTTCTCGGGAATGCCCCGTCTGACCCTACCAATGGTCGCACGCCTTCAATGTTTTCCCGATGAATGGGCATTCGTCGGTGCTAAGACGCACGCCTACCGACAAGTAGGGAATGCGCTTCCGGTGAAGCTTGCAGCGCGCGTCGCGACGGCGGTCAAGCAATGTCTCGTCTAGGCTCAAAGGAGAGGATTCGTCAGTTCCTGCTCTCAAATATCGGGCGTGTCATTGAGTCTGCCGAAATCCAAGAGGCCGCCGGCGGCGCGGTTCAATACAGCCGTCGTCTTCGTGAGCTGCGCGAAGAAGAGGGATGGAAGATCCTGTCGCACAATGACAGCGCGGGCCTCAGGCCGGGTCAATATCGTCTCATCGAGACACCGCCGGAGAAGCTCCCGCCGAAGTTCGAGCGCGGCATTTCGGCCCGCCTCCGCGCCGAGGTTCTCGACCGCAATGGCTTCACTTGCCAGATGTGCGGCCTCACGCCGGGCGAGATTGACCCCGTCACTAACCGCCCCGTTCGCCTCCATATCGGCCACATCAAGGACAAGAGTCTCGGTGGCAAGGACGAATTGTCGAACCGACGTGCCCTCTGCTCGAGCTGTAACCAAGGTGCGAAGAACATTACGGGTGAAAAAGCAACCACTATCTGGCTACTCTCGCAAATCCGGCGAGCCCGGCAGGACGAACAGCGCGCCGTGTATCGCTGGCTAGGGAAGAAGTTCGGACCCAACGACGTGTAAAGTCGAGCTGAGTGACAGACAGAATTTCGCCAAGACGTCGGAGCGAGAACATGCGGGCCGTGCGACACAAGGACACGCTGCCCGAACTAACCGTCCGCCGGATGGTTTACAGCCTCGGCTGCCGTTTCCGGCTACACAAGGCCACGTTGCCTGGAAAGCCCGACCTCGTATTCACGCCCCTTCGAAAAGTCATTTTCGTGCATGGCTGCTTCTGGCATCAGCATCCATTGACAGGATGCAGTGATGCGCGCCTGCCTCGATCGAACGCCGACTACTGGCAACCAAAGCTACTTAGGAACGTCGAGCGGGACGCCGAACATATTGCCGCATTGGAGGCGATGGGCTGGCGCGTGCTGGTTGTATGGGAATGCGAGACGAGAGATGCGAATGTATTGCGCGCGCGGCTGCGTAGGTTCCTGCGGAAACGTGCTTCGCTTAACCCGTAAGGCGCTACGCCTGATCTTGGCCAGTGTCTTCGCAGATGACAATACGGATGGGCGCTCTCCACAGCAACGATCGGTTAGCCACCGCTCGCGAGATACTCCGACGTGCTAAGGTGAGGTTCGGCCCGGACGTTGAGGTGTGCCACCGCAGCGGTGAGGTAGTCCTTCCAGTCAATCTGCCGAGCCAGGGCACATCGTAGGGCATAGCCCTCAAGTAGGAGTACGACCTTGTCCGGATTCTGCTTGAGCAGACCGGGAACGTGGTCCGACCAGCCGTTAACCGACAAGTAGACTCCCATGGTTTGCTTGCCCGATCGCGACACCTGTCCGAGGAGGCCATCGACCGCGCGAATGTCGGCAAGGCGATCACGCCAGCGGCATTCGACAAGATAATGCCATCCATCCAATTTGAATGCACCGTCTATCTGCTCACCACCGGAGTTCCGGAAAAATGCATTGACCACAGGGATTTCATACAGATCGAACAGC
Source organism: Gemmatimonadota bacterium (assembly GCA_003136975.1). Lineage (GTDB taxonomy): Bacteria > Gemmatimonadota > Gemmatimonadetes > Gemmatimonadales > Gemmatimonadaceae > Fen-1247. Next base: position 1,305 of record PLEG01000025.1, on the reverse strand, counting down.
CGGTTGAGGAGATCCTGCAACAGATAGCCTCGTCGCTGATGGTCGGACGACTGCGAGAGGTCATCGAACATCATGAGCAGGAGCTCGCTCTGCTTCCGGAACAATTCTGCGCGCTCCTTCTCCATGCGCGCGATCTCGTCTCGACGAGTTGCCTCCCTGGCCTCCCGCTCCCGAGCCTCCATGAGTTCGAGAGTTCCGAGGAGTTCGCGAGCCTTTTGGACGACCGCACGAGCGGCGAATTCATCATCGGCAAGGTGAAAGCTCGACCATTGCGCCGCGATCTCGATCAGTCGCCTGGTGACCACCTCCCCATCGTTCCTCTTCTCGATGGTATCCAGCAGCGACGGCGCCATTTCACGCTTCGACAGGCTACGGCCCGTTGCGCCGTCTCGACGATACAGGTTGGCCGCAATGAGGTCCTCCGGAATACCCGCAGGCCGCAAGATCAAGTCGGCCATCGCCCGCTTTAGATGGACGAGAGTTGCAATGATCTCGATAGCGAGGCGGCGCGAATCCGTGCCCAAGTCCATGGCCTTCTCTGAGAGCGGGAAACAGTAGGGCGATGTGAAGACGGGCTACTTCGCTTTCACGGTGCGGGCTCGATTCTCCATGAGAGCCGCGAACTGCTGCCAAGTTAGTCGTTTCTTGTTCACAGAGTTGCCTTTGGGAAGCCACTCGATATTGCCCTTGCTGATCAGCAAGGTGCCGAGTTTGCCTCCATCCTCTTTGACGATGATCTCAAGATCCTTATGGGCAATGATTCCCGTGTCAATTTTGACCCTGACTTCGTGTGCCATGGTGAACTCTCCAACGAGATTGTAGGGCGGCGATGAACAGAGGCGGGCACCGATCGAACAGCAAGCGTGGCAGGCTACCGTTCCAGCTCACCTGCGGGCGAGTCCAAACTTACGGATGACCGGCGCCTGCGTCGAGCACCGCGCCATCGGACGACGACGGACGCGCAGTCCGCCACCCAGGGACTGCCCGACTGCGTATCACTACTCACGCAAGACCGATTTCGCGACCCTGTCATAGCTGTGCACCGAGGCAATTCCTGTCATGTTACGGGAGTGTCGTGGATGAGTGTTTACACAATCAGGCCAGGTGGCGTAAAATGGCTGCTACATGCATCTAAGCCGCGTTCAAATAAAGCAGTTCAGAAACTTCGACAATCTCGACGTACGCTTGACCGGCAACGCTGTTATCGTCGGCGAGAACAGAGTTGGCAAAAGCAATTTTCTATTTGCACTTCGCTTGGTGCTGGATGCCTCGCTGCCAGATACCGCACGCCAGCTCAAGTTGACA
>PLEG01000387.1 GCA_003136975.1 Gemmatimonadota bacterium | reverse complement strand
GATCCGTGCTTGGTGGTGATGACGATCACGCCGTTGGCCGCGCGAGATCCGTAGAGCGCGGCTGCGTTCGGTCCCTTGAGCACGGAGACCGATTCGATATCCTCGGGATTGATGTCGTTGATCACGCTTCCAAGGTCGAGACCGGCCGACGCACTGTTCGAGATCGATCCGACGTTGAACGAGCCACCGCGATCATCACTCGAAACCGGCACACCATCCACGACAAAGAGCGGATTGTTGTCGCCATTGATCGAGTTGGATCCGCGAATCGTGATCTTGGTAGAGGCGCCGGGCGTGCCCGATCCTGTGACCGTCATTCCGGAGACTTTACCGGCAAGCTGATCCACGAAATTTTGTGAGTGCGTTGCGTTGAGATCCTTACTCGATATCTCCTGCTGCGCCGTTCCCAGCTGGCTCTTCTCGCGCTGCACGCCAAGTGCAGTAGTGACGACCCCCTCGAGCTGATTGACGAGAGCCGCGACTACAAAGTTCGCCGCGGTCGTCGCGCCCACGCGCGGGGTGACGGTGATGCTCCTCGATCCGTATCCGATTCGCCGCACCTGTACGGTCACGGAGCCTCCGGATAGCCGCGCGGCCGGAATCGCGAACGAGTACCTACCCTGATCATCGGTGATGGCACCGACACCAAGTGCGGTGACCGCAACGGTGGCGGCTGGCACCGCCTCCCCCGTCTCAGCGGTGACCCGCCCGGCGATGATTGCCGATTGAGCCTGCGAGAGTGCAGGCAAGGCGAGCATGGATCCGGCGAGCGCAGCAACAGCAACAAGCATTCGCTTCATGGGTCCTCCAGAGGTGGCAGAGGGACGTACACACATCTTCGCTTCGATACACATCAAGGACAGTCGGTTCGGGTGAGCGAGCCGTACGGTCGAACCCTACCTGTGGCTCCGGGTAGCCCGCAGCTGGTAGTTCGGAGACTGGATGCTCAGACGCAAGCTCCCTCTCCATGAATCGGGATGGGGACTGGCAAAGACATTGGATACAATATCCGTTGGATACGGATATAATATCCGATCCGTAATCCGCAAGAGCAAACATGCGGGAGAGGCTCATTGCGGTCCGGGGACGTCGGTCTCTCAAACCCCTCCGGTCTCCACCTGCCGGTGAATGTGAATCGACCCTTGCCCGGCGATATCACTCCCGGATTCACACACGACAGCTTCATCGCCCACCTAACGGGCCATCCCTAGGTTTCGCGCGCTTCCGTTTTTAACGCTGGCATGAGCAACGTAAATGTCAAGCCGACACCCAGTTCGCCCCGAATCACGCATTGCCAGAGTGAGTGTGCCCAACGTGAGTCCACGCGCAATCAGCGGAACGCTGGATGAGCTGGCTGTACTGGAGTCGATTTCGCGCCATGTGTCCGATTGGCTTGCCAGGAGCAACAGTGCGCAGGCATAGCGGACAAGCACCAATGCTGTTCAGTTAAGCATACAGATGCGTTCCCGCTGAGTTAGCCACCCGGCGTGTACAATGTTCTCATAACACGTCATCCTCGCCGAAGGCGGGATGACGACATCCGCCGAACCGTGCTGTCTTAACTGAACAGTATTGGGAAAAGCACACCCTCGCAGCCGCGCTGATTCAGATCAGCACGCGAGCCGGTTCATCGCCTCGACGTTCGATTGCACGATGAACGCAAAGATCTCCCGGGCGGATTTTGTCGATATCGTGCGCACGGATGGAAGAATACGTCCGGGAATGCGAACACCACTCAGGTTGGCACGGACACTCTGCGTGACATATGTCGGCGCATCGGCGGGAATCAATGACACATCGTCGCGCCCGATCACGACGAGGCGCAGATTCTCGATTCCTTTCACTTCCGCAAAGAACTTGCGAATCATCTCACCAAACTCGGCGGTCGCTACAACGACGTAAACGGGACGCCGGAGCAGCATCGCCCATTCTCCAACCACGAGATCTGGGCGTACCTCGACGACCTGCACCGGCTTTTTTAATTCCGCGCCGAGTGTACGCATGCGATCAGCGTGCGCGGCCGTCGTTACTATGATATCCGCGCGCCGAAGTGGAAGTGGCGTCCCGCTTTCGACCAACTCCGACGCGAGAACGCCTTCCGCTTCGAAGCCGAAGTCATCGGTAAGCTCTCGGGAGAGACCGTGGACCTGATCCCGCGTGGAGACTACCACGACCGCGCGCAGCCTGAGCGTCTCGGTGCAACGGCGGAGCCACTCGTGAAGGTCCGGTGCGGGAATTTCACGCACGAGCCCTTCGGTCAGAATTTCGGTCAGCCATGACGCCGGTATCCCTGCCAGCCCGCCACTTCCGCGGCGATCCGCGACATAAACGCCGCCACGGGCCCGCATCTCGATCAACTGCTCATTGGAAAGGGTGCGATAGGCGGCCAGCACTATCCGATGATCCACCTCGAATTCCGCCGCCAGATCGCGACCGCTAGGTAGGCGATCGCCGGGAACGAGCGTGCCGGACTCCAGGCCGCGGAGAACACGGCTGCGAAGCACCTCGACGATATCCTCCAGGCGATCGAGCAAATTCAGTTGGATGGAAGTGGTGAATGCAGCGCGGTCATTCACACAGAGCGGGGCTGAGGATATCTGTCTTCAGCCCCGCTCTGCGTTACCGGGACGCCACGGGTTGATCGGCGTTGCGTGATCCGACATAGAAGTTCTCATCGACATGGAATGACTCGGGCGACTTGAGCTCCAGCTTCGCTGTCTTCCACTGTTCGGTCGGATATATGAAGCTCGTGACATTATCTGAGAGCGAGACCTTCACTGGCATCGCGAAGCCCGGGACCACATCGCTCCAACGATACGAAAGCGTCGACCCGGTGATTCGATATTCGAGCACCGGAACGAGCGTCGTCGTGAGATATTCTTCGAAGACTTTGCTGAGATCGATGCCGGCCTGCGTGCTGATGTAGGACTCGACCTGCTTCCCGCTCACCACCTGATGACGGAAGGTCTTGTTGAGACCGCGCAGAATGCCCCGCCACTTCTCGTCGTTGTTCACTATCTGGCGGATGGTGTGAAGCATATTGCCGCCCTTGTAGTACATGTCGCCGGATCCTTCGTCGTTCACGTTGAAGTGACCCACGATCGGCTTGTCGTTCTTGATCAGCTTGCGAGTTCCAATGACGTACGCCGCTCCAGCGGCCTTCCCGTCCTGGCACTCGGTATACAGATTTTCCGCATAGTTCGCGAAACTTTCGTGGATCCACATATCGGCGTGGTCCTGCGCCGTGAGGCTGTTGCCGAACCATTCGTGTGCACTCTCATGCACGATTATGAAGTCCCACTTGAGTCCCCAGCCGGTCTTCGAGAGATCGCGGCCGAGGTATCCGTTCTCGTAGTGATTGCCATACGCGACCGCGCTCTGATGCTCCATGCCCAGATGCGGAGTTTCGACCAGCTTGTAGCCGTCCCGATACCATGGATAGGGACCGAACCAGTGCTCGAAGCACGCGAGCATCGGCTTCGCCTGCGCAAACTGCGACTTGGCTCGCTCGAGATTGTAGGCGAGCGGCCAGAAGTCGAGCGTGAGCGGTCCGCTTTCACCGTTGTAAGTGTCGCCGAAGTGTTCGTATCTCGCAGCGTTTACGGCAACGTCGTAGTTGTTGATGGGATCCTGCACGAACCACTCGTACGTGGTTGTGTTGTCAGTGTTATGCGTGGTGCTGCGCAGGCGTCCATTGGAAACGTTGATCAGCGAATCCGGTACGGTTATCGCCACGCGTTGGCTATCCGGCTCGTCGGCTTCGAGATCCTTGTTCGGCCACCAGACACTCGCGCCAAGTCCCTCGCATGCGGTTGCTATCCAGGAGTGGCCAAGACTGTCATGCGCCCAGACAAAGCCGCCGTCCCATGGAGCATGCGTCGCGACGCGTGGCCTGCCGTGATAAAAGACCATTACCGTTTTGGATTGTCCCACAGGCTGCGGCGCCTTGAGCGACACGAAGAACGCGTTCCCATCCCGGCGAAAGCCAAGTGTCCTGCCGTCCTGCACCATGCTGTCCACTGCGAGTGGAACCTGGAGATCCACCTGCATTTCGCGCGCTTTACCGAGTACACGGTAGGTGATTCCATTCCATCCGCTGATGCTGCTGTCCGACGGATTCACCTTGACGTGCAGATCGTAGAACGTCGCGTCCCACCACGCACGTTCCGGCGTGTTGCTTCCTCGCAGGGTGTCGGCGTGCGTGAATCGCGGCGTTGATTGCTGTGCCGAGAGTGACGCGACAGGCGCAAGCAAAAACGTTGCGACTTCAGCGGCTGTCGCGAGAAGAAGAGTTATCCTACGCATGTCAGGCAGGAGCCATCCCCGATTGAATCTGGCCGCAGCCAATACGCGTCCCCGCATTACCGGCCGGATCGGTCATGTTGTCATCGGGTGCCGCGTGAATCACGAGTGCGCTGCCGTCGGCATCGAACAGGCTGTGAGTACCGGGCGTGAGCGAGACGCGGTTGGTCGTCGCATCGTAATCAGCGTTGCCCAATGCATCAACCGTCATGTTGGGCAGATCGCCGGCGTGCGGACCGGCCGGGTTGTCGAGTCCGTGATGCTTCGATTCGGGGTTGAAGTGACCACCCGCCGACGCAAATGCCGGCGCAACGCATGACCCGACAGCATGGAAGTGAACTCCATGTGCACCAGGCGTGAGCCCCTGCACGTGCATTCTGACGCGCACCGTACCAGTGGCGCCCTGCGTCAGGCTTGCGGTCCCGACCCGGTTTCCGCCCGCGTCAGTGACGACCGCATAGCCATTCGCGACGGACGGGCTGCCGCCCAGCGGCGCACCAGAATGCGCGCAGCCGCCGAGCACCGCGAGAGGTAAGCACGCAACTACTTTCTTCAACATGGACATTGGTAGAGTCTCCACCGGTTGAGTGATGATTCGTACTATGGATCTAATCCAAAAGGATCGCCGGGCGGCGCGACCAGCGCCTTGGTTGGCGTCGGAAGCTCGTGCCTGTCCAACCATCGACCAATGTCACCGGACATCGCGAGCCACTCCGCGCGCTCGGCGTCGTTGGCCGTCGTCGTTCCCGCTTCGGTGACGTGCCGTGTCGCGATCGGTCGCAGACGCGTGAGCTTCAGCTCCGCGATCGCGCGTGCCTCGGGCGCAGCATCGGTGTCAGCCGCGAGGGCGAGGATGCGATCCGTCACCGCGCGGCGCGTGACTCGGCGCAACGCCGCACTTTTTGTGCTTTCATTAGCGTGCGCAGACCAGGTCGTCGCCACCAGTGAGTCGATCGTCTCACCGAGCGTAAGCGCGTCGCGGTCGCGGGCTGCAAACTGAACGAGACGGTCAGCGCGTTGCGTCTGCAGGACGCCGTCGACAATCATCTGCGCCAGAGAGCGCGCAGCACCCAGGTCGTCGAACGCCGGTTCGGTTCGGCTCTTGAACAGCTCGATCGATCCGCGGTATCCAGATGGACGCGGCGCCATCAGCGTGATGATCGTGTCCGGTATCGCCAGCTCGGCGGGTTGCAGAGCACCAAGTAATTGATGAAGCGCAGCACGTTGCCGACTGCCGGAGATCGGACGCGTTGCCTGAAGTCCGTCACCACGTGTCGCGTTGCTATACTCCATGCCACCGATGGTCTTGGATAGCGAGTTGAGCGCGAATCGGTGCATGAAGTAAATCGGCGCGAAGCGCTCCTGAAGCAACGCGACGGGCTCACCTGGGCGGAGATTTCGCTCACCAAAGCGCGACATCGCAACGTGGCGGACGCGCATCTCGCGATCCAGGAAGATGCTCGGCGTGGCCGCGTCGTCCCACAAGTTGACGCGCGGGTCCGATGCGTAATCCGGACGTGCATCGCCGTCGGAGAGATACAGATAGCCCTTGTGAAGTCCGTCAGCGACGATAGCACGGAGTGAGTCCTTCTCGGTGCCGGCTGGAAATATTCCGTAGCCCCAGTGAATCGCCCACACATCGTAAGCACCCGGACCAACGGCGTATGCCTCGCTAACGTCGATGTTTCCTTTCGGATCGAGCGTCACCCGCGGTGGCGGATAGTCCATCACTGATCCACGCTCGTAAGTCGACGCGATATAGTTGTGCGACAACCCAAGCGTGTGGCCGACTTCGTGGACGGCGACCTGGCGTACGCGCGCGAGCACGAAGGCCGTGTC
>PLEG01000265.1 GCA_003136975.1 Gemmatimonadota bacterium | reverse complement strand
CGGTGATGGCGGCCTCAGCTTCACTGCAACGGCCTTCTCGGACCTGTCCGCCGCCTGGCTGAACAATGTTCTCGGAAGCGGAAGACGTACTCAGGGAAGCAATGCCTTCGATCGAATTGCGACAGCGGGAAATCTCGCAACAACAGGCTCAACTCAACGCTACGCCCAGTCGCTTGCCGCATTTCAGCGCAGCGGTACCAGTTCGCTCGCAACAGCCATCTCGGCAGATTCTGCTGCCAACGATCTCGGCGCAACAACCGCAGCGTACGAAGCATCGTTTTCCAGTGAATCACCGTCTAGCGGTCAATCGAAACAGGTAGGGGCCGATCTAGCGGTCCGGCGTGCACTCGCTGGCAACCTCCGGTTGACTTACGCTATAGCAGACCTTCGCAACATGATCGACGAAATAGCTGCGGGGTCGGGTTCACACACAGCCATCGGCGCTATTCTGACAGGGGGAAGATAATGGTCGGAATCCTTCGCGGACCCCTAATGCTTGCAATCGCGGGCATCAACATCACTGCATTCTCGCCATCGTCGATTGCCAAACTCGTTTCATCGCCGGTCGATGCGCTCGCCGGCAAGGTCGCTTCTGCGCTCGGCGGGAAGTGCTGGTCGATGGCGAGCTTGTCAGTACAAGTGCTGGGAAGGCCAATGTGTCTTGCCGGTTCCGGAGACCCCGCGTTCGATGCTGGGCGCGGCGCGCGAGCGGCAGCCGTAAAAGCACTCGGCATGACATTCGCGGCGTTCAGTGCTCGGAACGGTTACGAGTCCGCAACGGCTGACGCGGATATCCGTATTCAGACTTTCGCAACCTTGATCCATGCTGCACTTGATCAAGCCGTCCGCCTGGACATGCCCAGTAGTATCCAGAAGAGTCTCGTGACACCGAGCGATGCCGACCGTAGTCGGTACGTAATTGGCGATGCATCACTCGACGTCCTCGCAAGCGTGAGAGGTGATCGGAGTGGAGGAATGACACTAACCGATCCATACGAGGCTGCGCTTGTGTCGAGGACGCTATCTTCATCAGCTTCATTGGAGCAAGCCTCCAACGACGTTGCTCAATCGCTGGACCCGAGAGCGCAATCGATTATGTCCAACACGGCCGGCGAAACCGAAGCTTCGCGCATTCAGGCGGAGGCTGCTGCCGCGCGTACATATCTTGATGGCGCGCGAACAGCGACTCGCGGTAGCGCGCTCGAACTAGATGCACACCTGGTCCTTAAACGTGAACTACGCCAGCAGATATCGACAACCGTCAAGAATACCATCCTCCCCGGAGTCCGCTGATGCGCAGAGCATCTCGTATTGCCCATATTTGTCTCGCCGTTGGATCACTCGCCGGCGCATCCACCAGAGTAGTTGCTCAGGGGGGAGCCAACGCAGCGGTTACGTCGCTTCTGAACAACGCCACGCGAAGCCTCACCGACAACGAAGTCGTTAGCGCCGCATGTAAAAGCGATGCCGCGGTGCAGCGATTGACAAGCCTTGTGCAGCAGAGCCAGCAGGTGACTGGGACACTGCAGAAGATCTCGAGCGGAGTGAAGTTCACTGGAGTGCCAACCACTGATCTCGCTGCCAGCATGGCTGGCAATGCCTACGCTACTGCTGCCCAGGCAGGGGCCAAAGCTGACCAATACGCGGCGACATTCGGATTGGCTGCAGTCTGCAATACACAGCAAACAGCCGCCGCTACACAGGCTCGGTTTGATTTCCTTCGGACAGTTGTGAATCGTGGCATCGACCAGCGCCTACCGTCACTTCAGTCTGCGATGTCCCTGGCAACTGACGCCGGTCAGCCGGATCCTGACGCGGCCACACGCAAGGCGACATACCAACGGATCTTCAACGTTAACACGTCCGTTGGCTCTGACAAATCATTACAGGTTGTTGATGGGGAATTGAAGGCGGCGCTGGAGTTAGCTGATAGAGCTGACGCTGCCGCGAGTGCGAATCGTACGACGTTGAATCAGCTTGCGGACCGTCTTGTCTCGCGGCCAGAACGCGCCCCGGACGGATCGTTCGCGTGCCCAACGGTTGACGCAAACGGCGCCCAACGTTGGGTCGCACCTGATAACGATGGAACCTGTGGGCCACTCTCTCCTGGCGCAGCACCCTTAGTAACTGCCTCTGCCGAGATCGCTGCCGCCAATGACCAGCAGATGCTGGCGTTGATCGAAGCCTCAAAGTCACGGGTCGCTGCGCTACAGGCTCGAAAAGAAATCCGAAAGGACTTCATGAGTCGCGCAGTAGATTTATCAATCGTTCGATAATGATGGTCGATACTAAATTGGTAACCTCTGACCCAGGTCGTTACCAAGGATAACAGGACCGCGGTTCCGCCACTCCGGGGTGGGTGCCGCACCCCGACATCGGATGCTCGATGTCGGAAACGAATTGTAGGACTGACAACTTGCTCGTAGGACTTTGACCTGACACGATTGTCTGGTTGGCGTCTTACGTACTATCGCCATCTGGTGGTCACGTGCCCAAGCTCCTTGCACATATCCTTGTTTATTTACCATTCTCCTTCCGTGCAAGAACCGCCGTACGTCGCGGAATGCTGGTACTCGCACTTGGGTTCGGGGGCGTCGGCGCCGTTGCAGCGACCCCAAGTGTTGCCTTCGCCGACGTACCTGTTTCATGCCAACCGAATACTGACGGTATTCCAGGCGATGTGAATCGCCTGTTATCTCCGCCGCCGTTGACGGGGTTCTCCTTTAGCTGCGTTACCTCGATACTCCTCGGAGGTTCAGGGAAACCAACAATGATCCTGAATCTCATGGATCATTTTAAGGTCATCGCTCTTTCGCTCTTGGGCACATTTGCCATGCTTGAGATCGTGTTCGCCGGGATCTTTGACGGAAAGAAGGCACCTGCAAGTACAGGGAAAGCGATCGCACTTACCATTGCGATGGCGCTCGTCATTCAGAACTACGATGTGGTCATCAACGGCTTTCGTCAGTCAGCAATATTCGGATCCCAGTTAGTACATGAGGCGGTACAAAACTCCGCGAACACTCCAACAGATGAAGATCTTGCACTGGGGACAGCCGATGCGGGTCAGATGGCCGATCGTGTTGTTGCGCAGTACACGGCGCTACAAGCCAAGGCCGACAAAGCAAAAACAGATTCTTCATTTGCACTGACCGCAGATGAGTCAGCCCAACTCACTCAGCTCAAGAAGTACACAGACCTCAACAGTTGTAAAGCTATGGCGCGTCAAGCTCCGCCGCGGGCCTCCGCGCAGGTCGACCGGACATGCCAGGAATTATTCAATCGGCGACACCAGGCACTCGCCACCGTCAATAGCATCGCTGGAACGGCTATCGATGTGTTGAAAGCGCCATTCGATCTGGCGAATGAAATCCTGAATTACTCGATCATCAAGACTGTTTCATGGGTGGTCGAATGGCTAATCGGGGCGGTTACACTCGCCGCCGGTGCGTTTCTGGCGACTCTATTCGCCGCCGCTTGCGCGATCGGTCCCATGTGCTTGGCACTCGTCCCGTTTCGATTCGGAAAGGGTGCTGGCTCTTGGTGGTTTAAGAACATGCTCGCGCTGACACTAATGCCGTTCGTCATCGCACTAGCGACCGGACTGTACTATGGCGGTGTCGATCAGCTCGCTAGCTATAACAACAACAACACGGCGGCGACTCTCACCGGGTATCTCGTACTTCTCGCAACGACCGTTGCGCTCATCAAGATCGGCTGGCAGACATTGAATAGCTTCTCGGGTGGATTCATGGCTGCCGGCGGGGACGTCCTTGCTGTCGCGGGTAAGGCAGCACTTGCCGTTGGAACAGCAGGCGCTGGCGCGTTCATTGGGGCAGGTGCTGGCGCGGGCTTTATGTCCAAGGCTGGGAGCGCCACCAAGGCAATGGGTGGCGAGTTCGCACGTCAGACTGGCGGATTGGCCGGACAGTGGTCGTCAGCAATGTTGCCGCGCTCCATTGGCGCAGGCGACAAGCCGATGAGTGAACACACGATTGCCCGTCTAGGTGCGGCTGGTGGCGATCGTCTGGCTTCAGGGGCTGGCACAGTCGCAACGCGGGCAGTCCAAGCAGCACGCAGGACCGCGACCTCACTCGGGCCGACAGGTAGGGGTACGCTTGATGAACCCGGTCGTCTCGCCTCGACATCCACCGCGGAGCGCGTCGCGGGACTCAATCACGCTGGCGCCGCTCTCTCGCAAACCATGCAGGCCGGCCGTGATTTCAATACCGATTCAAAGGGCCGCGTTCGGCTAACACCTTCTGGGTCGAAGTCTATTGCTGCCATTCGCGAAGCTGGTGGTGCGAAGTACCGTACATCTGCGGGCCTGAGCAACGACGAGTTCGCGAATCAGCCCGCGATTGCGTCGCGACTCAGCGGTAGTCATGCATCCCCTCTCGGTAAGGCAGCGATTGGAGCAGACGGTTCAAGCGAGCGGACTATCGCCGAAATGTTACCCGCATCTGTAACTGCACCTCAGAACGCCAACGAACGTAGCAACCCGGCTACGCACGCACAGAGGATCACAGCTATGGTGCAGACGATCCGTCAGCAGTCTGGTGGCAGTTGGTCCAGTGTCCAATCACAGGTGGCGTCAGTTGCTCGCGTAGCGGCGCGCCAGGCTGTGGCATCATCCGGCGCTTCATACGGTATCGATCCAGCTACAGCAGGACCGACAACACCGTCGCATCAGCGTCAATATACGGCCCAAGCTGGGAGTCACATGGACATGGAGATGCGTGCGAATCCCGGCATCCCACAGGAAGCCGCCTATCAACGCGCCGCGACACGTGTCCGACAACAGGTGCCACGCGATTCAGGAGAAAACGCAGACTCCTACACATCACGAGTTAACCGATACGTGTTCATGGAAGCCTCCGAAGCCCATGAGCCTGCTGGGGCTGCGTCATGACCATGCCAGCGTTTCCGCTTGAACCGCACACGCTCGCCACAGCCGAAGCGATACTTGTGCCGTGTGCAATAAACCTGGAGGCCGGATCTAATCTCGAGGCTGTCCTCGAGTTAGCCAGAGTAGCAGCAGCAACGCCGTCACGACGGTTTCCCGGAGCTCCACATGTCCGAAGCGTGATACTGGACCTTCGGCATGTTGCCCATGTCACTGAGCAAGCATACGCGATGATGCACGAAATCAGAAGGCAGTGCGGTCTGCTCGACATGGAGGTGTTCGCGCTTCCACCGGAGCAAGGATCCCCAATCGTCAGGCTGTGGCGGGCGATCAATGGTTGGTTCTTTCCGGCACCTCCACCGTCCTTGCAGAGTCGCGCAGTTACGCTTGCCGCGAGCCCACAACCAGAGCAGGGCGGTGTGAATTGAAATCATCTCATTCGCTGACTCTCACGGCGCTTGTTCTTTTTGTCGCCATCGTAGGTTGCCACCGTGATACAGCAAAGGATACGACCGGGTCAGGCGACAGCTCCGCCGAGCAAGTTGAGACTCGTATCGTCGGTGCGGTGCAATCGCCGACAAAAACCGGAAAGGTTGTCACTGCTGGCATTCATGCGAGCATAGTCTCGGCCCGTCGGGCTCCACCCACTGAGGCTGTAATTCGCGCGATACTCGCCGCAGCACAACAAATGATACGTGACTCTGTGACATCGCCGGTCACATTTGCAGCGGCCATAGCCGCCGGACGGGATGTTCCGGTACTCACGCGGTACGCTACTCTGGCAAATCCGGTCCCTAGTTACACGATTAGCCGAGCACGATTCACCTGGATAACTGCAGGGGATAAGGTGAATCTCACCAACGATCAATGCCTTGACTCACGCCAGAGATTCATCGCCTTCCCAGGCGAGCAAGGGGCATACATATGCGCCCCAACGACGTTGGGTTGGAATAGGCAACCCGTCGAATGACGGCTAAGTCCAGAGCGCATCGAATCGGATTGATTGCGGAGCGCGTTGACCGTGAAGAAATAGGACGGAAGCTCGCTTCCGGGGAACAACCCCTGGCTGCGTGGTGCTCATGGGAACGGGTAGAAATGCCTCGTGACATGCTTCGGGCATTATTGCTCGCGTTGATCGCTCTGATGTCACTAATCGGCTATCTGCTATTCGTGGCCCCGAGTCTACAGATCAAGTATGCCGCATCACCCGTCGTACGTGATACAAGCCGAATCGGGCAGGAAAATACCAGTCTCGCCCACACACTCTCCCAGCAACAGGGAGGGATCCAACACGGTCAGTTGTTAGCGGGGAATTCCCCGGCCGACCTGGGGGCGGCGCGTGCCGCGGGACAGCACTTCATCCGTCTCCGGTTTGCGTACAATCCGGATGCCGTAAACGGGGCCTTTCGAGAACTCCTTGCGCACTCAACACCCGCGGGCTCCCGGAAGCTCATGGCCTCCGTCGCCCGGGGCGGAGATGCCAAAACGGCAATCGAACAGGTCGTCCTTGGGGACTCCGGCATTGTGGCTTTGCGTGAGTTTGGGACGGGGGCGTATAGTTACGGCGTAGCACCGGGGCAGGTTCGTGTGGTAATCCCTTTGGTTGGGAGGCTCCACAGCCGACACTTCCCATATGACGGTGCGTTGTCGGGACTCAGAGTCTACGAAAATGCGATCGTCACCGTCCGAAGGGGACCTGGCGCCGAGTGGCGCTTCGACGACCTCCAGGGCGGCGAATTAGATTCGACACTCGTTGCGACGTGGAGACAATACCATTTCGCGACACGGCCTCGCCCCTCCATTGTCATTGATGGAGTAGTGGTGCCACCCGATTCTGTCTGGATCCGCTCCGTAGCACGGGGCATGTCCTATCGGAATCAACACTAACTGTTCGACTTACAACTCGAGATTATGGATTCGACGGCCATCACACCGGCCGCCGGCGGTAGCTCCTTAATGGGAGCACCTACCGGCGTCGTCGGCGAACCGCAAGGAAGCCAACCTAGCGATGCCAAGGTGCAAGAGGCAAAGGACTTCGCGGTCAACCAGACGCCGAAGTTTGACCTCGGTGCTGCGTTTGGCGGTCATCGCGTCAACCTCATACTCGGCGGTGTGTTGGTACTATCGATCGCAGTTGGCCTTGCCGCAGTCTCGTCACTCGCGCTGACCGTCGCGAAAGGTAGGACAGCAACAGTGATGATAGACGCATCGACCGGACGCCTATTAACCGAAAACGGTTCATGGGTACTAACAGACAAAACTCTCTACAACCGCGAGCTCGTTAGTGAGTTTGTAAAACGGTTCTTCGATAACGCATACGCGTACGACTATCGTGCCGGTCCTGCGAGCATCGCATCTGCAAAAGCATTCGTTGCCGGTGGTCGCGCCGAGGACGCCATCGTCTTTCCGGACAGCGCATATGCGGATCGACTTGATCAAGCCAAGACGCGCACAACTCTTTCATACGATTCCGTTGCAGTACGTTACGCCGGGCGGGACAGCACCGTGCACCAAAGCACGATCGCTGTCCTCGTGATCGGCACACGTACCGTCTTCAATGTTGTTAATTCGGAAGCGACCGGCGGAAGGTCCGCGGCATTCCGTGACACTGTTTATGTACGTACAGTGGAGCCGTCCCCGCAGTACCCGGAGGGGATGGCTGTGTACGGCGTGAAGGGGGATCTTGCGTGGTAGAGCGAACGATCTCAGGATCGATGGCGATTTGCACCGCCATTGCAATCTTAGTTGGCAGCACTCCCGTACTCTCGCAATCGCAGTCGCAGAAGCCGCCGGATGCTCTCACCCTCGCAGCCCTCGCGCATGCCAAGGGCCTGTCAGGTAACACCGTGCCAGCTCCTACTACGGCTGACACGTCGAATGCGAACGATACGATTGCCCCATCCCCGCGTCCAACCATGCCGCCCGCTCCGGTCTTGGGGCCGGATCCAAACAGTCCAACGGCGACCGATGGAGGTGCGAGCCCCACTCGTCTCGACAATGCTCGCCCAGCCTACAGAACGAAGAGTACCACGGCGCCGATCGCTGGCGATGGACGAGTTCATTCCCCGTCCGAGATCGAAGTAGGCTACGCGCAGCTCCGCCCAAACGAGGTCGCAACGGTAAACGTATGGCCCTTCATCGGGACTCGGCTCACGTTCCCGTACACGGTCAAGGATGTCGCACTCTTTGATGACAAGACATTCAAGGTCCAGAAATACAACAACAGCGTTCTGATCAATGTCGTTGACTGCGAACAAGGTTGCATGGCTCGCATGGAAGTGTTTCTGGATGATGGCGAGTTGACGGCCGTGCCCTACCTGCTGGTCGTCGATCAGAAACAGCATACCCCAACCTTCGCTCGGAATTACACCGATCCTGTAAGCGACCGCGTGAAAGCTATGGGTGACTCACTTCGCGCATCGTTCGCAGCAAAGACAGATCGGGATGTAGCGGCGAAACTCGAGCCAGAGGTTGAACGCTGCCTGGTTGATGGTTTCAACTTCCAGCCTGTTCACTTGGGCAGTGAATACCGCGATTCGAACACAGGAGAAACGCTTCGACTCACTATCGTCGACGCAGGCTACTCAGGTGCATGTCTGTCATCACCCCGGTTGTATCTCCGGTACCTAATCTCCAACTCGCGCTATCAAGAGGCGACAGACATTGCCTTCCATGCAGTATGGCGCGACCAGCACTCTGGCAATGAACGTGATGCCCGTATCATCGAGGACCAGCGGACTCCGCATAATGTGCCAGCGTTGCGACGGGTACGTGGAACCCTCGTTCTCGACGGACGTGATCATGTCAACGCTGGTGAAGTACTTGTTGTACGGCTCACAATAGACGGGCACGACCTCGAGGTTTCGCCCGTGCTCACTGCCCCGCCCGCGCTTGGAGGTCACTCATGACTCAGTCTCCCGATCAAAAGCCGCCTGAAGCGCACGCTGGCTTCACGACTCGTCGCCCCGCTCGTCCTGCTGGCAATATGGAAGACGCGGTAGACGACATCGAGATGCGCCCGATCGGCGCACGTGCTCCAGACGTGCAAGCCTTACGGCGGCAAAACTTCTCGCGACGTGCGCTCATCTGGGGCGGCACAGCCACTGGTCTCGTTCTGGCTGGCCTCTTCATGGTTCGCGTATTCGGTGGTAGCGCAAAGAAGCACGCTGCCCCGGCGCCGGTGGCCGCATCCAAGGCCGTCACCAGTATTGAAGATGGTGAGATCCAAACGACTGCGAAGAACGGTGTGGCTGTCGGTAAGGATTCGGCACTCACAGCACAAGTGCCTGTAACTGGTGACTCTCTTGTATTTCGGGCGCCGCCACAGTCTGCAACAACCGGCACCGGGGATCCACGTATGGTCGGCGGCAACGTTGGGACGTCTGCTTTACCTGGCGGTACCGCCGACGGCCTGCAGCTCGCCGGCAGTCAGCCTTCCCGCACATCGCAATCGTTTGGTGGTGATACTCCGGTACCGCGATTCAACACGACATCACCGGCTCGTTCATCAGGTGGTGGAGCAGCAACGCAGGAGAACGTGCCTCCTGACGCCCCTCACATCCTCACTAGGAGTGAGCGTTTCACCCGCATCAAGGGCTCGCTCGGGTTGGGAGACGGTGGTACAGGGACAGGTGATTCGCCGTTCTCTGGTCGTCGTTCTGCATTGGCTGGAGGCGACGTTTCTGAAGCGACTGCAACCGGTGCACCAGTGCAGTTTGTTCCCGGAACTCGGGTACGAGCAATCATCCACACTCCTACACCGTCGGCAACGTCGGGAGAACCGATAGAAGCCGTGTTGGATGGACCATTGGTCAACCGCGGACGCATCGTAGCCCCGGCTGGCACTCGCGCGATCGGGAAGGGGACAATGTTTGACGATGGCACTGGTAATGATCGGTTGCTCATCACCTTCACACAGTTCGTACTCCCCGACGATCGAGTGCTCACCATGACGGGGATGTCATACTCGATATCTGACAACAGGCCGGGAATCAGCGTGCCCGTGAATCGTCAGCTTGCACGGAAGGGCACTCGCCTTGGGCTCGCAACTGGACTCGCATACGGCGTGGGCCGGATGGCTGACAAAATCACAGGCGGCGCGCAGCAATCCGAATTCGTGCAGCCGAGCGTCGGACAGCAGGTCGCCGGCCAGGCATTACAAGACGCGTATAACCAGGCGCATAACGAACTCGGACTGCAAGCTCCATCGACTGGCGTTGTGTTGTCGCTACCTGCCGATCAGCCACTACTCATTGTATTCGGTCTCGGCCAGAATCAGTAAAGCGCTCCCTCTTACTCCACAGATCCTTATGACGAACATCCCGAGCTTCCTAGCGCAACCATCCGAAGACGATCGCGTCGACGATACTGCCGTCAACAACTTGCCCCTGCGTGGAGACTACACGCGATACACGTCGTTGGTAGAATGCCCGCGCTGTTTCATGGGGACGCGTGGCGAAGCCATCTGCCCGACGTGCCACATGGAGCTCTCAGATGCAAACATCGCGGATGAAGAAGCCGTAAAGGGTCAGAACCTCCATCGTCGCGGATTGTCTCTCTCGTACGTGCTCGTTGCCGCTGCGGTGTTCGCATTGACTGCACCAATCTTCTACTCGATGGGCCGACGCTCAGTTTCTGTCGCCCAGGCAGCTCAGACTGCGGACCTCGCAGCCAGCGCGCAGCAGGTCTGGCGAGGTCTAGACGAAACCACGAGGCTATCGCTCAAGCGTCGTGACTATATGACGCTGCTCAACCCTGACAGCGTCGGTAGGGTTGTCGAAGTTTCGTTTGCCCCAATTCCAATTGTCGGTCAGACGGCACCCGCCGGGACGCCCGATCTCTCACTCCTATTCAAGGATGGGGATGCGTGGAAGAATCTCACTCCGAATACCCGGCTACTTGTTATCGCAGCTCTCGCGAAATACCACCAGGCATTTCTCGGTGATGCGGCGTACCCGGACTCGACGAACTTCGCGGTTCAGATCGTCGCACCGGACGGTCACGGAGGGCTACGTCGCCTTGCGCGCCGCGATCGTACGGGGCACCTCGATGTTGCTGGCGACGCGGCTGTCTCCGCCTCCGCGCACTAACTAATAGAGATCCGGCCGATGCCCACGAT
>PLEG01000299.1 GCA_003136975.1 Gemmatimonadota bacterium | reverse complement strand
CTCAAGACCTACGAGAGAATTCAGGTGGCATGCAGCCATTTTCTTGGTGAAACAGTCGGCTATGCCGGCTCGGTACCGCACGATGCAGTGGAACAAGAACCTGGCGAGATGCGGGCGATGCACCTGCCCCGCGCAGTAATTGGCGCGTCGGCCGTTGCAGCGCTCCACAATCTCGCGACGCGATTGGATGAAGAATTGGAAGCAACAGTGCTACGAGGCTCGTGGCGTAACGGTGAGCGGAGAGCAGCCCTATGACAAAGATGGATATGCAGCTTTGGACCGAATTTGCGCGCGGCAGCCAGGATGCGCGCGACAGCCTTCTCGCTGAACACCTTGGTCTCGTTCACCACGTGGCGCGGCAGTTGTCGCGCACGCTGGCCGCGAAAGCGGACGTGGATGAGATGGTCAGCGCGGGAACAATGGGACTGATGAGCGCGCTCGAGGGTTTCGACCCCTCTCGCGGACTCGCGTTCAGCACCTTCGCGGCGCCGCGTATCCGCGGCGCGATTCTGGACGAGCTGCGGCGGCAGGATCACGTCCCTCGCTCGGTTCGGCGAAAGGCGAGAGAGCTTTCGGCCGCCCGCGAGACACTTCAACGGATCTTCGGGCGCCCACCTGAGCCGCAAGAAATGGCGGAGCATCTTGGCGTCGACGTCGCGACACTATGGCGCTGGGAAGCTGACGTGGAGAACGCGGTACATCTCTCCATCGATCGGCAGCCCGGAGAGGGCGATTCGGGAACCGCTGCGCCAGCCGAGATGTTGGCTGATGAAACGCATGGTGATATCGAGGAGACGCTCAATCACGAACAGGAAGTCGCGCTGCTTCGTGAAGCGATATTGGAGCTCAAGGAGCAGGAGCGCGTGGTGCTCTCGCTGTACTACTTCGAGGAGCTCAAGCTCCACGAGATCGCTTCGGTGCTGAACCTGACCGAGAGTCGCGTGAGNNAGCTACGCACCGAGCTCGGTCCGATTCGCAGCTTCGTTGCATAATTCCGAAAACCAGAAAGAGGGGCGGGCCCCAATCTGGCCCCTGCCCTTTTTTGTACCTCAGAGCTCGGAGGCTCCAATCTCCAGGCTCGGAAGTTACCGCTACACCTACTAGGCAAATCTTGCCTGACCGGCAGAAACTGCCTGCCAGAGGCGCTCGGTGTGGACATCGTGTTAAAGCTGTAACTCCATATGGCACATACACTTATGTGACAAATTCACAGAATCGGTTATCTGGTATCCCTGTTGCCAATACGGTTCATGTCAATTCGGAGAATCAATCATGGGTGCGAGTGTCCGACCAAATGGAATGTCCAGCGCCGCCGCGGCTCTTCGCTACTGGGAGCGTCGGCAAGAGGTGGCGTCAAACAATCTGGCCAACGTGTCCACAGACGGCTTCAAGGGTCAGAAGGTATTCGCTCGCATGGTGGAAGGTGCACTTCCGACAGCCGACGAGACCACCGACTTCTCGCAGGGGACACTGCAGACCACCAACAATCCGCGCGATATCGCCTTGGATGGTCCCGGCTTCTTTGTCGTCAAAACAGCCAACGGTGAGCGGTACAGCCGTGGCGGCTCCGTGCAGGTCAACGACTCCGGAGACCTCACGGATTCGGCCGGAAATCAGCTGCTGGGTGAGAATGGCCCGATTCGGGTCGCTTCGCGCGGAAACGCCGACATCGGCGCGATACAGGTCGCTCGCGACGGCACCGTGACGATCGATAAGGCGGACGTAGGACGACTCCGAATTGAAACGATTCCAGACAAAACAACTTTGCTCGCTGAGGGGAGTGGTTTGTTCATCCCACCGGCGGCACGCATGCGTTTAGCCGCGGACACGCAGATAGTTCGGCAGGGCGCTCTCGAACAGAGCAACGTCACACCGATCGGTCAGATGGTCGACATGATCTCGATACAGCGTGCTTACACAGCAGTGCAGAAGGCGGTAACCACGCTCGATACGGTGCGTGAAATCGCGAGTACCGAGCTAGCCCGCCCCGCAAATTAAGGAGACTGATCCATGGATCCCGCACTTCACACAGCAGCAACCGGCATGCAGGCGCAGCAGACGCGTACGGACGTCATCGCCAACAATCTTGCCAACGTCAACACTACAGGCTTCAAGCGAAGCCGCGCGCACTTCGAAGACCTTCTGTATCAGACTCTCCAGGGCCCAGCGACGCTTGGCTCGCGCGATACCGAACAGCTTCCCGCGATTCAGGTCGGCCTCGGCACTCGGCTTACCTCAGTACAGCGGATCGACTCACAGGGCTCACTCGAGCAAACGTCGCGCCCGCTCGATCTCGCGATCGAGGGCGAGGGTTATTTCGAGGTTCAGCTTCCGAACGGCAACATGGCGTACACACGCGACGGCAGCCTTCAGGTTTCTGATCAGGGAGTACTGGTAACAAATCAGGGATACTCCGTTCAGCCCCCCATCAAGGTGCCGAAGGAAGCGACCTCCATCACGATTTCAGAAACCGGCGTCGTGACCGCGAATGGCATGGTAGGCGCAACTGGCACGCAGGAGCTCGGACGAATCGAGTTGGCGCGTTTCGCAAATCCATCCGGACTCGAATCAATGGGCCAGAATCTGTTCTCCGAGACGACGGCATCAGGTAATCCAATAAAGGGAATGCCAACCGAGGATGGAAACGGCCGCCTAGCGCAGGGATACCTCGAAGCCAGCAACGTTGAGATCGTGACGGAGATGGTCGACATGATCACTGCCCAGCGCGCTTATGAAATCAACTCGAAGGCCGTCAAGAACAGCGAAGACATGGCGCTAACCGCTAACTCGTTGATGCGATAACGATGCAGAAACACAATGTCGCTTTTCTGGCCGCGCTCATGTGCTGCGTGCACAGCGCGCGCGCGCAATCACCCAGCGGCAGAAACAAGATACCGATCGCTGCACGCGACCTTACGCGTGGAGCAATTCTCTCGTCCGGCGATATCAAGTGGGCCGACACGACGCTCACCGATGGAAGCCTTCCCGAAGCAGCCAACGTCGCGCCAGGATGGGTTGCGCGCAGAGTGATCAGAGCTGGAGAAATTTTGCAGGAGCCGAGTGTCGCAAAACCTGACGTGATCAGCGCGGGAGATGCAGTCGACGTGATCTACTCCACACCGGGCGTCGCAATCAGAGTGCGCGGGACGGCGATCGGGCGCGGTGGCAAGGGAGACGAAGTGTACGTACGGCTCGACAACAGACGGCGTCTGCGTGGAATCATAGATGGCCCGAACACCGTGAGGGTGATGGAATGACAATCCGATTCAGGAGTGGTATTGGAGCGACGCTAGCCGCGACGCTAGCCGCGACGCTAGCCGCGATGCTGACGGTCGTGCTGACCACATCCACAGTCGATGCGCAGGCTCCCAATCCTGCGGCCAGGACCGGAGCGCAGGGACCGGCGGCCGCGCAATCAGCGCAGGCCACCCCGCCGCTCACGTCGACATCCGTGCCCGGCAGACAGTCATGGCTCTCTGATCGTCGCGACTATCATCTCGGTGATATCATCACCGTGCTTGTGGATGAGTACACGCTCACATCGCTCGACAAGCAAGTGAACGCGACCGAAAACCGGCAGCGCAACCTTGGGCTTGGCATAACGACGCCGTCGAGCAGCAAGGCATTCGGTATCAATTCGAATAACAACAACCAATCCCAGAACAGCGGGCTCGATGCGAGAACCAATCGCCTTACGACGGACATGAGTGCGCGCGTCGTCGCGATCGGACCGAATGGAGTGATGCAGCTCAAGGGAACGAAGGTGATCAACGTCGAGGAGAGTAAGGTAAATCTGACTCTCACCGGCTGGGTGCGCGTCCAGGACGTCGCGCCAGACAACAGCATTCAATCGTTCCGCATGGCCGACGCTAACCTCGACTATCAGGCGGATGGCCCGCTCGGCAAGGCCAAGAGTGGAATTATAGGTCGGCTACTCGGAGCATTCTGGCCATGAAGCGTATTCTCGAAATATTCACTACAGCACTCGGTTGCGTTGTGCTGCTTGCATTTCAGGCCGGTGCACAATCCGCGCGCATTCGTGACATTACCATCGCCGACGGCTCCATGCCGGTTCGACTACTTGGTTATGGCATAGTCGTTGGCCTTGATGGAACGGGAGATCGCGGAGTTGGCGGACGCCAGGGCGGACAGACCGTCCAATCGGTAGCCAATCTGCTTCGCCGTTTCGACATTCAGATACCAGCCGAAGTGTTGCGCACGCGCAACGCCGCGGCCGTGCTCGTGACCGCTGAAGTGTCGCCATATCTGAGGCCGGGTGGAAAGTTCGACATCACCATCTCCTCACTCGGCGATGCGCGTTCGCTGCGCGGAGGAACGCTGTGGATGACGCCACTTGTCACCGATGCCGGCGCAGCAGCAGTCGGAACAGCCCAGGGCTCACTCGTGATGAGCGACGGAAACATCAACTCGCGCGATTTCAATACAGTTGAGACATCCGGCCGCATCCCGAGCGGGGGATTGCTCGAAGGGTCAGTAACCACGGCGAGTTTCGCGAATTCATCACGCCTTCTATTGAAGGACCCCGATATCGGAACAGCGACGAAGATCGTCGCGGCGATCAACCAGGCGATTGGCGCCAACACCGCCAAGGTTGAAGATCCAGGCTCCATCGAGCTCACGCTCCCGGCTACCGGCGAGCGCGCGGCAACTATCGTGAAAATCCAGGACCTGAAGGTCACTCCGGACCGTGCAAACAGACTCGTAATCGATGGACGCGACGGTACGGTCGTGGCCGGCGGTGACATAACGGTAGGCGAGGCCGTGGTGAGTCACGGCGGAGTCACGTTGACCATCGGCGGTCCCGCCGGTGCGGCAACTGCCTCAGCCTCCCCTGCGCCTCCGGGCCCGAATGGGCCAGGCGGTGGTGGGAGTCAGGCTGTACGAGTTGCCACCGGCGCCTCCGTCCAGGCTGTCGCCTCGGCGCTCCAGGCGGTCCAGACATCCCCCTCCGAAATCGCGGCGATTTTCGAATCGCTTCGCGAAATCGGAGCGCTCTCCGCCGAAGTCACTATCCGATGATGCCGATCGGAGGGCCGGCGGCCAGCGCACCCATCGACGCGGCCACAGCGGCCAAGGATGCAAAGCTGCACAAGGTATCCACTCAGTTGGAGGGGGTATTCGTGCAGCAGATGTACAAATCGATGCGCTCGACAGTGCCCACCGGCGGTCTTTTTGACGGTGGGTCTGGCGAGGAAATGTTTACTGGATTGATGGACGAACATATCGCGGCCGATACTCCCCAGCATTGGAAGCACGGCCTGAGTGAGTCAATATTCCGGCAGCTCAAGGACGCGGTACGCGCCCAGGGATCGCCGCTTCCACCTGAGAGCAGCGCTCTAATGCCAACCGGTGTGGACAAGTGAAAAACACCGTGTTGATCATTCAGACGCCTGAGAGACAATCGCCATGATGCAGACGTATCGCGAGCAGTCAGCCACGACAGGGAGCTTCCGCACGAGCACAGCCCCGGTATCCCCAGCCGCGCTCGAGGCGCTTTCCGACGCCCTGCTGTCGGAGCGCAAGCTGATAGACGATCTGACCGAGATCGTGCTGCGCCAACGCGCCGCCGTGGCTGTGGATGATCTGCAGGCCGTGGACGATTCCGTATTTGCGACACACCGCCTTCTGCTCACACTCGGCGAGGCTCGCAAGGGGCGTCGCTCGATCAACGCAATGGCCGGCTGTAAGGAAGAGACTGGTGTCAAGCACCTCGAAGAGGCGCTCGGGCCGTGGATGACACCGAAGCTTCGCAACGCACGCGAGGAGCTACAGGTCGCCGCGGGTCGTCTCTCCCGTGAGATAGGTATCAACCGCCGCATACTACGCGAGGCGATCGCGAACAGCGATTCATTCGTCAGGGCTGTGGTCGGAGCACCGAAAGACGCCGCGCAACAGGGATACGGATCAACAGCGCCTTCTGCGTACACACGCAGCGACGCCGTCGCCTTCTCGCGCACCGCATAGGGGTCGCTCATGTCACTCAATTCCATCTTCGGTACTGCAACGCTCGCACTTCAGGCACAGCAGGCCGCCATCGAAACGGCGGCTCACAACATATCGAATGCCAATGTGGTTGGTTACAGCCGGCAGGTGGTGAACCTGGTACCCAACACACCGCTCTACACTCCTGTGGGTGCGATCGGCACAGGCGTCGTAGTTCAGGACATCTCGCGAATACGCAACACCATGCTGGACACCAACTATCGCGCGCAGACGTCGCAGGCGGGTGCATACACGACACAAGGTGACCTGCTGACGTCAATTGGGCAGGTCTTTGGCGAGCCCTCCAGCACCGGATTGTCCAACTCGCTCTCCCAGTTTTACTCGTCGTGGAGCGATCTTGCCAATAATCCAAGTAACGGAGCCGCCAAGAGCGTCGTACAGCAGCGCGGAGCGGCCGTTGCCTCCACGCTCAATCAGTTCTCGTCCAATCTCGACCAGCTAGCATCGAACACCCTTGGGTCGGCGAACCAACAGATCAACGACATCAACGGCTACACCGCACAAATCGCAAGTATCAACAAGCAGATTGTCGCCGCCGAAGCCGGTGGCAACAGCGCGAACGATCTGCGCGACATGCGGGATAACGCAATTGACTCGCTGAGCAAGATCGTACCCGTACGCGTAATTGACCACGGCAATGGATCCGACACGATCTACGTTGCGGGCGCGACTGTCGTTGACGGCTCGGACTCCAAAAGCTTCAGTCTGCAGGGAGCCGCTGGCTCGCTCTCGCTCCAGTTGAATGGACGTGCATTCATAGCGCAGTCGCCGGGCGGCGGTCTTGGCGCGAACCTGGATGCATTGAACAAGGACATCCCCAACGCGAAAAGTCAGCTTGACACGCTCGCGGCTGGAATAGTGAGCAATGTCAACGCGATTCATGCCACCGGCTGGACCGCCGCTGGTGACGCCCTTGGTGGTTCCAATTGGAACAGTGCCGCACCGCCAACCGGATCGAATGTAAACTTCTTCGATCCGACCAAGGTGACGGCTGGAACAATCAGTCTGTCGGCTCAGGTCGCCTCGAATGCTTCGTACATCGCCGGCGGCGACGCCCAGAATGCCACTGGCAACAACAACATCGCGAACAAGATGGCGGCTCTCGCAAATGACACGACCACCATGACGAAGTTCGGGTCGACCACCGATACCACATCGATTAGCGAGTTCTATCGCGATCTGGTAACACGCGTCGGAGTCGCCACTAACAACGCGACCTCATCCGCTGCGGTATACACGACCCTCGCGCAACAGGCCAATACGCAACGCCAGAGCGTGAGCGGAGTCTCGACCGACGAGGAACTCATCTCGCTTACCAAGAACCAGCAGGCGTACGCCGCCGCGGCCAAGGTAATCACGACTGCCGCCAGCATGTCGCAGACGTTGCTCGACATGATCCACTAGCCTGAATAGCTAGCGGTCAGGCGGCAGGCGACGAACCGAGTTATCTTCCGCTTATCGCATGTTGATCCTGGGGCGGCGGCCCGGTGACACGCTCATAATCGACGGTGGGATAAAGATCGTCGTGCTCCAGTGCGACCGCAGCGGTGTGCGGCTCGGCATTGAAGCGCCGAGCGATGTAACGATCCTGCGTGGCGAAATCGTCAATCAGATCGCCGACGAGAACAAGCGCGCCAACGTTGCATCCGACGCGAAGGAATGGGCGACCGCGATTCCGCTCAAGAAAAAGGCGTAAGCCGCTCTTCAGTCCCGACCAGCGGCCAGTAGCCGCGCCCGCACCACAGACGAACCGGCCGATATCACGAGATCGTGCCCGTCGCTCGCGAATGCAACCGGAATCCGCACCGGCGCACCGTCCCTCTGCGTGATGTCGCTCACCACGCCAACCTCCAAAGCCGCTGCCGCGAGCGCAACCACAAGCTCGTGAGTAAGCGCCGTGGGCCGAGCGATGACAGGCGGCACGTTTCGCCTTCCCTCTATCTCAAAATTGACGTTCCGGCACGCGGGATGGAGCTGCGCCAGCGATATCGCATCGTCAGCGACTCTGGTCGCCTCGAGCGCCTCTTCGCCCTCGTCTTCCGGCACAGCCAACAGGCGTAGCAGTCGTATCGACTCCTCGAGCCTGGGCACTTCGTCAGCGAGCGCTCGCAAAATAGGCGGGATCGTGGGGTCGCCAGACAAAATGTCTGAAACACCGGCGAGCGTCGCCACGCGATTGCTGATGTTGTGCGTAACACCTAGCAACAGCTTGTCGAGCACCGTCGCCCAGCTCTCCGGGCGCACTGCGAGATCATCCAAGTCCAGTTTTACCATCTGTTCGCCGATACTGACACCTATGCGAAGAACATTGGCCAGTCACACGCTGGCTGACGCAAGTCAGGAAAGATACGCGTGTTCGTAATCATTGGTTTGGTGGTTGTGTTCGGAAGTATCCTGGGTGGATACGTTCTGGACCACGGCAAGCTTGCCGCCCTGATCCAGGTTTCCGAATTCGTCATCATAGGCGGAGCCGCGTTCGGATCGATGATCATCGGTAACCCGCCGGCACTGATCAAACGGATCTTTGGCGCTGTCTTTGGTCTGCTCAAGCCGAACAAGTACACTGAGAAGTCTTACGGTGAGCTCCTTCAGCTGCTGTATGACGTCTTCCAGAAAGCTCGAAAGGAGGGGCTCATCGGTCTCGAAGCACATATCGAGGACCCCGAAAAGTCCGACATCTTCAACAAGTATCCTTCCGTTGCCAAGAACCATCACGCCATCGCGTTCCTTACCGATACGCTGAAGGTTCTCCTGACGGGCGCAGTCGAGGATCATCATCTCGCTGAGATTCTGGACCTGGACCTGGAGCGCCAGCACGAAGAGGCCATGCTGATTCCCGGCGCTCTGAGCAAGGTCGGCGACGCGATGCCGGGATTCGGGATCGTCGCCGCAGTACTCGGCGTCGTGATCACGATGGGCTCGATCGGCGGTGCGGCATCAGAGATCGGTGAGAAGGTCGCCGCGGCACTCGTCGGCACCTTCCTCGGAATTCTGCTCTCGTACGGAGTGATCGGTCCGATCGCCTCTGCGGTCGAGACGCGGATCAAGTCAGAGGAGGCCTACATGATGTCGATTCGCACAGCCCTCCTCGCATTCGCTCGCGGTGATTCGCCGATGACGGCGGTGGAGTTTGCGCGCCGTAACATCGAGCCTGGCGATCGTCCGAGCTTCTCAGAGCTTGAGAACCTGACGCGCAGACGCGCGGCCTGAGTACGCATCGTGGCAATGCCGGGCAAGGAACGACCGATAATCATCGTCGTCAAGAAAAAGAAGGCGCACGCGGCCCACCACGGTGGAAGCTGGAAGGTCGCGTACGCTGACTTCGTGACCGCGATGATGGCGTTCTTCATGGTCATGTGGCTACTCAGCATGGACCAGAAGATGAAGGATGCCATTGAAGGTTACTTCTCGAATCCTGTGGGATTCAAGAAGGGCTTCTCCGCCGGTACCAACATCATCTCCAGCGGCAATTCGCCCGCCGGCGAGATAAAACCACCGCTCAGGATTCTGATCCGGAGGGCTGAAGACAAAAAGTTTGGCGATCTTGCCAAGGATCTGCGAAATCGCCTCAACAGCTCGCCCGATCTTCGTGCGCTAGGCGCACACATTGAAGCGGTAACTACCAAGAGCGGGCTACGCATCGAGCTCATCGAGACGGGGAGCGGCCAGACTTTCTTCCGCAACGGATCCGCGGAGATGATGCCGATCACCGTTGCAGCGTTGCGTCTGATCGGTGCGGAGCTGAGCCAGCTCCAGACACGAGTCATCATCGAAGGGCACACGGACTCCCAACAATTCGGCGCCGCGGCGGCGTACACCAACTGGGAGCTATCCTCCGATCGAGCAAACGCCGCGCGACGTATGATCGAGGCCGCCGGCGTGGATCCGTCGCGAATTGTAGAGGTGCGCGGCATGGCGGACCGGGATCTCAGAGTGCCGAGCAACCCGATGGATCCGGCCAACCGCCGAATATCGATCCTTCTGCCTTTCACGGTGGGGCCGGCCGAGTCCGACCCGGATGATCCAGTGTCGGGAGACGCTGCCATTATAAAGCGATCCAGCTAGGGGTCCGACTCAGCAAGCATGTCCTCGCGTTCGCGGTGATGCGCGGGGACAACGATCGCGCACTCGCGCGTGACCAAATGTGTGACAGGATGCACTGGCCGGAGTCGTTCCGGAGTGCATCTTTTAGTATCCAGTCCGCATTGAGGCTTGTTCACATGCCCGACCCCATACGCCAACGCGAGCAGGAATTCGAGGAGATCCAGCGAGCGCTCGCTGGACAGTACTCGCTTCAGCGCGAGCTGGGCCGCGGCGGAATGGGAGTGGTTTATCTCGCACGAGAAGTCGAGCTGGATCGCTTTGTCGCGATAAAGGTGCTTCCAGTGGCGCTATCGATGCGCACTGACATGCGCGAGCGGTTCGTCCGCGAGGCACGCGCTTCGGCTCGGCTTTCGCACCCGAACATCGTGCCAATCTTCCGTGTCGGCGAGCAGGATGGGATTGCATTCTTCTCGATGGCGTATGTGGACGGCGAATCGCTCGGAGAGCGGCTTCGTACACGCGGTGTGTTGCCACCTCGAGAAGTAACCCGAATCCTTCGCGACGTGTCATGGGCGCTCGCGTATGCACACGCGCAGGGAGTTGTGCACCGCGATGTTAAACCAGACAACATTCTCATCGAGCGCGATACTGAGCGCGTGCTCGTTACCGACTTCGGCATTGCCGCGGTGGAAGATGCCGCCACGAATATCACAGGTGCGCACGAGATAGTTGGAACAGCGCAGTACATGAGTCCGGAGCAGGCGTCATCCGCGACTGTAGATGGCCGCGCCGATCTGTATTCGCTCGGCGTCATCGGATTTCTCGCAGCGACTGGCAGCCTGCCGTTCGATGGCAAGACCGCCGCCGTTGTAATCGCCAAACATGTATCCGAGCCTGCACCGTCGATGGCGCATGTCGCTGGTGTACCTTCGCAACTCGCGGCAGTCATCGACCGCGCACTACGCAAGGACCCGTCTGAACGCTTCTCGAGCGGCGAGTCCATGGCGGAAGCGCTGAGCGAGAGCGGCGCGGCGGCACGACGACTGCCTCCAGCGCTCCGGCTATGGGTCGACAACCGCGACCCGATGCGGGGACCCTACTCTGCGTGGTCGTTCGCGTTTGGATTCGCATCCGTAATGCAACTCACCGGCGGACGAGGGCACTGGCCCGAATTGGCTGTTATCGCGGCACTACCGATTATCCCGCACATGATTTTCCGCGCACGCCAGACTCGCCGGGTGCTGAGTGCTGGTCATGGCATCGAGGACATGCAATTCGCGTTGGCCGAGGTCAACGAACGGCGACGCGAAGAGATGGGAATCGAGGTGCACGAAGGACGGACACCCGTACTGAAGTTTCTGCGCGCGATCACGACCGCTGTCGTCATCGGCGATGTCATTCTACTCGTCAGCATTCCCAGGATCGCGCACTTTCTCGGCAAACCTTTCTACGAACACCACACCACAGCGGTACGCGTGGCGTTCGCCGCTGCCGGGATATTGCCGCTGGTTCTTGTTCCCATGAGCATGGCGCTTGGCGTTCCGCTGCTTGGGCGCCGGTTCAAGAACTTCAATGCCGGCACGGTGCGCGAGCGCTTCTGGCGCAGCCGATTTGGAATCGCGGCGGCAAAGTTGTTGCGACCGAAGGACGCTCGTCAGGCAGCCGCGTTCATGCCGCAGGCAACTGAAGTCGCGCTTGGCAGCGCGGCTGGCAACTTGTTCACCGCACTGCCCAAGGCCACGCGCGAGCAGTTTCCCGAGCTACCCGAGGTTGTGGGCGGACTCGAACAACACGCCGCGCAGTGTCGTGCGCGGATCCAGGATCTGGACAGATTGTACAACGATGCATTCAATGAGACGGCAGTGTCGCGGCTGCGTGGGTCTGATCCGTTGAGCGATGACAGCGCAATATCCGCGCAACGACGACAGACGGTGGAAGAGCTCGAGGCCGCGCGGGTAGCTGCGAGGGCGGATCTTTCGCGCACCGTCGCGGCACTGGAATCGATACGACTCGATTTACTGAAGATGCACGCCGGAAGCGACGCGAGCCGACAGATCTCCACGTCCATTGAGGCGGCGCGGGAGTTGAAACGTGGCCTTGAAATCGCGCTGGGTGCGAGGCGCGAAGTAAGCTCGATTCTAAGACCGCCGGTCGTCGCAGACTGATCTGCAGTACGCGCTATTTGCCCTGACGCGACTCCGCCGTGGCGTCCAGACTCCGCCACAGATACCACGATGCGATGGTACGGTACGGCGCCCATTTGGCTCCGACCTCGAGCACACGCTTTGGCGTCGGAAGCTTGCGCATTCGATACGCGCGCTGAATCCCTTTCTGGATGCCGAGATCGAGATCTGGAAGGACGTCGGGACGCCCGAGCCGGAACATCAAGAACATCTGCGCCGTCCAGCGCCCAATGCCTTTGACGGACGTGAGAGCGCTGATGATTTCATCGTCGGACAATTCGTGTAACGTGTCGATCGGTACGTGGCCAGCTATGACGCGAGCGGAGAAGTCACGCAAGTAGCCAATCTTCTGACGCGAAAGACCGACGCCGCGAAGTTGTTCGTCCGATAGCTCGAGGAGTGCGTTCGCAACCGGAGTCTCATCCTCGAACAGAGCCGCGAAGCGCCCGTAAATCGTGCTCGCCGCCTTGCCGGAAAGTTGTTGGAATACGATCGAACGTGATATCGCGGTGAAGTGCGCCAGGTGTTCGGCCGGCTCGAACGTGCACCGGCCTACAGCATCGATGACCGCAGCGAGCTTGGCGTCGGCCTTTCGGAGGTGGGTGATCGCGCGACGGTGAGACATGGGACGAAATTATTCGATCCACGATTCACTCGCAGGCGGACTTTGCCGGCCAGTGGGCGCTTGCCCCTGAGCGCAGTCGACGGCCCGACATCAGCCTATATATCATAAATGTGACTTCGCGGGGGCTGGTCGGGTGACTTTTCGAGGAGTGGCTCACTAACTTTCCAGATTCATCCGAAACCAGGAGTAGCAGTAGATGACAATCTCGTTGCGCAGCGCCATTCCGGCGCTTCTGTGCGCGGCCGGTGTTGCCGGCGCCCAGGGAACGCCCCCGGCGACCGCGGCCGCAGCGGCCGCATGCGATCCGGGCGCGAGCCAGGCTGTCGCCAAGGCGACATTGTTTCTCCAGCAGGCCGCCACGAGCGTGCAGGCCAAACAGGACGCTTCCAAGCCTCTCAAGCTCGCTATCACGGCGTTGACTGCGCCATCCAAGGACAGCAAGGAAATCGCCGATTCAGTGGGCCGCGCTTACTACCTGGGTCAGGCGTACATCCTGATGCTGGAGCAGCCAGGCGTGGCGATGTCCGGTCCGCGTGCGAGCTACGGGATTGCAACGCAACCGACAGCCAACATCGACCTGCTTTCGGCTGCAGATAGTGCATTCACGCTCGTCGAGAAAATGCAGCCTGCGTGCAAGAGCGAGATCGTCCAATGGCGCGAACAGAAGCCGTGGCTCGAATCACTCAACGCAGCCATAGCGGCGGTTAACGCAGAACACTATGACTCTGCGGAAGTGTACGCCAAGCGCGCTTTGGTAATCGATCGTCGTGCGCCGTATGCGTACACTGTGCTTGCTTCGGTCGCATCCAGCAAGAAGGACTACCCGACCGCCGTCGCAATGATGCGAAAGGCGATTGACGCAGCTGCTTCCGACACGATTTACAACGACGCGCGACAGAACGCGATGTACGATCTGGGGAACGCACTGTTTACTCAATATGACGGCGCAACTGGCGCCGACAAGGCGTCGCTTGGAAAGCAGGCGATCGATGCGTGGGAAGGATACGTCGCGGTGGGCACGCAGGATGCGCGCGTCGCACGCGCGCAGGCTGGGGCGGCACAAATCGCTCTCGCGCTCAAGGACACGGCGCAGTACTCCCGGATCTACGGTCCGGTGCTTGCAAACCCCGCGAAGTATGGTGATCAGGCAGTCCTGAATGCCGGCGTGATCGCGACGCAGGCCGATCATACGGCGGACGCCGTCACGCTGTTCGCGGCCGTCGTCAATCGCAACCCATACCAGCGCGACGCACTCAAGAATCTCGCGGCCAGTTACATCGGCGCCAAACAGCCGGAGAAGGTTGCGCCAGTGGTGGACAAGCTGGTAACACTGGATCCGAATAACGCGTCCAATTGGCTGCTGTACGCGTATGGATATTCCGGATTGCTCAAGAACACAAAGGACGCGAAGCTGACCAAGGCGTACACCGACTCACTCGTCAAGTACAATACGAAGTCCGAAAAGATGACGCCGAACGTGGAAGTTCGCGAGTTCGCGGTCAACGGCGACGACAAGTCAGTGAGCCTTTCTGGAACGGTCGAGAATCGTGGAACGACGCCCAAGTCATATACGATGCAGGTGGACTTTCTTGATAAGGCGGGCGCGGTGGTTGGGTCACAGTCGGTGAATGTTGGGCCGGTTGCACCGAAAGCGTCGGCACCGTTCAAGGCTGCGATTCAGGGAGCCGGTGTGGTTGCGTACAGGTACAAGCCGATCGTGTAGCTACAAGTCGGCCTTGCATGTATTACAGAACTAAGAAGGCTCACGGATATTTCGTGAGCCTTCTTAGTTCTGTCAGGGGCAGGCCGCGGACCTCTGGCGCACAATTCCCGGAGCCGCGCAACGACTATCGGGGGTCGGCCGTACATCTGAGCAGATTGCCAACCGCTGCACCAGCAACGGCTTTCTTCGCCACAGCGCAGGTATCTCGATCCAGTGACATCCATACCACGATGCCGGCGCAAGGCCGCATCATTGCTCGCCGTCATG
Source organism: Gemmatimonadota bacterium (assembly GCA_003136975.1). GTDB lineage: Bacteria > Gemmatimonadota > Gemmatimonadetes > Gemmatimonadales > Gemmatimonadaceae > Fen-1247. The sequence continues at coordinate 1,773 of PLEG01000299.1, read as the reverse complement.
CTAACGGCACTCGCCGGCGCGGCCGCGCGATTGCCGGCCCAGAACGCAACGGCCGCTCCGCGCGATTATGTGCAGGCCGACGTCGATTTCGTGCAGGGCATGATCGTCCATCACGCCCAGGCCGTAGTGATGTCCGACTGGGCAGCCACCCACGGCGCACGCCCCAATCTGTTGATCCTCTGCAAGCGCATCGCCCTATCGCAGCGCGATGAGATCATCATGATGCAGCACTGGTTGCAGGATCGTCATCTGGCCACCCCGGATCCCCTGCACATGCTGCGGGGCGACAACGGTCCCGTGCACGACATGAGCGGGATGTCCATGCCGGGCATGGACATGGGTGATCACGCGATGATGATGACAGGAATGCTCAGCGCGACCGAGATGCGGCAGCTCGAAGCCGCTCGCGATTCGACCTTCGATCGCCTATATCTGACCGGAATGATCAAGCACCACCAAGGCGCCCTCGACATGGTCGCCACGCTCTTCGCCACTGCAGGCGCGGGGCAACAGCCGGAGCTCTTCAGCTTCGCCACCGATGTCGATGCAGGCCAGCGCGCCGAGATGGCGCGCATGCAGGCCATGTTGAACACGCTCACCCCGAGTCAAACCAGATGACACACAAGCACGCATCCTTCCACACGCTGTTCTGCGCCGTCGCGTCGCTCGCCCTGGCCCTACCGGCCCACGCCCAGTCCAGCACCACCGACCCACGCGCTGGTCTCAAACCAGGACTGTACGACGCCGGTGTAGCCGCGAAGGGCCTCCAGCTCGTCGCCCACCGCAACAAGCCGGACGTGTTTAAACCCAACGCACCGGGTGGATTGACGTATGCAAATTCCGACGTGGCGTTCGGCGGCCACTACCTCTATCAGGGGAATTTCAGCGGATTTCAGATCTGGAATATCGCCAATCCGCTCGAACCCAAGCTAACCGAGGCCTACGCCTGCTTCACTGAACAGGGCGACGTCTCCATCTACGGCCACTTGCTGTTCGTATCGGCTGAGAACACCGGGAACCGGCTGGACTGCGGTAGCCAGGGCGTGCATGACAGCGTGAGCACGGAGCGGATGGTCGGGATTCGCATTTTCGACGTCGCCGATCCGCTGCACCCCAAGCCGGTTGCGGACGTCCAGACCTGCCGAGGCTCGCACACGCACACACTGGTGCCCGACCCGATGGACAAGAGCGTGGTGTACGTCTACGTATCGGGGCTGGCGCGGGTACGGTCGAGCAGTGAGATGGCCGGGTGTGAAGCTGGCGGTGTTGACGATCCCAATAGTGCGCAGTTCCGGCTCGAAGTCATTCGGGTGCCGCTGGCGCACCCCGAACAGGCGCGCATCGTCAGCACGGCGCGCATCTTCAACGACCTTACCGCACCACCGACCCATGGCGTGGCCTACGCCGACACCGCCAATGGAGCCGCGGCTCAGGCAGCGCGACGCATGTNNACAGCAGCCGACTCGGATCGCGTTGCTCGCCTCTTCTCGGCGTTGCAAGCCGAGCGAGCCGACACCATGCGCGCGCGGATTCTGACGGACTCGCTGCGGCAGCTTGGAGCAACCGTTCGTATGCCGGGCGGCGGCGCACCGCGCGGCGGACCCTCGCAGTGTCATGACATCACCGTCTATCCAGCTGTTGGGCTGGCAGCCGGAGCCTGCCAGGGATATGGACTCCTGCTGGACATCAAGGACCCACTGCACCCCGTACGCCTGCAGGCCGTCGCTGACTCCAACTTCGCGTTCTGGCATTCGGCGATGTTCAGTAACGATG
>PLEG01000160.1 GCA_003136975.1 Gemmatimonadota bacterium | reverse complement strand
AGATGATCTCCGCGGCGGAGACCGTGCTGCAGCAGTTCCACGACGTCTACATGGAGTACCTGCCCCAATATCTCGATCTGCTCGCTGAGAGGTACGGCACCGACACCAAGGCCTGGGCCGGCAAGCGCGAAACCAAGGAAGGCCGCACCCTGAGCGCCGCCACCAAAGGCACGCTTGGCGACTGCCATGGCCATATGAAGTCCGCTTTCGATCTGTTGACTGCACTGCTTGGCGCGGAAGCCGGCGACGATCCGGAAGATGATTCCGAAGACACCACTTCCAAGTCTGCAGCCGCGATGAAAGTAAAGTCCGAGCCGGATCCTCTCCACTCGGCGGCCGAATCCCTCAAGGCAATGAGGGCGCTCCTCTCGTAGGCGTCACTGCGAGCCAACCCGCAACCCAAATCCACGCAAAGGAGAGTTTCCTTAATGGAGCTCAATCAGGAATTGTCCGCCCTTCAGACCGATCTGAAGGTATATGTTGCCAAGGCCGCCGAAGAGAAAACCCAGTTCGGCACGATGCTCACTGAAACCAAAACCGCCGTCGAGAAGCTGCAGAAGCAGATTGACGCCGTCGACCTCAAGCTGGCCGATAAGCACAACGGCGGAGCGCCTGAAGTTTCGCTCGAAGAAGAGCTCAAGTCGAACGAAGACGTTGCCCGCCTCATCAAGAACCGCTCCGGCCGCGCAACCATCACCGTCAAGTCCAACCGCTTCGAACAGAAAACCACCATCACCGCCGCGGCCGTGGGCGCTGCCACGTCGGGCGTCCTCACCATCGACCGCATCGCCGGCATCACCCGTGAAGCGCGCCAGACGCTGCGCGTGCGTGACATGCTCGTCGCCCGGCCCACGCAACTCGCGCTCGTCGACTTCATCAAGATAGTCACCCCGCCCTCCAACGCCACCATGACGGCGGAAGGCAATGCCATCGTCGAGAACGCGGTTACCTTCGCCACCGCGTCGGAGAAGGTTCGCACCATCGCCACGTTCATCCCGGCGACCAAGCAGATCCTCGACGATTTCACAGAGTTGGCCGGCTACATCAACACGTCGCTGCCCTACTACGTCAATCTCGAGGAAGAGCTGCAGATGCTCACCGGCGACGACAGCGGCGAAAACCTGCACGGCCTCATCCCGCAGGCGGCCGTGTACAACACGTACCTCAACGCGCTCGGCGACAACAAGATCGACGAACTCGGCCACGCCATCACCCAGATCGCACAGGCCAAGGAAATCGATCCCACCTTCATCGTCCTCAACGTGGCCGATTGGTGGGCCATCCGCCTGACCAAGGACTCCTACGGCCGCTACATCCTGGGCGATCCGCAGAGCGCTGTGGCTCCCAGCCTGTGGGGCCTCGACGTCGTCCCCACAACCTCCATGACTGTCGGCCACTTCCTGGTTGGCAGCGGCGTGGCCCCTGCGGCCGAGATTCGCGACCGCATGGGCATGCAGGTGGAGATCTCCACCGAGCACGCGGACTTCTTCCAGAAAAACATGGTCGCGATCCGCGCGGAAAAGCGCGTCGCGCTCATCGTCAAGCGTCCCAACGCATTCGTATCCGGGACCTTCAGCTAAACCTCAACCTCAATCGGGCGGGGCCTTTTGCCGGGCCCCGCCGGGTTGAACCGATATCTGCGAAGTTGGAGAACTGCCATGCGGATTGAGTTTGACGGAGAAACCGAAACCTTGACAGTGAACAGCGTCGCGATCGCGCTAGCTACGCTGGAAACGATGAGGAATCCCAACCTTGACCGGCCATACCACTCGGTGTCTGAAGGAGATGTCGTCATAGAGACACAAGTTGCTTCCAACCCCTTTTACCGCATCGACGCCCCTCCGAGAGTCTACGAGACTAAAGTTGTCACACTCGCCGAAACCAAGCCAGCCAGGCTACGGCCGCGCTCCTAACGCCTGACGCCTGACAACTGAGAACTATTTCTCGGAGCTCCGCAATGACGAACTTTCCTTACGGCTATCCCTACATCTCGCCCTACGACTCAAACTTTGATTCGTTTGGAACATTGCGCCTCACCGATACCGATCCTGCGCAGACGTTCGTAGAACCGGTGGCGGTGACCGATGTGAAAGACTATCTCCGCATCGACGCGGGCGACACCGGCCAGGATGCGCAGATCGGCGTCATGATCTCTGCCGCGCGCGAGCAAGCTGAGATTTTCCAGAACCGCGACCTGGTCCGGAAACAGTGGGACCTGCATTACGATTACTGGCCCGCATACCGTATCCAATTGCGCGCGCCCTGCGTTTCCGTCGACCTGGTCGAATACACTGACCTAACCGGCGCCGTTACCATGATGGCCACGCCCGCCGATTACTTTGTCGACATAGCCAAGCAGCCCGCCATCGTCACGCCGCCCTGGAATCGTTCCTGGCCGGCGTTCACGCCAGCTCCATCGTCGGCCATCCTGGTCCGCCACACGTCCGGCTACACCAATGCCTCGCCGTTCTGGGCCGGGTCTGGCGCGCGCGTCAAGATGGGTATGCAGATGCTCATCAGTGCATGGTTTGAGCATCGCATTCCGTTCGAGCGCGGGTCCTCTTCCGATGCCGAGTTTCCGTTTTCCGTTACTTCGTGCCTTAGTTATGGGGCACTTGAGAGGGCGCGCTGATGCAATCTATCGCCATCGTCGTCCTCAACTACAACACCGCGGCCATTACCGATGCCCTGGCCCGCTATCTGCGCGAAGTCCTCGTTTATCCCGACAAGGATGTTTTCGTTATTGATAATGGCAGCAGCGCGCCCCCCGCGTCGGTCACTCATAACCTTCCCATCAACATCGGTTTCACGTGCGGAATGCACGAAGGCTACAAGATCGCTTCCGCCGCGCGGCACTACGATGCGTACTGGTTTCTCAACTCCGACATCGCCTTTGATGATGGCGGCGGTGTTCTCGCCGATCTGGTCGCCGTGCTTTTTTCTTCGGATCATTATGCGCAGATCGCACCTCAGCACAACTCGCCGCATCCGCACATGCGCAACGCCAATGCGCCGGCGCAGATCGTTCCCTGGCTTGAGCCTACGGCCACGCTGATTAAGGCATCGACGATTGAGAGGGTCGGCTTTTGGGAACTTGCGTGCACGCTGGGCTGGGGTATCGATTACGATTACGGCTTTCGGATCAAGCAGGCCGGTCTCCAGAGTATCCTCACCGACCGTGCGCGCATCGTCCATAGAGAGCACGGGTCGCAGGCGAATCAGGCAGAATACGGCGCCCGCGCGCAGGAGGAGATGGTCCGGGTTCTCAGACGCAAATACGGCGACACCTGGTATCGCATCGTCAGTCCGGCTCTAGTCACCTCGCGCGGATCGTCCGCGCCTCCGCCAACGGCCTCCGCTCTCGTCGGGATGCTGCCCCTGGCGGTGTGCGCCATTTTCCGCAATGAGTCCCCATATCTGCAGGAGTGGATTGAGTTCCACCGCATCATGGGCGTTGAGAAATTTTATCTCTATCAAAACCGCAGCGATGACGATTGGCAGAGCGTCCTACAGCCCTACGTCGAGCGCGGCCTGGTCGAGGTCACCGACTGGTCGATGCCTGGCAATTGTCAAGGGCCGGCGTATCGCGACTGCTTCGCCAAGCAGCGCGGAAAAGCTCTATGGCTGGCCGTTATCGATATCGATGAGTTCCTTTTCTCACCTAAATTCGCCACTGTTCCGAAGGCGCTGGCCACGCTGCCCGATGCCTGGGGCGCGGTGGGCGTCAATTGGCTCATTTTTGGGGCATCCGGCCGCGAGGAGTACTCACCGGAACCGGTCATCGAGCGTTTCACTCTGCGCCCCGGCGATCACCACCACGTGAACACCCACATCAAGAGCGTCGTGCGCATGGCCCGTCAGGTTGCTGTGCGCGGCGATGCCCACCACTTCGAAGTATCTGGTTCCACGTTTAACGAGAACGGCGTCAAGGTCACCGGTGCCCACTCGCCGGCGCACACCAGCTCTCTGCTGCGCATCAATCACTACTGCACCAAATCGCGCCAGGAATACTACAAGCGGATCGCCCTGGGCCGGGTCGATGGCGTTGGCTATGTTGCCCGCAGCGTGTTTGACGAGCGGCAAGATCACGCGGTCGACGATCGCACCATTCAAAGGTTCTTGCCGGCACTCAAGGCGCGCCTGAAAGCTGACTCGGAGGCTGACTGATGGCTCTCTTTGTTGCTGATCCATGCATCATCAACCCCGGCGAGTTGCGCCACCTGGTGCAGATCCAGGCCGCCACCGACACGCGCGACGCCGCCGGGCAGCCCGTTTCCGCGTGGGCCGTTGTACTCACCACCCACGCCAAGATTGACGGGCCCAGCGGCATGACCTATAGGGAGTCGTTCCAAAACAACACTTTGGCATCCGTGTCGAGCGACTTTCTTACCATCCGCCATCCTGGCGCGGCGGTCGTCATCAAGCCCGGCATGCGCATCATTTTCGGCGATAACACGTACCTCATCCAGGCCGTCGACAACGTCCTCCACCGCAACCGCAAAGTCAACCTTGCCTGCATCCAGATCGACGCGGACTCGAACTAGGGGGATCAAATGAAAGGGACTTATGTATTTAACTCCCTGAGGACCGAGTGAAGCCATATTACGAGCACGCGGACATCACGATCTATCACGGGGATTGCCGAGAGGTGCTCCCGCATCTTCCAAAGATGGACATCCTCCTTTGCGACCCTCCGTATGGGATTTCCTACGATGCAAGCCACAAGAAATACAAGAACGGTATCGATCGAGGGGATGCAGCGTGGGACACTGAGCCATTTGACCCCGCTCATCTTATCGCGCTCAATATGCCGACAATTATGTGGGGTGGAAACTGCTTCTCATCCCGTTTACCGGACGTAAGTTCATGGATTGTATGGGTCAAGATAGCGCGACAGGACGCCAACATTCGGCAATCAGATTGCGAGTTGGCGTGGACTAATTGCCTTGGTCGCAGCCGTGTATTTCAGCATCTCTGGATTGGGGCTTATCGGGAGAGCGAATCGGGAATCCAGAATTACCACCCGACACAGAAGCCCCTCGCTCTTATGCGCTGGTGTATCGGCCTATTCCCGAAGGTGGCGAGCGTCCTAGACCCCTACTGCGGCTCAGGCACTACGCTGGTAGCGGCAAAGGCGATGGGGCTGACGGCAATCGGGATCGAGCAGCATGAGCCGTACTGCGAGATCGCAGCCAAGCGCTTGAGCCAAGAGGCATTCGATTTTCAACCGGCAGAG
>PLEG01000353.1 GCA_003136975.1 Gemmatimonadota bacterium | reverse complement strand
GGCGAGATCCGCGACTACCCGTTGTTCCCGGCCGACCAGTTACCTGGCGGACGGCACTATCTGTCCGACGGCCGCCCACGCGACCCGCGCACGCCCGAACATCCTGTGGCAACAGTCGAGCGGCACGGGAAGGGCAAGTCCGTCGGAATGCGCGCCGTCCAGGACTGGTGGCGCGAGGCCGAGGGTCTGGCCGGTATCGATCACGTGGAGGGGCGCGGTCCGTACGGCGGCCGTCGCGTGGGCGTGGACACCGCAAAGGAGCTAGGGATCAGTCGCGAGGGGCTCATGTCTCACGGCGACTGGAGCGACACGCAGATGCCAGACAACGTGTACGCCGACAAGGAGGATCGCGCAGCGCGTTCCGAGGCGCGGCGGATCCGCGCTCAAATCCGAGGGGAGGAGTAGCCGATGGTCCGGAAGCCCAAGATCTACGTCGTCGCCGCGACGCTGTACGTAAAGTGCACCTCCAAGGAGGGCGCACGTCAGATCGTCGCGGAGATCCTCGACAAGCCAGATCGCGTTATCAAGTCAACAATCAGTGTCGGGGGAGAGGCCAAGTGATCACTACTATACTATTTCGCGTCATTCGTACGATCGGAGGCGCCCCGGAAAAACTCGAAAATCTCAAACAAATACTAAACAGCGACCGATGGCTCGTGTCGCTGTTTAGTATGATTCTCGCTAACTCGTTACAAGGTATCGAGTTAGCCGATAGCGCCCTAGCTCCCCAGGTAGGACTTGAACCTACGACCCTTCGATTAACAGTCGAATGCTCTAACCAACTGAGCTACTGGGGAATGTCCCGCCGGAGGCTTTCCGGGGGAGACCTACGAATTTAGCGTGGCTCGCGGTCAAGCTCAACTCCAAGGCGGCCCGATCAGCCCGCTTTGAGCTTTCTGGAGCCGGTGGGTGCGGTGCGCTGCGACGCCGCTGGTGCTTCGCGGACTGGCGCACCGCGGGTGAGCAGCGGCGCCAGCCAGCGTCCGGTGTGTGACTCTGGTGTCCGCACGATATCCTCGGGCCGGCCCATGCCGACGAGCTTTCCGCCGCCACTGCCGCCTTCCGGCCCCAGGTCGATTATCCAGTCTGCCAGTTTTACTACGTCGAGGTTGTGCTCGATCAGTACCAGCGTGTGTCCCGCCGCGACGAGTCGATCAAGTACCAGGACGAGCTTTCGAATGTCGTCGAGGTGCAAGCCGGTGGTCGGCTCGTCCATGATATAGAGCTTTCGGCCGCTCTTTTTGCTCGCGGTGGCAAGCTCGCGCGCGATCTTGATGCGCTGCGCCTCGCCGCCGGAAAGCGTGGTGGCTGGTTGGCCGAGACGAAGGTAGCCAAGCCCGACTTGCTGCAAGTGCCACAGCGCCTGGCCGAGCTTTTCTTCGCGCGCGAAGAAGCGAATGGCCTGATCGACCGTCAATTGAAGCACGTCGTCGATGTTCTTTCCGTTGACGCGGACTTCGAGCACCGGCGGCTTGAAGCGCTTACCACCGCAGTCGTCACACGGCACGAACACGTCTGCCATGAATACCATTTCGACTTCGGTGTAGCCAGCGCCTTCGCACTTGCTGCATCGGCCGCCTTCCACGTTGAAGCTGAAGGTGCCTGGCGTGTACTTGCGTTGCCGCGAGAGCGGCGCATCGGCGAAGATCGCGCGGATCTCGTCCATCGCCTTGATGTACGTGACCGGGTTCGAGCGCGGCGAGCGACCAATTGGGCTCTGGTCGATCATCACCACGTCGTCAATCGCCTCGACGCCACTGATGCTCTCGTATGCGCCAACGCTCTCGCCGAGGTGCCGCTTGGCGGAGTGCTCGCCCTGGGTGTGCGTCTCGAGTGCGTGGTAGAGAACGTCGTGGATGAGAGTGCTCTTTCCGGAGCCGGATACACCCGTGACGACCGTCAGCGCGCCGACTGGTATCTTCACATCCACGCCATGAAGATTGTGTTCGCGCGCTCCCGTGAGCGTGATCCAGCGCGGGCCGACGCGTCTGCGTTCTTCCGGAAGTGGAACTGACAACTCACCGCTGAGATATTTGCCGGTTAACGGACTCTCCGCGATGCGCGACATTGGCCCCGCGAACATCACCGCGCCTCCGTGCACGCCGCTGCCGGGTCCGAGCTCGACCATGTAATCGGCGACTTCCATTGCGGCAGGGTCGTGCTCCACGACTATCACCGTGTTGCCCGCATCGCGCAACCTGCGTAGCAGCGACAGCAAGCGATCCATGTCACGCGGGTGCAGACCGACTGATGGCTCGTCCAACACGTAAAGCGTATCCACGAGGCGAGAGCCGAGCGAGTTGGCGAGCCCGATCCGTTGGGCTTCGCCGCCAGAGAGTGTGCGCGTGGAGCGGTTGAGCGTCAGATAATCGAGCCCAACATCGCGAAGAAAGCGCACGCGATCGCGCGACTCGCGAAGAATCATCTCAGCTATCGCGCGCTCATGGTCGGTCAGATCGAGCGCTTCGAGCCACTCGCTGAGCTTGTCGATCGGCATCTCCGCGACTTGCGCGACGTTGCGGCCGGCGATCAACACATTGAGTGATTCAGGCTGCAGTTTCGCGCCATGGCACTCAGGACATTCCTGCGCTGTCTGGTATTGGCGGAGGAAGACTCGGATGTACTGCTTGTAGCGCTTCGCTTCCAGGTCGCGAAGGAATGGGAATATGCCAACGAAACCGCGCTTGGCTTCCGTGTTCAGTAGTGCGTGGCGCTGCGCCGACGAAAGCTCGATCCACGCGACATCCATTGGAATGCCGCTCTTCTTTGCAAACTCGGCGAGCGTTCTGCGCTTGTTGTCGTAACGCGGCTTGGTCCACGGCTCGATGGCGCCGTCGCGCAGCGATCGGTCGGGATACGGAATCACGAGCGATTCATCGTACTCGAGTATCGCTCCAAATCCATTGCAGCGCGGACAGGCACCGCGCGGATTGTTGAACGAGAACAACTGCGGAGTCGGTGCCGGCTGGCGCGTGCCGTCGTTGGCGCACTCGAACCGATCGGTGAAGCGCAGTCGCTTGACCATCGCGCCGTCGAGCGGCGATCGCACCGCCTCGGCGAACAAGATCACAACGTCGCCATCTCCTTCGCGGAACGACGTACCTACTGATTCGGCGAGGCGGCTGCTCGAGTCCGCTTGCACGGCGAGGCGATCAACGACTACAAGAAGATCCTTTGCGCGCGTGAGATCATCGTCGTCTCCAATGTCGTCGAGCGACTTGATGACGCCGTCGACAGATACGCGCAGAAATCCCTGCGCGCGAAGATTCTCGACAACAACTGTGTGAGTGACCTTTGCCGAGAGCTTGAGCGGGAAGGCGACGGCGAAGCGCGTGCCGGGCGTGAGTGCCAACACCGTGTCTGTAACCGACGATACCGTATCAGGACGCATCTCTCGGCCGCACTTTGGGCAGAATGTGCGACCGATACGCGCCCACATGAGGCGCAGGTAGTCATAGATCTCGGTGGCGGTTCCGACTGTCGAGCGCGAAGTCTTGGTCGGATTCTTCTGCTCGATGGCGACCGCGGGCGAGAGCCCTTCGATTGAATCGACGTCGGGCTTTTCCATTCGTTCGAGGAACTGGCGAGCATAGGCCGACAGCGACTCGACATAGCGCCGCTGGCCCTCGGCGTAGATGGTGTCGAAGGCCAGCGACGACTTCCCCGAGCCTGAGGGTCCGGTGATTACCGTGTAGCTACGCCTCGGAATCTCGAGGTCGAAACCCTTCAGGTTATGCTGCCGTGCCCCGCGTACGACGAGAAAATCCTTCACCTTTGAAAGATAGCTAATAGGGGCGAAGAAAGGCCGTAGGGCGGGACGATGTGAGCCGCAGTATGATCGGCTGCCTCAACAGCGTCAGCCGATCATACTGCGCGGTCGGAGCCCTAAACGGTGGTGGTTCGGCCGCGCGTACTCCTGCGATAGATCCAGAGCAGAATCAGCGCTCCTACCACGGCCAGGACCAGGCTCCAGACGGAGAAGCCGGTGAGGCCGACGCCGGTCACCATTCCGCCGATCCATCCGCCGATGAACGCGCCGATGATTCCGATGATCATTGTAACGACCAGGCCTCCCGGATCGGTCCCCGGAGAGATGGCTTTCGCGATCGCGCCGGCGAGCAGGCCGAGTATGATCCAGGCAATAATGCTCATACAACCTCCAATTGAGTGGTCAGACGACGCATTTCGATATGGCAACCAACGTACCACAATCACCCGCGGTTAGATTGAAAGCCGCATGACCGCGCCCGCAGTGTCGTTCCACGAAGAAGAGGCGCTTGGAAAGGCCTACGATAGCCGCTTGATGCGGAGGCTTCTCGCCTTCGCAGCGCCTTACCGAGCGCTGGTAGCCATCGCGCTCTTCTTCCTGATGATCGAAGGTGCCCTGCAGCTCGTGGGGCCGTTTCTCACGCAACGCGTGATCGATGTCGCGATCCCGCAGCATGATTACGCGGCCGTTCGTATGGCGGCGCTACTGTACGGTTGCTCGCTGCTGCTCGAGTTTGGCATGACGTACGGCCAGACGTGGTTCACCGCGCTGCTGGGTCAGAATGTGATGCGCGACCTGCGGTTGCAACTGTTCAGCCATCTGCAGCGGCTGCCGATTGCATTTTTCGATCGCAATCCAGCCGGCCGGCTCATTACCCGCGTCACGTCGGACGTCGAAACGCTGAACGAGCTGTTCACCGCGGGAGTGGTGAGCGGTATGGGCGATCTGTTCACGCTACTCGCGATCAGCGTCGCAATGCTCGTAACAGATTGGCGGCTATCGCTTGCCTCATTCGCGGTGATTCCGCTGGTGGTGCTCGTCTCCCACGTGTTCCGCGTGAGCGTGCGCGAGGCATACCGCGACATTCGAACCAGGCTTGCCCGGATCAACGCGTTTCTTCAGGAGCGGCTGGCCGGCATGCGCGTGGTTCAGCTGTTTGGGCGGGAGCGCGACGAGGCGAGACGCTTCGACGAGCTCAACCGATCACATCTCGACGCCCATCTCCGGTCGATCACCGTCTATGCGCTGTACTTTCCCGCCATCGAGATTCTGACCTCCGTAGCGCTCGCGAGCCTGATCGTGGCCGGTGCTGGGAGGGTCGAGGCCACGACACTTACGGTCGGAACGGTAGCGGCGTTCCTGCAACTGGTACGGCGATTCTTCCAGCCGCTGCAGGATCTGTCGGACAAGTACAACACACTCCAGACGGCGATGGCCAGCTCGGAGAGGATATTCCATCTTCTCGATACCGAGCCCTGGGTCGATGTTCCCGCGGATGAACATCTGAAGCGGAATCGGCCGCATTCGGTTCTGGTCGAATTTCAGAACGTCTGGTTCGCCTACGATCGCCCCCACTCGGTGACGTCCAAGCCCAATTCGGAGCCGGAATGGGTGCTTCGGGACGTTAGCTTTGCCGCTCGGCCTGGCCAGACGCTCGCGATAGTCGGACACACGGGCGCTGGAAAAACGACGATCGTCAGCCTTCTGATGCGCTTCTACGACCCGCAGCGTGGTCGAATTCTCGTGAACGGCCGAGACATTCGGGACATGCCGGTGGAGCAGCTGCGGGAGCTCATTGGGTACGTGCAGCAGGACATTTTTCTGTTTGCCGGCGACGTGGCGTCCAATATTCGTCTTTCCGCACCGCTGACCGACGAGGAAGTCGAGGCCGCCGCTTCCAAGGTCGGAGCGGACCGGATAATTCGACGGCTGGCCCACGGTTACCACCAGGTTCTGGGCGAGCGTGGCGCATCCATAAGCGTGGGAGAGCGGCAGTTGTTATCGTTCGCCAGGGCTGTGGCCGCCGATCCCGCGCTTCTGATACTGGATGAGGCCACGAGCGCGGTGGATAGCGAGGTCGAGGCGGAGATTCAGCAGGCTCTCCGCGTCCTCCTTTCTGGCCGCACAACGATCGCGATCGCGCACCGCCTCAGCACCATTGTGGATGCCGACGATATTATCGTCATGCACCATGGTGAGGTCGTCGAGCACGGAACGCACGATGCGCTTCTTACGCTCGGTGGCCTGTACGCACGCCTGTGGCGCTTGCAGATTTAAGCAAGCGTCACGTTTAGCGATTAACGGTCAGCTCGCGGCCGCCTGAAAAGGACGTTAGCCGCGAAATATGATGCTCTGGTAAGAATCACCTTTGAAACGATCACGCTTGTGAGCCTCTAGTGAGCCTCTAGTGCACTTTGCAGTCGCCGCCGGATCCGATGTGGGACGCGTGCGGAAAGGGAACGAGGACAGCTTCTTCGCCGACGCCAACGAGTACCGCGGCCTGTTTATGGTTGCGGACGGGATGGGTGGGCACGCGGCAGGTGAGGTCGCGAGCCAGATGGCGGTCGAGGTAGTGTCGGTGGACCTGGAGAAGCTGAACGACCTCGAGAGTGCAGACGCGCTCGAGATGGTCTCGCTCGCTCTCCGGCATGCCAATCGGGCCGTTTTCGAGCGTAGCGCCGCCGAACGAGACAAGATGGGGATGGGCAGCACGGCATCCGTTCTGGTCCTCGCGGACGAGCGATTCATCATCGGTCACCTCGGCGATTCGCGCATTTACCTCTTTCGCGATGGCGAGCTGCGCCAGATCACGCACGACCATTCGGTGGTGCAGGAACAGATCGACGCCGGCCTCATAACGCGCGACGCTGCCAAGAACCACAAGCAGAGCAATGTCATAACGCGCTGCGTGGGCATGGGCTGGGACGTGGAGCCCGACATCACAGATGGCGAGGTCCGCCAGGGCGACGTATTCCTGCTGGCGAGTGACGGACTCACCGGAATGGTGGATGACTGGCGGCTGCAGCAACTGCTGGCTTCACGGACCACGCCGGACCGCATGGTGGACGCGATGATTTCGGAAGCAAACGCACGCGGCGGGGTAGACAACATTACGGTGGTCGTGGTGAGGGTGCATTCCTCGTCCGCCATGGCGACCGGTACACACCCGACTCCAAATCCCGGAGCCGGCTCAATTGGTTGATGTTGTTCTCGAACAGACGTCCGATCAACCAGAAGATGTAGGCGAGCTCGCTCGGCTTTATCTCGGGAATATCCTGTACGCGCTTGAACTGGCCTCACTATCGCTGGAACAACAGGGAAAGCCCACAGACGCCGGATTCTATCGCGGAATAGCCAGGAAGCTGGCCGAGGCGCATGGGGCGTCCAAGCGAGGGTAGGACAGCAACGCTACGCAACGCATCAAGGAGACCGGAATGGCAACGGCAACACTTCCCGAGCAGGCGACTGCTGGCGATACCTTCCCGATTAACGGGACCGACTTCATAGAGTTCTACGTGGGCAATGCGCGGCAAGCTGCCCACTACTATGTGAGTGCGTTCGGATTCAATATCGTCGCGTACAGAGGCCCCGAGACTGGCGTTCGGGATCGGGCCAGCTATCTGCTTCAGCAGGACAAGATTCGCTTTGTTCTAACGACTGCTATCCGGCCGGATCTGAGCGCTGAGGCGAAGGTGATCGCGGATCACGTTTACCGGCACGGCGACGGCGTTCGCGATCTTGCGCTCTGGGTCGACGATGCGCGCGATGCTTATTCCAAGGCCGTGGAGCGCGGTGCGGAATCCGTGCACGAGCCACGAGTGATGCGCGACGACGACGGCGAGATAGTCATTGCCGCGATCAAGACTTACGGCGAGACGATTCACTCGCTGGTCGAGCGTAAGAACTACAGGGGCCTGTTCATGCCCGGCTTCCGCCCGATGACTCCGTTGTATCAGCCGCCGTCGGTTGGTCTCAAGTACGTGGACCATTGCGTTGGCAACGTCGAGCTCGGCAAGATGAACGTGTGGGTCGATTTCTACGCCACCGTTATGGGCTTCCGCAATCTTCTCACGTTCGACGACAAGACCATCAGCACCGAGTACTCGTCGCTCATGTCGAAGGTCATGGCGAACGGGAACGATCGCATCAAGTTCCCGATCAACGAGCCAGCCGCTGGAAAGAAGAAATCGCAGATTGACGAGTACCTCGATTTCTATAGCGGACCCGGCGTGCAGCACATGGCGCTTGCGACCGATGACATCATTGGAACGGTCAACAAGCTGCGCGATCGCGGAGTGCAATTTCTGAGCGGTGTTCCAGGCGCTTACTACACGGAGCTGCAGGACCGCGTAGGCAAGATCGACGAGCCGGTGGAAGAGCTCGCGAAGCTCGGTGTACTCGTCGATCGCGATCCGGACGGATACCTGTTGCAGATCTTCACCAAGCCAGTAGAGGACCGCCCGACGGTGTTCTACGAAATCATTCAGCGCAAGGGAGCCAAGAGCTTCGGCGCCGGAAACTTCAAGGCGCTATTCCAGGCTATCGAACGCGAGCAGGAATTGCGCGGGAATACGTAAGCCATGCCGATCTATCACACGCTAGGCGCGATCCCTCGCAAACGACACATCGCCTTTCGGAAACCTGGCGGCGGGTTGTATGCTGAAGAGTTGATGGGGCACGAGGGATTCACCGGAACGTCATCGTTACTCTATCACACGTACCCACCGACGACCGTGAAGTCGGTTCGGCGCGTGAAGGAAATGAAGTTCGAGGAAGACACTGATGTCACGTTGCGGCATCGACACTTTCTCACGTCGCGCATAAAAAAGGGTGGCAGTCCAACGTTGGACCGCATTCCGCTGCTATTCAATCAGGACGTCGCGATGTTGTACGTCGAGCCCGACGTCGAAGACAAGCATTTCTATCGCAACGCGCAGGCTGACGAGCTGGTGTACGTGAGCAAGGGGACCGGTGTGCTCGAGTCCGTGTTTGGCGAGCTGCCGTTTCACGAGGGCGACTATCTGGTCATCCATCGCGGCATCATGCACAAGTACCGCTTCGACAAGACGTCTGACAAGGATGCAGAGCAGCCCAAGCTTCTCATCATGGAGAGCAGGGGACACATTCGGTGGCCCAAGCGCTACCGCAATGAGTTCGGCCAGCTCGTTGAAGGGGCGCCGTACTCCGAGCGCGATATACGACGGCCTGTGTTCGTTCCGCCGCACGATGAGATGGGGGATTTCCCAATCTTCGTGAAGCAGTACGATGGTATCAACGAGTTGATTCTGGACCACCATCCGTTCGACGTGGTTGGCTGGGACGGATATTTCTATCCGTGGGCGTTCAACATCATGGATTTCGAGCCGATCGTTGGTCGAGTTCATCAGCCACCGCCGGTGCATCAGACATTTCAGGGTGACGGGTTCGTGGTGTGCTCGTTCTGTCCGCGGCCGTATGACTTTCATCCGGAAGCGGTACCGGCGCCCTACAACCACTCCAATGTGGATTCGGACGAGGTGCTGTACTACGCATCATCCGAATTCATGTCGCGCAAGGGCATCGAGTTTGGCTCCATCACGCATCACCCCGATGGGTTGCCGCACGGACCGCATCCAGGACGTGCAGAGGCCTCGATTGGCGCCAAATACACCGACGAGCTCGCGGTGATGATGGACACGTTCCGTCCTCTCAAGGTCGCGAAGCAGGCGCTGGACATCGAGGACCCGAGCTACCACAAGTCCTGGATTTCGGCGCAGCACGAGCAGGCCGCGTTCTCGCCGCCTACCTCGTAGTTGACTTGATGGGCGGACGCAAATCAGCGCGCCCGCCCATCTTCTTCAATCACATCCGGCCGTACTCGTAATGGAGCCGATCTGGCGCCCCTCGCGGGAACAGGTACGCGAAGCGAACCTAACGCGATTCATCGCGTCGCTGCATGCGAGCGGTGAGCTGGCCGCGGGCACGGAAGGAGTGCCGCTTCCGTACGGCGTGTTGCACGAATGGTCCATCCGTAATCCAGAGCGATTCTGGCGCGCGACCGCGGATTTCTGCGGCCTGATTTCTGACGGCTTCGACACGAGTAAGTGCACTGGCCTCGATCGCATGGCGCCGCCAGATCCATCACTGGGACCAACGTGGTTTGGCGGAGCGAAGCTCAATTTCGCCGAAAACCTGCTGCGTTTCTGTGATGACAGGCCGGCGATAGTCTCGTGGAACGAGAGGGGGCGACAGCAGCAGTTGAGCTTCGCCGAGCTGCGAGGCGAAGTGAGTCGCATCGCGACCGCGTTACGCGACATGGGGGTTGGTGTCGGCGATCGCGTTGCGGGTTTCCTCCCGAACCTTCCCGAAACGATAGTCGCGATGCTCGCGACGACGACGCTCGGCGCTGTATGGAGCTCGTGCTCCCCGGATTTTGGTGTGCAGGGAGTACTTGACCGGTTTGGGCAGATAGAGCCCAAGGTTCTTGTGTGTGCCGACGGTTACCGGTATTCCGGAAAGGAGATCGACTGTCTGGAGCGTGTGCGGAACATCGTGGCGAGTATTCCATCGATCAGGCACGTGATAGTTGTTCCTTATCTGAACGATCACGTTGATACCGCAAGCGTTCCGCGCGCGGTGCGGTGGGACTCGTTACGTCGCATAGGCGAAGCGCCTCCGTTCGAGCGATTGCCATTCGACCATCCGGTGTATGTGATGTACTCATCCGGTACTACCGGCCTTCCCAAGTGCATGGTGCACGGAGCCGGCGGTACGCTGCTGCAGCACATGAAGGAACTGGTGCTGCACACCAACATGACGCGTGAAGACAGAATATTTTACTTCACGACGTGCGGCTGGATGATGTGGAACTGGATGCTGAGCTCGCTCGCTGTCGGAGCAACGCTGGTACTCTACGATGGCGCACCGTTGCATCCGCGGTCGGACGTTCTGTGGGATCTCATAGATGCCGAGCACGTGACCGTGTTCGGGACCAGCGCGAAGTATCTCGCGATCGCCGAGAAGTCGGGGCTCACGCCACGAACAAGCCACGACATCGAGGCGCTTCGGGCCATCCTGTCCACTGGGAGTCCCCTTGCGGATCACAGCTACGATTACGTGTACGAGCATATCAAGAATGATGTGCATCTGGCGAGCATCAGTGGTGGAACGGATATCATCTCGTGCTTCGCGCTGGGCAATCCGACCAGCCCTGTTTATCGTGGCGAGCTACAATGTCGCGGACTCGGGATGGCGGTGGAAGTGTTTGATGCCGCCGGCAATGGTGTCGTAACGGCTCCGGGCGAATTGGTGTGCACGCGACCGTTCCCAAGCATGCCGGTGAGTTTCTGGAATGATGCAGACGGCTCGAAGTATCGTGCTGCGTATTTCGACGCATACCCGAATGTGTGGCGGCACGGCGACTGGGCGGCGCTGACCGAGCATGACGGAGTAGTTATTTACGGCAGGAGTGACGCGACGCTCAATCCTGGCGGTGTGCGTATTGGAACGGCGGAGATATATCGCCAGGTAGAGCAGCTTCCGGAAGTGATTGAGAGCGTGGCGGTGGGGCAGGAGATAGGTGAGGGAGTGCGTGGGGATGTGAGAATTGTGTTGTTCGTGCGATTACGGGATGGAGTGGAGTTGTCGAGTGACCTGGTTCAGCGTATCAAGGCGCAGATACGGGACAACACGACTCCGCTCCACGTGCCGAAAGTGATTGTGCAGGTGGCGGATATTCCGCGGACAGTGAGTGGGAAGATCAGTGAGATCGCGGTACGTGAAGTGATTCATGGGCGGCCAGTCACCAATGTCGAAGCTCTGGCCAACCCGGCGGCGTTGGACCTGTTTCTAGATCTAGCGGCGCTGGCCGATTGACGTCTCTCTAGATATTACCGTGTGTGTAAACGAAGCGCGGATACGACGAGTTGGACCGTTAAATTAGTCGAGTGCTGATACGCTGAGATAGGCCAGAATCGGTGGCACGAGGCGGTTCAAGTCGATTGTCTCCCGCAAGCTTCGCACGTGGACTCCCATAGCGGCGTGTACCAACTTGGCGAGAGGCCGAACGGATGTGAAACCGACTTGCGTCGCTACGCGGGTGAGCTTCACGTTCGGATGTTGAAGTAATTCGTACGCGCGAAGCACTTGCGCGATGGCGATTATTCGATGCATAGAACCCAAGCCGCAAGCGGACATCGAACGATCGGCGGTCCGAGGGTTCATGCCGAGCCGATGGGCGAAATGAGCTGCGGAGGTAGGCAGCTCACCTCGGCCGATCATATCGTTGCATGCTGTCTGCAAAGCATGCGGGAGGCACCGAAGTATCGGCTCCAGCGCTGAAAGTATTGTTACTCGCAGATTGTCCCGGCGACGCGAATCTAGGTATCGGTAAACGTCGAGCAATACGTTCGACCCCTCCGCAGCGACAATGTGACTGAGCGGGGAACGCGCGATGTCAGTATGACAAAACAGGAGGTCCATATCCGCCGGAACGGCGAAAATTAGCACAGGGTATGTCTGCGCTAAGCGGCTGACTTTCCGTACGGAGGCCGGTTGCCGTTATGAGGCCTGCTTCAATCAACACTGCGCCGTGAGGTGCCTGCTGCATCGCGGCGAGCAAATCGCTAATGTTGTCATAGCCAGTGAGCTCATACGAAGACTCCAACGTGACACCGATTGTAGCAATACGTTCGCGCGACATCAGTGCGGCGACTCTCATGGAGCGTCCCGATTGATTGTTAAGCGATTACGGGCATCCGGTAGTGATTTAAGCTATGAGTTCCGTGGATTCCGTCAATAGTCGAATGGAAGTGAAGTCGGACGGACACTGGGTGTCTAAAATGGACAATAAGTGGCACAAATGCGCAGTTGTGCGACCGTACGGCATGGCAACACATTCTACGTCAGTCACGGTGTCAGACAAATAGCGGTTGATCAACCAGTCCCAGAACGACACGGTCGCGTGGTGGCCATTTTTACATCCGCTGGTGGGCGGCAGTTTGCTCGGTTGATTGGGAAGTGCAAGCGTTCCCAGTATTGACTGTGAGGGCAACTTCACGTTCGGACACATCACGTAACGAATGCGACAAGTTCAGCGCCTCATGTCTGCAACCGCGCTCAAGAAGCTACGTGTCCACCATCTCACACGGGGAAGTGCTGATGCAACGGTTCATTTTATTGGGAAAGCGGAAACTGTTCGTATTGATGGCCGGGATGCTGGTGCTCCATGCGTGTGCCGATAATCCGGTTGCTCCAGCTGCATCAACAAAGGCCCCTCCGCAGCCGCTAAAATCCATCTCGTCCATTGATCCTACCACATCAGAGATCACCATCGTTGACGACGATGACGGTACTCAGTACACGTTTATTCCCGCCACGAACGAGATTCGAGTGTCGGACGGTTCGTATATTGAACTTGACGCGTCGCAGGCCGCGATGTTTGCTGCCGAGTTTCAAGGGACACTCGAAATGGACCAGATCATCCCGTCCATGAACAGTCTCACGCTGGACTGCACCATCGATTACAATGCAGCCAAGCCGGGGAGATGCCCGGAAGACCAGCGTCCGACACTCATTGGTGGTGCGCAGGGTTCCGCGCAGGCGTCGGCACCTCAGTCCGGTAGTGCCGTCACCCGCACAACAGTTCTTTGGCGTCGGACGACTTCGGTACCAGCTGACCAAGCCCAGCTAAGGGCTAGCACTGCGATGCGGTCCACCCTGGGGCCAGTTCTCTCACTGTCATATGGCGACCCATGTGTGGATGTTCTTAACGCGGGTGCCAGCCAAGCCGCCGTATTCACACGAAATCGAACGACCGCCATGGCGACTGCTCGTGACGCCGTCGTAGGCGAACTGGCGCTCAGAGGTTCGGAACTGGTTTTGGAGAAGACTCTCCCGTCAGGCTCGGCCGCCGCGGCGGCGGTGATAACCGAAATCGCTGACCGCGCTGCGGCTAGAATCGCTGTCTCAATCCTGGCATATGTGTGGAACACGAACTCATGTGGCACTCATGTGCCTGTGGCGCAGATTACGCTGGGTGGTGCGGCAGGTGGTGGCGGTGGTGGTGGCGGAGGTGGCGGACTCACATGCCACAATGAGGGGTGGGAGATATCGTTCGACGGGGGGGAAACCTGGAGTCCAATTACGGTGAGAGTATGCCAGTACGCGATGGAGTGAACGTGCATCTGTCGTTTCTTTTGATTGCAGGCATGCTGGTTGCCGGCGCGGATCGGGCGGTCGCACAATCGCGACCGCCCGATCCATTGCGACTACCAACATCTGGCACGGTGATATGTCGCGCGATTCCAGTTATGCGTGGCCATGCGGTGGCTGTCCTGCTGCAGGTGAGCGAGGAATCAGATACGCTCTCTGGCCGGGAGTCAGAGTTTGCCTTTGATTCTGTGGGAAATCCGATCTTCATGGTTGTGTCAGTGTCGGATAGCGGGGAAGGGGAACGATTGAACGTCCACGCGATCGCTGTTCGCTTCACGCCGGCCCTGGAAGGATATCACCGGATATTTGCGGAAGACTCCACCGGGCACGCCTTTATTGCGACCGACAGCGCTAGCATTCCGCAGACCGTTCAGGACGGATCGGGTGCACTACCGGCCCATCGTACACCGTTACGGGATGATGAGTTTATCGAGGCGCGACAATTGGCGCATTGGGCTTGGAACCACCGGTGTGGGAAAAGTCGCCACGCCCCAGGAGATTCCACTACTTTGACGAAGCCATGAAGCCGAGTAACGATCCACCCGCTGGCGGTACGCGCCCTTTCGGCGGAGCATTCCGTGATTATTTGGCGCCGCATACACCGCTTTCCCGCGCGAAGCGCCGGACAGGGTACGCGATTCTTGCGGCGCTGTTCGCCCTGGGCCCTATCGCACTGATCGTAGCACCGGTGCCGCCGCGGCTCGCGGTGATGTATGCGTTGTACGGTGCCGTGATCGGCGCGCTCTGGACGACGCGACTAACAGTCCTGCAGCTGCTTGGGTTGGCGATGTTCATATTACATGCTGATTCGCTCCCCGTGTTCGTGCAGGCGCGAAGCGCGTACGGAGCGGTCTCTGACTGGACCGGCCAAAGCATAGTGATATCCGTGTGGGTTTTGGTTGGATTCGGTCCTCACGTGTTCTTGACGGCAATCAAGTCGGTCCGTCGCCGCGCTAAATCACAGGAATGACGGTTGGACGCAAGCGGTTCTGTCGCGACGCGATCACAGTCTCATGCACGGCCCTTCGCGAGCTCCGGAGTCGGATTTCGCCGCAGAATCGGCGACCATTGACCTCCCGCCAGTTGCGATTCAGGCCCCGCCTCGCGAGCTTTTTGAATGCCAATTTTCTTCACCCTGCTCGCGGCCGCCACGCTGGCCGTCGCGACTCCGACGGCGGTTCTACCTCCGATCCTCCCGCACGCCGGCGCGCAGCCCGCCTGGCGGGCTCTGCGCGCCGATACAGTGGCTGACCTGGTGCTCGCCACCGAGACGCTCAACGGTCGCGTACGCTTCGTTGCTCATGGATTGAAGGGGTCGGTGCCGGTGACCACGGCAGATTTTACTCCCGATTCGGTTCGCACGTGGGCTGCTTCCGCTACCGAGCTCGCGTCGGCTGCCTCGCCGAAGATGGGCGAGATGCGTGGCCTCGGTCAGGCGCTCACGCTCAACGTGACGACCGCGACCACCGGTGAGCCCACGTTCGGCTTCTACGTGGGTGACGCGGTGAGCGACCAACAGCTTGCCCTCGCGCTGACCAAGGCCAATGTGGTGAAGCTCACGGCCGGGGTGAACAGCGCGCTGGACGCAATGGGGCATTAGTTCGGCCCGCGCGCCGTGTCACAGGTGTATGTGCAAAGCGCGCTGATCCAGACGGATCAGCGCGCTTTGCACATCTACGATGGAATTGGCTACTGCTTGGTAACCTTGTGCGTATCAAGGTTCAGCGAGTAGGCCGTGCCGTTGATGGTCATTGGAACGTTCACAGTCCCGTTGAACGTTACGATCACCTGCCGCGTCGTGGTGTGAGTCGTGGTGTCACTCGCTTCGCGAGTCCGGATGACTGTGTAGTTCTTGACGAATGTGCCGCCGAGCGGGTAGGGGTTGATCCCACGCGGCTGGCGGAACCGGACGGCGGACGCGGTATCGGTCGAGGAGAATGCGTACACCTTGCTGATCTGACCGGTTCGCGTCGAATGCACCGATCCAGTACCGCTACCGTTCCACGTGTGTACCGTATCGCCGAGTAGCGTTGAAACCGTACGGTTGTGGAGACGATAGGTCGTGTCGGTGAAGCTATTGTTGTTGGCACTGTAACTCGTTTCACCTGTATCGGCGACAATGAAGTTTATGGACGCCGTCGTTGCCTTGTTATACAGGGACTGCGTCGTGCCGTTGATGTCGAACAGTGCATAGCTGGTGGTGTAGGTCTGGGTGCCTCGCGTCATCGGCGGACAGTTGAAGCGGCCAGTTGCCGGAGTGAAGACGCATGACGGACTGATCCACGTTGCCGACCCGCCTGCCGGTGGTGTGTTGACGATCGGCGAGACCCCGACGCCGACGATTGTCGCACCGGGCGCGCTTACCGAGAACGAGACGCCAGAACTGGTGAGATCGGCGCCAGACATGAACGCGTAGTCTGTTGCAATGTCTTCACCAGCGGAGGGTGCGAGATCCTGCGTGACCGACGCTTCGAAGGCCGCTGAAGCTGATGGCGAGGTCGTGCCGGGTGCGGTGGAATCGCTACATGCAATGGCTCCGACAACAACGAATGCCGCGGCCAATGCCGGTACAAATGAACTTGCTTTCATGATAGAGCTCCGTGCCACAAGGGCGAGGTTCGAGCCGCGCGGTGTACGCGCAGTCGGCTGATTACCGAGTTCGCCATGTGACGCCGCGAGCAACGCTGGCGTTAAGCCATGACCTGATTGCAGTTGAGCGGGAAGGGACGGGGAGGGGCGGTGAGGATAGCGCTCCTCAGGAGTCGGCGATCGTACGCATGATGTCGTCTGCGCTGGCGTCCACGCGCGTTGCGGTAAACACCCGTAGCCAACGCGCAGAGCGATATAGCTCTTCGGAAAGGCGCGGCAGGTTGATCGCGCCGGAGATCCCGCGGTCGGTCAAACGCTCGACTGTTGCGTCGCGGCGGAGCACGGGAATATCGAGCCCCAGCATCTGAGTCTTTTCCGGATAGTCGAGAAGCAGCTCGCCGCTTTGCAATCCGAGCGCTGACGCGAGTGAGTCTTCCGCAGCGCGAGTACGCGGACGGTCGTTGCCGATCCATTCGCCAAACTCGTCGTCGAGCTCGGAGGCGGGCCATTCGACCACGCGTTTGAAAAGATGCCGCGAGCGCAGTGCGGAGAGTAGCGGCGACGGCGCGCGATGCTCGAGAAAATAGAGCAAACCCTCGTCCGTGAAGCTGGCGAGCTGGTCCTGCTTCAGGACACCGTCAATGCAGGCGTCCTCGACGAGGCGCTTGTACATCGCGGTAGCGCTGCGTACCGCGTGGTGCCAGTAGACGTTGCGGTACATCTGATACTTGGCGAACAATAGCGACTCGAGCGCAGACAGTCCTTTTTCCGCGACACCCACAGTCTGCAATCCCGTGACGGGATCCCCCACCAGCACCATCGAGTTGATGAGACGGTCAACGTCGATCTCTCCGTACGCCACGCCGCACATGTGCGCGTCGCGCTTGAGGTACTCGATCTTGTCGAGATCGAGCGAACCTGACACCAGTCCCTGGAGCGGCGTGTCCGCCTGTCCACGAATAAGTGCGATAATCTGTTCCGGAGCATTCTCGCCAATGCGCGCGCGCAGAATCGAGGCGACGATACCGGTAGTGACAAGAGCAGTCGCTACTTCCTCGTGATGCGTTGCGCCGATTTCCTCGAGCGCATGCGAGAACGGATAGTGGCCCACGTCGTGAAGTAGCGCGGCGATGGTCGTTATCGTGCACTCTTCTTCCGACACATCCGCGATGCCGCGCTCGCGCAGCAATGCGATTGCTATCCGGCAGAGGTGATATGCGCCCAACGCATGCTCGAAACGGGTATGCGTCGCCCCCGGGTAGACCAGATACGTGAGCCCCAACTGGCGGACATAGCGAAGGCGCTGGAAAACCGGTGTGTCCACCAGTTCCAGCGCCAGCGCGTCGACGCGAATGTTGTTCCAGATAGGGTCACGGATTATCTCCATGCCCAGAAAGCTAACGCAGCAAGTGCCACGTGGCTTAGCCTTTCGTTACCCCTTTGGGCCCGCTGTCTTGATCGCGTCCGAGGCGCCCGGGAACTTCGCGAAGTTGTCGCGGAACATTCCGGCGAGCTTGCGTGCCTGCGTGTCGTACGCGTCCTTGTCAGACCAGGTGTTGCGGGCGTTCAGCACTTCGGCAGGGACGTCGGGAACCGACTGCGGGCTGCTGAGGCCAAAGATCGGGTCAGTAGTGGTCGCGACGTTGTCGAGATCACCACTCAGGATAGCCTTGACCATCGCGCGCGTGTGGCTGAGCTTCATGCGCTTGCCCACGCCGTATGCGCCGCCACTCCAACCAGTGTTGAGCAACCACACCTTGGTGCCATGTTCGCGGAGCAACTTGCCAAGCATGTCAGCGTACTTGGCTGCGGGCCAGACCAGGAACACCGCGCCGAACGCGGCGCTGAAGGTTGCCTGTGGCTCGGTGACGCCGCGCTCCGTGCCGGCGACCTTTGCGGTGTAGCCAGACAGGAAGTAATACATCGCCTGCTCAGGCGTGAGCTTGGCGATTGGCGGCAGCACGCCAAATGCATCTGCCGTGAGCAGCACGACGTTTTTGGGATGGCCGCCTCGGCCGCTGGGCACGTGGTTTGGAATGTACGACAGCGGATACGATGCGCGTGTGTTCTCAGTGATCGATTGATCGGCGAACTTGACGCGCTTGTCATCATCCAGGACCACGTTCTCCAGAATCGTTCCGAACATCTGCGTGGTGCGATAGATGTCCGGCTCGCTGTCGGGCGACAGGTTGATGACCTTCGCGTAGCAACCACCTTCGCAATTAAAGACGCCGTCGGCCGACCAGCCGTGCTCGTCGTCGCCAATGAGATCGCGCGAAGGATCAGCCGAAAGCGTCGTTTTCCCGGTTCCAGACAGGCCGAAGAAGAGCGCGGTATCGCCACCCTTGCCGATGTTGGCGGAGCAGTGCATGCAAAGGACTTCCTGCTTCGGCAACATGTAATTCATCACGGTGAACATCGCCTTCTTGAGCTCGCCGGCGTAGCGCGTGCCACCGATCAGGATCATGCGCTTGGCAAGGTTCAGCACGACAAAGGTGCCGGTGCGCGTTCCGTGGCGGGCGGGATCGGCCTGCATTTCGGGAGCGTGCAGCACCGTGAAGTTCGGCACGAAGCTGTCGAGAGCGGTGCGGTCGGGGCGGATGAACATGTTCCGCACGAACGCCATCTGCCACGCGTTTGGCGATACGTAACGTACCGAGAGACGGAAGTTCGGGTCGGCGCCGCAGTACAGATCCTGCACGAACAGTTCCGGTTGCCCGCCGAGATATGCCTGCACGTCCGCGAGAAGCGTGTCAAAATGGGCCGCGTCCATCTTGCGATTCACATCTCCCCAATCCACGTCGTTGTCGGAAGACGGGTCGCTAACGATGAACTTGTCCTTGGGGGACCGGCCGGTGTGCGGGGCGGTGACTGCGGCGAACGGTCCCATGTCGGCGAACTCGCCTTCCTGACGCCGAGCCGCGGCGCCGAAGAGCTCCGGTGGCACCATGTTGAAATGAACTTTACCGGTGGGCGCCAGGCCCTGATCCTTGAGTGAGTTGGCGGACATCTATGTTCTCGTCAATTGAATGTGAATGTTATACCGGCGTTATTACAGCTCCGGCTCGAGCCGGGGATGCTGTTCGCGTTGCTGTGCGTCGACCACGGCCACCGCGGCCATGTTGACGATCTCCTGAAGGTCGGCGCCCTGTTCGAGCACGTGAACGGCGCGGTCCATTCCAACGAGAATGGGGCCGATCGCGGTTGCGCCACCCAGATGAGTAAGGAGCTTGTAAGCTATGTTGCCGGCGCTCAGATCCGGAAATATCAGCACGTTCGCCGGCTCTT
This sequence comes from Gemmatimonadota bacterium, assembly GCA_003136975.1. Lineage (GTDB taxonomy): Bacteria > Gemmatimonadota > Gemmatimonadetes > Gemmatimonadales > Gemmatimonadaceae > Fen-1247. The sequence continues at coordinate 1,573 of PLEG01000353.1, read as the reverse complement.
TCAGCGTGCTGAACGGGTAAGTCGAAAGGAGAATCTCTTCATCCACCGCCGTATTGGCCTGCATCTCGCCATCAACGATCAGGTCTGGATGCCGCTCGCGCAGGATCGCCACTGCATCGCTGACCTTGCGTGCATCGGGATGCCGCACCGATCCGAAATTGGAAAAGGAAAGCATCGCGATTCTGGGCTCGATTCCGAGCGTGCGAACCACGCGTGACGCCGCGTACGCAATCTGAGCGAGCTGTTCCGATGTCGGGTTGATGTTCACGGTCGTATCCGCGCAGAACACCACGCGCTTCTCGAATACGAGCATGTACATGCCGCTCACGAGTCCGGTCTTTGGATGCGCGCCGATTACCTCGAGCGCCGGCCGGATCGTCTCGGGGTAGTGCATGTTCACGCCAGCGAGCAGGGCATCAGCGTCGCCGCATGCGACCATGCACATCCCGAAGTAGTTCGAGTTGTACAGCTGGTGATGCGCCTCGCCGAGGCTCAATCCCTTGCGCTGGCGGCGCTTCCAGAGATAGCTCGCGTACGTGTCGCGTTGCTGCGACGTGGCCGGATCCTCGATCGCAATATCGGCGAGGCTGATTCCGTGACGACGCGCGATGTCGCGAATGTCGTGCGGGTTGCCAATGAGGATCGGCTCGCAGATGCCTTCGTCAACGAGTTGGTGCGCGGCGCGAATGACCTTGGGCTCGTAGCCCTCGGTGAAAACAACACGCTTGGGATCGCGCTGCGCCCGATTGATAAGTCCCCGGATTATGCCGCGCGCACGCCCAAGTCGTCCCTCGAGCTGGTCGCGGTAATCGTCCAGGTCTATGAACTCGTTGGTCGCGCCACTGGCGACCGCGGCCCATGCAACGGCTGGAGCGACCCACAAGAGAACGCGCGGGTCGAACGCGAAGGGAATCAGATAGTCAGCCCCGAACTTCACGGATCGCATGCCGTACAGGCGCGACACACTTTCGGGGACGTCTTCTTTCGCGAGATGCGCCAGCGCGCGCGTCGCCGCCATCTTCATTACCTCGTTCACCTCGGTCGCGTGCACGTCGAGCGCGCCGCGGAAGATGAACGGAAAGCCAAGTACGTTGTTGACCTGGTTCGGATAGTCACTGCGGCCAGTCGCGATTATCGCGTCGTCGCGAACCGAGCGAACTTCGTCCGGCAAAATCTCCGGCATCGGATTGGCCAGCGCGAAAATTATAGGACGTGGTCCCATGCGAGCGACCATCGCACCAGTAACCGCACCCGCAACCGAGAGACCGACGAACACATCTGCGTCGACCAGCGCATCGCTCAAGGTTCGGGCGTCCGTCTTGTTGGCGAAGCGCGCCTTGTAGGGATCCATCTCACCGGTGCGTCCCGCGTAGATCACGCCTTCGCGGTCGCACATGAGAATGTTCTCGCGCAGCACGCCGAGCCGAACGTAATGCTCGGCGGTCGCTATCGCGGCCGCGCCGGCTCCGGAGAAGACCACACGCACGGTTGCGATCTCCTTCTCCGCGATTTCGAGCGCGTTGATGAGCGCGGCTCCGGAAATAATCGCCGTGCCGTGCTGGTCGTCGTGGAA
>PLEG01000015.1 GCA_003136975.1 Gemmatimonadota bacterium | reverse complement strand
TTTCCGATGCCATACAGCAGGTTGGCCACGGCGTTGCGAATCGTCGACTTCCCAGCCTCGTTCGGCCCGTAGATCAGATAAAAGTCGAGCTCACCGAGCGGGAGATCGAGGACCGTGCCAGTAAATATTCCGAAGGCGGCGAGGTCGAGTTTGCGAATGCGCATGCGTCAAGTGCGCGGTTGAATTTTGTCGACCACGCCCGGCGTGACGGATATAACGATTTCCGCGAGTCGCCCCTCCTTGATGTCAAGCAGGCCAGGCACGTCCTGACTCCAGATCTCGCCGGGCATCTTGCTCAGTAGCACCTCGAACTCGCTTTGGAGCGATGCCAAGAACGAGCCGTCTTGTGCCGCCTGCACGAGAATCTCTTGTAGCTCCGCCACCGCATCGCCTCGCGCGGCGATTTCCGCTGTTGAGAGCAGCGGTTGGGTCTGAACCCTGACTTGCTCAACGAACAGCCTGTCTTGGCCCACGCTGATCGTCTGCCCCACGATGTCGGCTCGCAATTGTTGACCGTGAGCGTAGAGTTCGCCGTGGAGCGGCGTGCGGCCCACTAAAACCACGCGACAGCAGATTGGTCTTCCCTCCGCCTTTTCCACGAGAGATTGAAGCGTCGTTCGAACCCGAGTGGCTACCTCGGCTTGNNCTCAGCAGTCGCCCAGCGGAGGACATCAACGAAAAGACGTTCGGGTCGACCGATGACGCCGGCCTCAATGTCCACGACGACCGCTCCCTTGGCGCCGGGCTCGTTGATATGAAGTCCCTGCAGGCTCCCAGGGAAGACAATCCACGGGTTCTCCGCCAGAACCTGAAAGCCGTGAACGTGTCCGAGGGCCCAGTACTGGTATCCCTTGTTCTTCAATTCATCGATGCTGCACGGAGCGTACGACGCGTGCGGAGCTCGACCCTGCAGAGCCGTATGAAGCACTCCGATGTTGATATAGTCAGAAACTGGCGCGGGATATGTCGAGGCCAAATTGTCGACGGTTTCGGCGCGCCTGAAACTCTGGCCGTGGAGAACAACCTTGAACTCTTCAAGGAAGATGGATTCCGGCTTAGATGATCCAAAGCAATGAACGTTGTCCGGCAGCGACAGCTTTTTCGTCATGTCCTGCTCGGCATCATGGTTGCCGTAAAGCAGCACCACTTTGATTCCGGCCCTTTTCAGCCGCGCCATCTCAGCAATGAAGAAATATCCAGTCTGAAAGTCCTTCCAGTCCGAGTCGTAGAGGTCGCCAGCGATAATGATGAATGCGATCTTCTCATCGATTGCGAAATCCACCAAGCGGGACAAGGCACTTCGGGTAGCTGTCAGCAGCTCAGCCGGGGCGTTGTCGTCGATCGTCAGCCCGCGTAGCGCGCGGTCAAGATGGATGTCCGCGGTGTGGATAAAGCGAATCGATGCAGACGGCTCGGGCACGTCCATCTTCCTCCTCGGGGTAGGGGCACCTGATGAGCGGAATCGCATTCGAGCACGGTCCCCCAGAAGCGTCAGCGCCGGCGTTTCACTGGCTTTCTGAACGTGCGGCCAGCGGCGCCGATCATCGCGTATAGAATTGGCAGACAACGGCAGGCTGTCGCAACACGCGCGACGCAATCAGGCCACCTAGCGGATGACGCATGCCTTTGCTCGTGTTCAAGCGCAGTCAATTCAATTGAGGGACCTCGAGTCCGGGTGCGCGATCGGCGCTCAACGGCAAACGACATGGAGGTATTGACGATGGCACGCGGAGTCCGTGATCCGAGTGACTTGTTTCGCGGGCTTCTTGATGAAGCCGCGAGCAAGTTGGCGATTTCCTCGCGAGAAGCAGCGGCGTTCGCACACAGGGGAATCAAGGGTGATGAGCGAGCTGGCGCTCTCCGGGATTTTCTTCGAACGCACTTGCCGGGTGATTTTGACGTCACCAAGGGTGAAGCTATTGATTTTTCCGATTTGCGCTCGGGCCAGCTTGATCTTGTGGTTTACGATAGGGCGAGTTCCGCGCCGATCCTTGCGGGGAAGGAGAACATGCTTCTGCCGTGCGAGTCCTTGTATGTGGTGATCGAGGTAAAGACGACTCTCACGGGAGATGAACTCGACAGCGCGTACCGTAGCGCATTGAAGGTTCGCTCTCTCAGGCCGTTCAAGATGCCATTCGTCGGTACTCGCGTGGACGGTGCGTCAGCTAGCGACGGGAGTTGTAGGTGCATGTACATTGTGTTCGCTTATGAAACAAACTTGAGCGCGGACAAATGGCTCGCTAAGGAATTCGCGCGCGTTGATGCAGCGGCGAAGACAGCCGGCGCCGGACTCGATGTGGTCGACCGGGTCGTAGTCCTCGATCGCGGCATGATCAATCCGAGCAAGGCATCGGGAAAGGAAGTTGAGGGAGACGACACCAGTATCTTCCTGGACGTGTACCTCCACATCGTCAATTTCATTAATCGTGAACGTCTTCGCCGACCGCCCGTCGATTGGCAGGTCTACGCGGCTCGTACCAGCCCAGGCTGGATCAGCTTGCGATGATGCGGTTTCCAAAGTGTCTGCCATCTCTTGGAAAGGCGCACCCAGATCTATGAATCAAGTCGTCCCCTTCAAAACCGTCAGTGTAGATGACGTCGAGCAGATTTACGAATTGCTCGTCGCGGATTTCGCCAGCACGAACGACCCGATCGCTCCAGTTGGTATTCGCGACCGCGGTCTGCTCGAGATGGCGGTCAATCGTCAATTCACAGGATTCGGAACTCAGATGAAGTACCGCAATCCGATATTGAGCGCGGCGACACTCACATTCGGCGTGTGTTGTGATCATGCCTTTCACAACGGCAACAAACGGACCGCACTCGTGGCGATGCTGGTACATCTAGATAAGAATGAATACGCGCTACCTGGCGTCAGCCAAGATGCGCTCTACGATCTCATGATCGCGATCGCTGATCACAGAGTCGGAACTCGGACAAGCCCGAGGCAGGATGAAAAGCCTCGTCCGCCCGCTGACTCGGATCTTGAGGTTGAGAGAATTGCCAGATGGATTCGCGAGCGCGCCGTCAAGATCAACAATGATGACCGGGCCATCACCTATAGGCAGCTCCGCCAGGTGCTTTCCCGGTTCAATGTCGAACTAGAACCTGGAAACGCGAATCATGCTACCCTGTATCGACTCGTGGACACCAAGGATGGTCTCATAAGGCGACGCGCCGTAGTCGAGCGAAGGTACATCGGCGACGTCGGCTATCGCGACGAGGGAACCGAGGTCGCGCGATCTGAAGTCAAGAAGATTCGGAAACTCTGTCGTCTAACGGCCGAGCATGGCGTTGACGCGAAGTCCTTCTATGAATCGGGGCTGGTGGTTGACGCGTTTGTTAGAAGGTACGGGCGTGTACTTCGGCGGCTGGCACGCGTATGAGGTAGTGAGGTGCCGCGTTCAGCGCGTTAGCGTATCTGACGTAGCCCCAAAAAGGTTGGTCATGGAAGTACTGCATGAGGCACCGTCGGATCGCGGTACTTCTCACGAAACAGTGGCTCTTGTCGCGGCAAATGAGCAGTCTCCGTTTCTGCACCCGTTTCTCCCGCCAATCCTCGATATTCCGGCC
>PLEG01000350.1 GCA_003136975.1 Gemmatimonadota bacterium | reverse complement strand
ATTGCTCGAGAAGGCGCGATGGCCAAACTGTACTCGTCGCAGGTATGTGGCCGCGTAACGTCATTGTGCATCGAGCTGTTCGGCGGATACGGATACACGACCGACTATCCAGTGGAGAAATTCTTCCGCGACGGAAAGATAGGTACGATCTACGAAGGCACGTCCAACATGCAGTTGCAGACCATAGCGAAGGCTGTACTTCGCTGATGCGCGAGATCACGCGCAGCGTTTTCGCCGGACCACGAGGTTATGATGAGTGATGGAGAACGCTACGCACCGTACTTCCCCNNAGCCGACATTTCCTTCTGTAGTTCGTCAGAACTGCCGATCCTCAGGGGATAGCAAGGCTCACATTACATGCGCCCTGATCGCAGCACGCGGTCAGGGCGTGGTAAATTATCCGACCATGTTTACCTCAGAATCAGTCGCATTTCTCAAGCAACTCCTGGACACTCCCGGCCCGTCGGGGTTCGAAAGCGCCCCGGCGAAAGTGTGGCGCGCCGAGGCATCCAAGTTCGCCGCGGTCACTTCGGACGTGGCTGGCAACTCGATGGCGGTGGTGAATCCGGGTGGATCGCCGACCATCATGCTCGCCGGTCACATCGATGAAATTGGCGTCATCGTCACCTACATCGACGATGATGGTTATGCGTACATCGCGCCGATCGGCGGGTGGGACCCGCAGGTGCTCGTGGGTCAGCGAATTCGTTTCGCCGGACGCACCGGAGACGTTATGGGCGTGGTCGGCAAGATCCCGATTCACATTATTCGCCCTGAGGATCGGGAGAAGGCGGCCCGGATGCGTGATCTATGGGTGGACATCGGCGCACGGGACAAGAAGGAATGCCTGACGATGCTCTCGGTAGGCGATGCCGGCGTCATCGATTCTCGGGCGATCGAGATGCCGAACTCTCGTCTGGTCTCTCGTTCGATCGACAATCGCATTGGCGCATTCACAGTGCTCGAAGCGCTTCGTCGTTACGCCGAGAAACCGGGAAAGGCAAAGGTGGTCGCAGTGGCGACTGCCCAGGAGGAGATCGCCTATCACGGCGGCGGAGCGCTCGTCGGCGCGTCATCACTGCAGCCGCAGATGGCGATAGTGGTGGACGTGACGTTCGCCATCGATCATCCAAATATTGAGAAGAAAGAGCATGGTGAAGCCAAGCTCGACGGCGGAGCGGTCCTCACGCGCGGTGCTGTCATTTCGCCCGTGGTTTTCTCGCTTCTGCGCGACGTCGCGGAGGAAAAGAAGATCCCGTTCACGGTACATGCGGCTGGACGCGATACGGGAACGGACGCGGACGCGATCCACATCGCGCGGGAAGGTGTCGCTACCGGGCTTGTATCGATTCCAAACCGATACATGCATTCGCCCAGCGAGATGGTGTCGCTGAACGATGTTGACAACGTGGCTGAGCTGATCGCCGAAGTTTGTCGCGTTGTGACTGAGAAGACGGATTTCACGGCGCGGTAGCACCTCGTGGCGGGCTGGGCGGGGTGGCAGCGGTGCCGTGACCGTCCCCCTTTTCGTTAGATTCGGGGCGTGCCCCTCCCGATTCCTGAGCCTCGAGAAGCCGGCTTCACCAAGACGACGCCGGTGCCGCTCTACTGGGTGCGATATGGGGAGCCCGGTCGGCCGATCCTGATCCTGCTGCACGGCGGTCCCGGAGCGGATCATCGCTACTTGCTGCCGCAGATGCTGCATCTCGCGGATACGTATGATCTCATTCTGTACGATCAGCGTGGCGGAGGTCGGTCCCGGGCGACGGACAACAGTCCGATCGGATGGCGGGACCATGTTGCCGATCTGGCCGCGATATGTCACGAATCGGATGTTTCGAGGCCTTCGCTGGTTGGCTATTCGTGGGGTGGGATGCTGGCACTCCTCTATTCGATCGCCGAGCTAGATGACTCGTCGCTTCCAAAATCGGCTCGGCTCGCACTCATAAGCCCAGCTCCGGTGACGAGTGTCTATCGGGCCGAATTCGACGCCAACCTGCGGGCACGAGGCAACGCTCCGCCGATCGCGGAAGAACGCGCGCGCCTCATGGCGTCAGACTTGCGCGACACCGATCCAGATGCCTATCGCCAACGGATTTTCGAGCTCGGGGTCGCTGGATATTTCGCCGACCCAGCCAATGCGACCAATCTGACGCCGTTCCGCGTGGTGGGCCGCGTTCAGCAATCGACGTGGGCGAGCCTCGGCGATTTTGACCTCAGACCGGCTATCAAGCGTCTGGCGGTGAAAGCGCGTATCGTTCATGGTCGTGACGATCCCATTCCAGCCGCGTCTTCAATCGATGTCTCGCGCGCGCTGCAAGCCGATCTGGTCTTGCTCAATAGATGTGGCCACGTTCCGTACGTCGAGCGCCCCCAGGAGCTCTGGGAAGCGATCGACCAGTTCCTCGCGTCAACTGACGCCGCAGCTTCCGAGTGAATGACTGATTTCCGCGCCGAGCACCATCTCGCTACGATCGACGCTGACGGCGCACTTTGCGACGTCATAGTCCGGTTCTCATACGACGGCCTCGAGCACATCGGCCGTCTTTGGTTCGGCGGTCCAGCGGTTGGGGACAAGCCGCTGCCGGACCATGGCGGGATCCCGGGACGCACCGTCGAGGAAGCGATTCAGCTCGCCGAACGCTTCACGACCGATGATCTTCTGCGCCGCTTCTACCGCGCCCGCGCTGAGAAACGGAAGTATCTGCAGCTGCGTCGCGCCACCGAGCAGATGCTGGACAAGGTGAAGTACATGAACCGCATAGCGCTTTCCATGAAGGGCGGAATGCTGGACGCAGACGGCGCGCGGCAGGAGCTGGACCTCATTGTCAAGCAGCTCCACGAGCTAGTGGATACGATGCCGTCCATGGCTGGGGTCGAGGAAACCCGCTAGCCAGACGCGCAGGTCGAGGCGTCGTTTGGCTTCAGGTACCATGTCACTTCAACCTGCTTCAGTGCGTGCGCCGCTGATCTTCAAACGTCTCAAGCGGGCGTACCCGGATGCCCACTGCGAGCTGGATTACGCCAGTCCGTACCAACTCCTGGCCGCTACCATTCTCAGCGCACAGTGTACCGACAAACGCGTGAATCTGGTGACGCCGGCGCTGTTCGAGCGATACCCCAACGCTGAATCGCTCGCCATGGCCGATCCGCGTGAGGTCGAGGAACTCATCAAGCCGACCGGTTTTTTCCGCAACAAGACGAAAAGCCTGCTCGGGATGGCCGGCGGTCTGCTCGACCGCTTCGGCAGCAGCGTTCCGGATCGGATGGAGGATCTCGTCACGCTCCCGGGGGTGGGCCGCAAGACGGCCAACGTCATCCTCGGCACTGCTTTCGACAAACCAGCTGGTGTGGTGGTCGACACACACGTGGGGCGCGTCAGCCGCAGGCTCGGGCTTACCCGGCTTAGCGACCCGGTCAAAGTCGAATCGGTCCTGATGAAGCTGTTTCCACAAAAACATTGGACTCTGCTGTCCCATCTGCTGATATTTCATGGGCGCCGCGTCTGTGTGGCCCGGCGCCCAAGGTGCGCAGAGTGCGTGCTGAATGACCTATGCCCATCGAGCGAAGTGTGAAGCAAGCAACATTTGAGACAAACAAGGGAACGATGGTCGCCGAGCTCTATTTCGGCGATGCGCCACTAGCCGCGGGCAATTTCGAGAAGCTCGCAAACGAAGGCTTTTACGACGGTGTGAAGTTCCACCGCGTCATTCCGGAGTTTGTCGTGCAGGGCGGCGATCCGCTTTCGCGCGATCTTCCAGCAGGTAGCCCGCGTATCGGCACCGGCGGACCGGGTTACACGATCAAGTGCGAGACCAAGGGCAACCCGCGCACGCATGAGTTCGGCGCGCTGTCAATGGCGCACGCTGGCAAGGACACCGGTGGCAGCCAGTTCTTCATCGTGCTCGACGAGAAGAACACGCGCCATCTCAATGGCGTACACACTGTTTTTGGCAAGGTGATTCAGGGCGATGATGTTGTGCGCCAAATCCGCCAGAATGATGTGATGACCAAGGTCCGAGTTTCTGGTACCGACGCGGCAGAGGAGAAATAATGGAGACGAAACAGCGCGGTACAGATTTCCCCGCGGCCCTCACGGGTCTGGTGGTTGGCGGATGCATGGTGTTCGCGATTCTGTTCGGTATCGTGGTTCTCACGAACAACCATTACGCGGCCGAGAAGCCAGCCGCCGCGGCGACCAAGTAGCTATCGCTTCACTCGCACGAGATCGAGTTTTGAGCCCCGTGCGAGGCTGCGCCGCGCGACTCCGCGCCGAGCGCTGAGATTGGACGCGACGTTGGAGCCGTCCCTCCGGGCGACGGATCTCGTCCGTTCCTTCGGTGCCAGACGGGCGGTGAACGGCGTGTCGCTGACGCTCGCTCCTGGCGACTGTCTTGCGCTGTTCGGCCCAAATGGCGCCGGCAAGACCACGCTGCTCCGCCTTTTAGGTGGACTCTTGCGTCCCACATCGGGCTCCGCGGTCATCGAAGGAGTTCCGCTTCCGGGCGGCGCGGATGTGCGCGCGCGTGTGGGGCTCGTGTCGCATCAGACCATGCTGTACGACGCGCTGACGGCGCGCGAGAATGTCGAGTTCGCCGCACGCATGTATGGGGTTTCTGATGTTGGCGCAGCAGCAAGCGACGTGCTCGAGCGTCTTGGCGCAACGTCGTTTGCGGACGTGCGGGTGCGGTTGTTGAGTCGCGGGATGCAGCAGCGCGTGTCGGTAGCGCGCGCGATAGTGCACAGTCCGTCCGTGCTGCTTGCGGATGAGCCGTTCACCGGTCTCGATGCAGCCGGCGCCGCGGCACTCACAGGGATGCTTGCTGAGTTGCGGGATTCGGGTGCGACGATAGTCATTGTCACGCACAACCTGGACGAGGCGCTTGCGCTGTGCACCACGGCGGCGATCATGCGCGAGGGACGGTTCGTGCGGTTGGACCACGCACCGATTCCAGCGCGCGATGAATACACCGCGTTGTATCGCGAGCTGTCGGCAGATGCAGCCTAGCGTGCTTCCCGGTGTTCTGCATCCGCGCCGCGCGCCGGGTTTTGTGGCATCGACGTTGGCGATCGCGCGAAAGGACATGTTGATCGAGCTACGCTCGCGCAGCGTTATCCTGTCGGCATTGGCGTTCGCGGTGTTGGCGCTCACCATATTCTTTTTTGCGTGGGATCCGACGGCGGTGGCCCCGATCGACCTGGCGCCGGGTGTGTTGTGGGTAATCTTCACGTTCTCGGGCCTGCTGGGTCTGCACCGCTCGTTCGGCGTCGAGCAACCGACGCACGCGATGGACGCCTTGCTGGCCGCGCCGGTGAGCCGAGAGGCGATTTATCTTGGAAAACTCATCGCCAACCTTGGGTTCGTGATTCTGGTTCAGGCGATCTCACTGCCGGCGGTGGCGCTTTTGTACAACGTTCCGGTGGGAGCATACGTGCTTCCGCTTATTGGCGTGGTTCTCCTGGCGGCTGTGGGGCTCGTTGCGGTGGGTACGCTGTTCTCCGCGATGGCTGTCACGACGAGACTGGCCGAGTTACTCTTGCCTCTGCTGGCGCTTCCGTTTTTCGTTCCTGTGATACTCCCGGCCGCGCAGGCAACCGCGCGACTGATGAGTGGCCGCGCGGTATCCGAAGTCGCTGGATACATCGAGCTCCTCGCGGCGTTCGACATCATCTTCCTGGTCGTTTGTACGCTGGCATATCCATTCACGTTGGAACAATGAAGTTCTCAAAACTCGGGGCCGTGGCGGTTATCGCGGTGATCGCCGTCTACATTCGCGCGATCTATTTTACTCCCATCGAAGCGCTGCAGGGTGCGGCGCAGAAGATTCTGTACGTGCACGCGCCATCGGCGTGGGTTGGGTTGTATCTCGCATTCGGCCTCGTCGCCATTGCTAGCGTGCTTTACCTGTGGCTCAAGGATCCCAAGCTCGATCGGGTAGCTGCGAGCTCGGCGGAAGTGGGGCTCCTGTTTTCGACGGTGGTGCTCATAACTGGACCACTCTGGGCGAAGCCGGTATGGGGCACATTCTGGACGTGGGACGCGCGCCTGACGCTGATGCTGTTTCTTTGGTTCATATACGCGGGCTACATAATTCTTCGCGGCGCGATCGATGACTTCGAGATGCGTGCGCGGTATTCGGCTGTTCTCGGGATACTCGGCGCCATTCTTGTACCGTTCATTCATCTGAGCGTCTACTTTTTCAGAACGCTCCATCCCATGCCTGTTCTACTCAAGCCGAGCGCGCCATCCATGCCACGTGAGATGCTGGTAACGCTCGTGTCGTCGTTCGTCGCGTTTACTCTATTGTACGTGTGGTTGTTGAGAGAGCGCTATCTGCTCGCGGTCGATCATGATGCGGCAATGGGAGCGCATTCGTGATGCCACCACGAGATGCTTTCTGGTATCACCTCGCGTATACCGTCGCGGCTGTAGTGTATTCAGGATACGCCGTGAGTCTGTGGTGGAGGAGACGCAAGTGGCAGCACAAGGGATAGTGTTTGTAGTCGGAGCAGGCCCGGATCTTCCGGGCCTGCTCACGATGCGCGGGAAGGAGTTACTGGCCACCGCGGACGTCGTCGTGTACGAGCGCCGTGCACAACGGAAACTCATCCCCGGTGGTGTGGCTGGCGGTCCCAAGCGCATCTACGTTGGCGCGCGCGGAAAGGTGGCACGGGCTGGATCTGTGGACGTTGCGCTACTGCTCGTAACGCTTGCGCGCAAGGAGTTGCGCGTGGTGTATCTGGCGCACGGTGATCCGCTCGCGTTTGGCCGCGGCACCGATCTGGTTACCGCGTTGCACGACGCCGACGTCGAGTTCGAGATCGTACCCGGCGTGTCGGTCGACAACTCGGTGGCTACGTACGCGGGAATCCCGTTGCTATCTCCCACCATGGCGTCGGCGACGATCTTTGCAAACGGTCGCGATCCGATGCGTGGCGGCGCGGAAACCGACTGGAGTGCGATCGCCAGAATCGGCGCAACGGTCGTGGTGCGCAATGCCGCTGTCGCGCTGCCGGCGATCATTGCGGGCTTCGCGGCTGCAGGCGTCACCGGCGACATTCCGACTGCTGCGATAGTGCACGCGGGACGCGCAACGCAACGTACCGTTGTTGCGACACTCGGCACGATCACCGATGAAATGATGCGTGCCAGCATGATGCGCGCGGCTACCGTCGTAATTGGGTGGACCGTTCTGCTCCGCGATGAGCTCGCGTGGTTCGACACTCGTCCGTTGTTTGGGGTGCGAATCGTAGTCGCGCGGTCGCGCTACGGTCCTTCAGCTGTCGCGGATCGTCTTCGCGATCTCGGCGCTGCAGTGATCGACGTGCCGCAGCCGGGCATTGGACGGCTGGATCTGAGTGGCCTCAGGGAAGAGATCAATCGGATTTCCGGATACGAGTGGATCGTGTTTTCCAGCCCGGATGCCGTGGCCATCTTCTGGGAGCAACTCGCCCTGGCCGGCCGCGATACCCGTGCTCTCGCAAACGCAAAGGTCGCGTGCGTGGATCCCGCGACGGCCGCCTCGTTGCTGGATCGTGGAATCACTGTGGACGTGGTGCAGGGGAAATTCGATCCTACCGCGCTGCTCGATGCCCTGTCTGAGCATGCTGACATTCCCGGCGCCTCGCTGCTGTACGTGGCGGAGGACGCGACCGCGGAATCGTTTGGACGCGACCTGGAGCAGGCCGGCGCCGTGGTGACG
>PLEG01000327.1 GCA_003136975.1 Gemmatimonadota bacterium | reverse complement strand
CGCCGAGCGTCGCGTAGCCGTATGTATAGGCACTACCGGCGATCGGAATCATCGCCGCGAACTCGGCGTAGCACAGGCCGGCGAACAGACAGCCAATGCCGGCCAGGATGAACGAGTAGACGACCGCTGGGCCAGCGTGCTGCGCCGCGGCAGTACCGGTCAGCACGAAAATTCCGGCGCCGATAATCGCACCGATCCCCAGCGTCGTGAGGTTGAGTGCACCAAGCGCTCTCCGCAACGTTCGCTCCTCGCCTTCCCCGCTCGCTTCAGCCTGAAGTAGCGCGATACTCTTCCGCGACCCAAGTCCCATGTAATTCCTCGACGAGTTCCTGCATCCGGGGCCACGCACGCGAACAGACGCGGCGACACCCCCGGATCGTGTGTGACACTATCCAGAGCCGTTCCTACATTGATCTCTTACATACGATGAGGCAGCGCCAGGCGTTGGTGCTCCTGTTCCGATACGCGTACGTGCGGCGGGTTACGCCGGACAGCTCCGCGTCTCAAACCGAATAGTTCGGTGCCTCTCGTGTTATTACCACATCATGCGGATGCGATTCACGCAATCCGGCCGCAGTGATGCGAACAAATTCGGTCTTGGTCCGGAGTTCGTCAATAGTCCCGCACCCCGCATACCCCATTCCGGCGCGCAATCCGCCCACCATTTGAAACAGAACGTCGGCCGCTGTCCCTTTGTACGGCACCCGGCCTTCGATTCCTTCGGGCACCAGTTTCTTGGCCGACATCTCCCCTTCCTGAAAGTACCGGTCAGCGCTGCCGTCCTGCATCGCCGAAAGACTGCCCATCCCTCGGATCATCTTGAAGCGACGGCCTTCCATGAGAATCGACTCGCCCGGGCTCTCCTCCGTACCGGCCAGCATCGACCCCATCATCACGCTCGAAGCCCCGGCAGCAAGTGCCTTCACGATATCGCCAGAATATTTGATGCCGCCATCGGCGATTACGGGCACATCACCCGCGCCCTCCACAGCGTCAATCACCGCCGTCAGCTGTGGGACGCCTATGCCCGTTACCACCCTGGTAGTGCAGATCGAGCCCGGGCCGACCCCAACCTTGATGGCATCGACGCCTCGTTCGGCAAGAGCCCGCGCTCCAGCTCTCGTAGCGATGTTCCCCGCCACCAGCTGCACGTCGGGAAAGCGCTCGCGAATGTCCGATGTGGCCTTGAGTACGCCATCCGAATGTCCATGTGCGGTGTCGATGATCAACACGTCCACCCCAGCATCGATCAACGCACCAGCGCGTGCCTCGTAATTCGTCGCACCAATCGCGGCAGCCACGCGAAGACGGCCGTGCTGGTCCTTGTTCGCGTTCGGAAACTCACGCCGCTTGTGAATGTCCTTTACCGTGATGAGACCGCGCAGATTTCCTTCGCTGTCCACCACAGGCAATTTCTCGATGCGGTGCTCACCGAGTATCTGCTCCGCTTCATCCAGCGTCGTACCCACGGGCGCCGTCACGAGATTCTTCTTCGTCATCGCGTCCTGCAGCGGACGATCCAGATTGGATTCGAACTGAAGATCGCGGTTCGTGATGATTCCGACCAGCCGTCCTCCATCGACAATTGGAACGCCTGAAATCTTGAATCGGTTCATGAGCGCGACAGCCTCCCGGAGTGATGCGGCCGGTGAAAGCGTGATGGGATCCAGGATCATCCCGCTCTCAGAGCGCTTGACTCGATCGACCTCCGCCGCCTGACGATCGATCGACATGTTCTTGTGGATCACGCCGATGCCCCCGGCACGCGCCATCACGATTGCCATGTCGGATTCAGTCACGGTATCCATCGCGGCTGAGACTAGCGGAACGTTGAGCGTGATGCCGCGTGTGAATCGCGAAGACGTGACGACATCGCGCGGATGTACGAGTGAATGCGAAGGGAGCAGCAGAACGTCGTCGAACGTCAGAGCTGGCTCGGACCGGATCCGGCCGTAGCCGCTCGGGAGCCCTTCGTCGTGTTGAATAGACAAAGGCCCGCCGCCGGTGCTAACCGGTACAGCGGGCCTGAAATTTTGCGAGGAGTGTATCGCCATGGACTAATGTATCACACTCGACCGATCGTCCGCAAACGTCGGCGTACACGGCGTGGCAAAAAGAAGGCGGCGGCGGCCAGAACACGCTCCAGATTCAGGTCGTCCAGATCCGCCGGATCACCCATCCAGTGCTCCAGCATGATCTCGTGGCCAGCGCTCTTCATCAGTTGCCTGAGAGCCAGTACCAGGACGAAGACGTCATCGACTTCGCCGATCAACGGAATAAAATCCGGAAAAATGTCTTCCGGTATCATCACGTAAGCGACGGCCCCAGCGACGAACAGCTTGTCCAGAGTCTGGACACGCGGATCCGTTATCAACCCGTACAAAAGCCGAAGGAAGTTGGGGAGCTCACGTACCGCTCCCATTACGGTGCGTTTGCGTCCTGCGGCCGGCCGCGGTGCGCGCGGTCTGGGACGGCGCTTGGATCTCGGAGTTGTCGTTTCCATTGGTTTCCTGAACGATGCGAGAGCTGTGCCGAACGGCAACTGCGGCTAGTAGATGTACACCGGTGTCCCAATCGGGACCATTGGATATAGCTGCTCTACGTCCGCATTCAACATGCGTACACAGCCGTGACTCACGGACCGGCCAATCGAGGTCGGCTCGTCGGTTCCGTGAATTCCGTATCCGTCGCCCAAGTCGAGCCGCCTGGTACCCAACGTGCCGAGGTAACGGCGCTGGGAGGTGCCAAACGGCGGGACGATGAGGTTGCCCCTGGCAACGAGCTCGTGTCCTTCCTTCGGAGCGGGAGCCGGCTGGCCGTTGGGCTGTATGACGTCGGTCCCGTTTACGGTGAAGCCGGCATAGTTCTGCCCACGCTCGAGGTGCACCAACCCCAGACCGCGTGCGCGCGCCTGCTCCACGTAATGCCAATCCGGCGGAACCCAGGCCGGATTCGAGTCCTTGGATTGCACGACCAACCGCCCACGCGGAGTTTCAAAGCGCCAGCGCTGTCCACTGCTTGCGCCCACCAGTTCCTTGCCACTCGCGGTCGCGACCGGCGCCGTGAACAGCACGCTGTCGCCCTCCTTGTACCAAAGCCGATGATCGGCAATGCTGATCACGAGGTATGGCGCATTGGGACCGCGTACGGGCGCCTCGAGCAACTGGCGCACACTGTCGCTCTCGGTACCAGCCTGCGCGCGCAGGTTGTTCAGCAGATCCAGGTTGTCATTGAACACCATGCGGTTCACGTCGCGCTCGAACCGAAACTCGGCGGTGTCCTGCAACAGCTTGACGCTGAGTACGATCGCGACGACAATGCCGAGTATGAGCATCCATGCAATCGCGGCGCCGTGCCGAAAGAATTTCATCAGTAGAAGTACACGGACATTCCCGCGCTCACGTTCGGAAGAATTGCGCGGAGATCCGCGGCATCGACGCGGACGTTGCCGGCGGCAACTGCGTCGGAGTCAGCACCGGCATAGATACGCGCGTCGCCATTCAATACGAGCGCAGGCGCTTCACCATCGATCACCTGCTGTATCGTGCGCTGCCCACGCGGAAGCGTTACGGCGGTAGTATCGCCCGTCGAGCTCTTGAAACCGGGGACCCTGGCTGGAGCGAGCGCAACGCGCATCACTCGCAGCAATGCACCGTCTCGTTCCAGGTACATCACGCCGCTGTCAACGGCGATTGATAGGTGCAGTCGCGGATCGAAGTGCGCCTGTCGCTTGGCGAGTTCGAGCGCGAGCCGCACCTTATCCTGTTCCGATTGCACTACAAGATCGCTCTTCTTGCGCTCGGCGTCCGTCATTTTCGCGCGCAGACCTTCGATTTCATGGGCGTACGCGTTGCGCCGATAGAACAGCCACATGTCACCGGCCACGAGGAAAAGAAACAGGACCGCGATGATCTTCAAAAAGGTGGGATATGCTTCTCTGAATCCACTCCATCCTTCACGTCTTCGGTCGCTTCCGCGTGGAGCGCTGCGCCGGCCATCAGAGTCTTGCGGTTGGGTCATCGAATGCGGCGAATGGTCTGAATATCTAGTATGGGAATTCCGACTGGCTCACTGCGCCCATCACGCACACGCGCAGTGACGGTGACCTTGGCGAGCGGTTGCAACGCACGAGCCGTGCCCATCAACGATGGTGGAACGACGAGATATAACAATGCGTTCTCGGAATTCGGCCCTCGCGCGAGAATATATGGCTCTTCGTCGGCGAGTCCATGACGCAACGGATCTGCGGTCTGCAGCGCGAGAAACTCAACGTTCCATACCACCATCTTGCCACGCGCCGCGGCTGGATCAGCCCGCAAATCCGCAGCGCTCAGTCCCGCGCGGAATGTCGTGTCGGCCGGAGTGAGTACGGAATCCGGAACCCAGCCTTCAATTCGCACACGCGTCCAGCCACGGTCCCGCGCTATGACGTCGACGTTCGTCGCCTTTCGCAGATCTCCAATCGCCGCGGACCCTGGAGCGTCGCGAAGCGCCGTTGGTACACTCAGGTTGTACGAATCGTTGCTGGGAGATGACACAGGCGCTGGAGATGCCTGCTGGGCGCGCAGTGGCAGGGCCGCAAGGACGACGATCGGCAGAAACGCAGCGCGAACGATCGTCATGAGCCGCACTTCCCTCGATCGAAGCACGATCCGCGCAGATTCGCGGCGGGTGAGATACAGGTGACGCATGGGGAGAGGGTGCGTAGATTAGACGGTTTCGAAGCTACTTCTTTTACACGTGACGAGCGAACATGGCAAACTCCGGACAGTCCGGAAAGGCTGATCATTCCGGGGCTCCAGTCGCCCTCATCGTGCTCGATGGATGGGGATACCGTGCCCAGCGTGAAGGAAATGCGATTGCGCTGGCTCGAACGCCAACCTGGGACGCTCTGTGGAGCCTGCGCTCGCGCTCGCTTCTCGAAGCGTCCGGTCTACGCGTGGGACTCCCCGCCGGCCAGATGGGTAACAGTGAGGTCGGACACCTCAACCTCGGCGCTGGCCGCGTGGTGATGCAGGATCTCGTTCGCATCTCCGCTGCCGTCACCGACGGATCATTCTTCCGGAACCCAGCATTGGTCGCGGCATGCGAAAGCGCCAAACGCGGTGGTACGCTCCACGTCGTGGGTCTTCTTGGCGGTGGCGGCGTGCACGCCATCGACTCGCATCTTTACGCCGTGATAGACATGGCTGAGCGGCTCGGAGTACAACACGTCGCGCTGCACCTGCTCACGGATGGGCGAGACACGCTTCCGCAATCGGCAGTCGGCTATCTACGCGATCTGTTGAGCTACGCGCACGGCCGAGCGCAGGTAGCGAGCATCGGCGGCCGGTATTACGGGATGGACCGTGACAAACGTTGGCAACGCACCGAGCTGTTCTATCGTGCAGCTGTAGATGGCGCAGGCCCTACCAGCGCTGACCCTCTCATCGCCATTCAGCAGGCGTATGACAGCGGCGTTACCGACGAATTCATTCTTCCAGTCGCGATCACACACGACGGCGTTCCCGTTGCACCAATGCGCGATGGCGATGCGGTAATCTGCTTCAACTACCGATCCGATCGCATGCGCCAGATCGTGCGCGCGATGATAGATCCGGCCTTCGATGGCTTTGACGTTTCTGCCAGACCGTCACTCACCGTCACAACGCTCACGCAGTACGATGCGACCTTCGACGTGAATGTTGCGTTCGCGCAGTTCTCGATGTCGCGCATAGTGGCTGAGGTCGTATCCGAAGCCGGCAAGACTATGCTGAAGACCGCTGAAACGGAGAAGTATCCGCACGTCACCTACTTTTTCAACGGCGGTCTCGAGCCGCCGTATCCCGGTGAGGAGCGACGACTCGTGCCCAGCCAGAAGGTCGCAACCTACGATCTCGCGCCCGAGATGAGCGCGCGCGGCATCGCCGACGTCCTCTGCAGCTCGCTTGATAAGCGCGAGCATGATTTTACGCTCTGCAATTTCGCCAACGCCGACATGGTTGGTCACACGGGTTCGGTTGCGGCAACGATCGTGGCGGTCGAGACGGTGGATAATTGCCTTGCCCGGATCGTCGAGAGCGCGCGCAAGTCGGGAAGCCGTCTCATCATCACCGCCGATCATGGAAACGCCGAGATGATGATCGACCCCGCCACTGGCGGCCCTCACACAGCACACACCAGCAACCCCGTTCCAATCGTCTTCCTCAACCCGTATGGCGAGGAGCCGGCGTTACGCGCTGGTGGCGCCCTCTGCGACGTGGGTCCGACAATCCTGGGGATGATGGGCATCGACGCGCCGCCCGAAATGACCGGCGTAGACCTTTTCCGCGTATGACCCTGACGCCTACTAGAATTACGTACATGTCAAAGATTCTCCTCGCGTTCTCCCTTGCCTCGCTGGCCGCGGCGCCATCCGTGCTCTCAGCTCAGGTCGACGTGGGACATACGCCCGAGACCAGTCCTTATCGCGACATGACCGCGTCGCAGCGCATAACGCTCTTTGGCGGCTATTTCAAAGCACAGAGCGATGAAATTGGCGCCACCCCGCAGAGTGGGCCAGCCATAGGTATCCGGTACGATCTTCCAGTCGCTGGGCCGGCGGACTTTTTCGCGCGTTTCGAGCGCGTGAACTCGTATCGCAAGGCTTTTGATCCGACCCTCCCTTCCGCCACACGCTCACTCGGCCGGCAGAACCTGGGCATGTACGTCGGAGATCTCGGATTTGCTCTCAACCTCACAGGCCGGCGCACCTGGCACGGGCTCATTCCGGCGCTGGACTTCGGTCTCGGAGTCGTGAGCGCACCGGGCACCGTGGGTAAGGATCCATACGACTTCGGCACCCAGTTCTCATTTTCCGCGGACGCCGCGCTTCGCTTCGATCCGACCAATTCCTATGAGATTCGCCTCAGTGCCGGGCCCACGTTCTACCAGAATCACTATCCGGCCACTTATTACGTGGCCCCCACCGGAAGTACGCCCCTGCTGTCGGCGAACACTGCACGTAGCGGATTCAGGCACGCCATGAACTACACCGCTGGTTTGTCGATCCCGGTGTTCCGGTAACAGCGCGGGCATCGCCCTTGCACGGTGTGCGGCGAGGAGGCTCACAATGCCACGCGATTTCGAAGACATTTTTGATACTGAGGACCTGGACCCCAACGAGCTAAGGCGCCTCGTGCGGGAGACGCTCCGAGACAACCGCTCCATAGACCCGCAGGATATCAACGTCCACGTTCGGGACGGCAAAGTAATTCTCGCTGGCCGCGTCGGAACCGACGCGGAGAAGCGAATCGCCGAGCGAGTTGTCGGAGACCGGCTTGGGCTCACCAACGTTGAGAGCCAGCTCGTGGTCGATCCCCTTCGCCGCGCGACGAGTCCGGAGGCGGCCGACGAGAACATCAGTGATGAACAGTTGCATGAGGGCTTGCTGCTCGGCGACGCCCCCAGATCTCATACCGATAGCAGCGACCATCTTGCGAGCCACGCTGAGGATGAGCTGCTTGGCACGGTCGACCGGACCGAAGCGATCGAGGGTGGCATTCCATGGATCCCCCCTGAAAGTCCGACGCCGGAAGGCACGGACGAAGCAGGCTTCCCTCCTCGCGACGCAGAGCTGGATTCGTTTTAATCGCGCGCAGGATGCAGATTTGATGACCTATGCCTACCTGCACTCTCACACGCCGCGTGAAATTCGCCGCGGCGCATCGATATCGCCGACCCGAATGGGACGACGCACGTAACGAAGCCACTTTTGGCCCCTGTGCGTGGCCCAGCTATCACGGCCACAGCTACACATGCGACGTAACAGTCGCTGGCGACATCGATCCAATAACCGGCTTCATCGTCGATCTCGGCGCACTGGACGCCATCCTGCGTCGCGAGGTGATTCAGAAGTTCGATCACCGCAACATCAACGTCGACGTAGCGGAGTTTGCCGACGGAAAGCTCATTCCATCGGGCGAGAATCTTTCTCGTTTCATTTTCGATCGTGTCCAGGTCGCGTTGGGCGCCGGCACGCGAGTTGTATCCGTAACCATAGCTGAGGACGACACTCTGTCGGCGACCTGTGCTGCTGATTGACGCGACACACCGCGGAAGTATCCGCGCGTTACGGCGTTGGACAGCTGCAATCACATGCGCTGTAGCGATTGCATGCGCACCGGCGGGATCTGCGCATGTCAATCCCCTGCCCCAACGCGCGCGCGGCGTTGCCGCGCTGCGAGCCAGAATTGATTCGCTGATTGGAACACCGGCCTTTCGCACGGCGGAGTGGGCCATCCTTGCGGTGAATCCGGAGCGCGGTGATACACTCTACGCACACAATCCGGCGTTGCTCATGGTCCCCGCGTCGAACATGAAGATCATTACATCTTCGGTCGCACTCACGCAGCTCGGTCCCGATTATCAGTTCACGACGACCTTCGCTGTGCACGGCACGCTCTCGAACGGCGTCCTCAATGGTGACCTCGTAGTCACCGGACGCGGTGATCCTACGCTGAGCGATCACATGCGCGGTAGCGCACGCGCCGCGATGGATACGCTCGCCGATTCAATTGTGGCGCACGGCGTGCGCGCAATCACTGGTCACATCTATTCTGGCGTCGACAACTTTCCCGGACCCCATGTCGGCGAAGGTTGGGATTGGGACGATCTCAACACTTCGGACGGCGCCGGCGTGGACGAACTGCTCTTCAACGAAGGAATGTCCCGCATAGTCCTTCGTGGTTCGAACGGTGACACCCTCGTGAAGTCTGCGCCAGCCGCCGATCCCTCGCAGGACTATTTGAGCGAGCTCGAGCGCGCGCTTCAATCACGCGGCGTGCGCACCGGACTCGGCGTCGGCGAGAGCGTGGTTCCGCGCGACGGAGCTCCGCTCGACACGATCATGATCGTGCGGTCTGTGCCGTTGCGTCAAATACTCGCATACTTCCTCAAGCCGTCGCAGAATCAGATGGGCGAGGTGCTTATGCGCACGGTAGGCCTCGAGCGTGCAGGCGTCGGCACCGCCGACAGTGGCATTGCGGTTGCCGGGCGGCAGCTCGCGACGTGGGGAATTTCGCGCGACGGATACGAGTTGCACGATGGCAGCGGAATGGCGCGCGCGGATCTCATCTCGCCCGAGACAATTGTGCGGATATTCGACCGGATGCGAGCGAGTCCCGACTTCGCCGTCTTCTACAATGCGCTGCCAATCGCCGGCGTTGATGGCACCATTGCGCGACGCATGAGCGGAACACCAGCGGCAGGCAACGTACACGCGAAAACTGGCTCGTTGCACTGGGTTCGATCGCTTTCCGGTTATGTGACCGACGCGGATGGTGAGCGCCTTGTCTTCAGCGTGCTCGCCAATAAATGGACTACACCGTCACTGGCTGTGACGGCTACCGCAGACTCCATAGCGGCCGCCTTGGCATCGTTTCGCCGGTGACGACACGCGCTATCAGCGCGGCAGAGGCCTCCGAGCAGATTCTGGCGTCTATCGAGCGTATGCCCGTCGAGCGCGTTCCCTTGGCGTCATCGCTCGGCGCTGTGCTCGCGGAGACTATCGTAGCACGCATAAGTGTTCCTCCGTGGCGCAGCTCATCGATGGACGGATTCGCCGTTCGAAGCACCGACATCAGCGCATTGCCGCGCACGTTGCGCGTTGTGGGTGAGATCGCGGCTGGTGGAACGTCGCCTGTCGAGATCGCTGAGGGCGAGGCAATCAAGATCATGACCGGCGCGCCGGTTCCAGCCGGCGCCGACACCGTCGTACGAGTCGAGGATACCGACGCTGGCGCAACTTCGGTCGAGATTCGCAATCACCGCGACGCCCGCCGCAACGTGCGACCGCTCGGCGAAGACTTTCGCGAGGGCGACGTGCTGCTTAACGCTGGCGATCGGATCACTCCCGCCGCGATTGGCGTTCTTGCGTCCGCTGGTGTCAGCACGGTTTCGACTTTCCGGCCGCCAACCGTGTCCATAGTTGCATCCGGCGATGAGCTCGTGCGCATCGATAACTTCGCCGCCGTCATGCAGGGTGAGCGCATCGTATCATCGAATAGCTATTCCCTTCCGGCGCTGGTGCGGGACGCCGGCGGTCTCCCGCATGACGGCGGGATAACTCGCGACAACCCATCCTCACTGCGCGATGCAATCAACGGCGCGATGGCTTGCGATCTGCTGATCACGAGCGGTGGGGTATCCGTAGGCGAGCGCGATTTCACCCGCAGCGTGATGCGTGACATCGGTGCCGACATCAAGTTCTGGCGCGCACGCATCAGGCCTGGCGGCCCGATCGTCTTCGGCATCGTTGACGGACGGCCGTGGATCGGGCTGCCCGGAAACCCCGTCTCTGCGTTGGTAACGTTCGAGCTCTTCGTGCGGCCGGCAATTCTCAAAATGCGCGGCGAAACGCTGCTCTTTCCCGTTCCGCAGCTCGTTACACTCGAGGAGCGCGTGGCGGTGAGCGGTGATCTGACCCACTACCTGCGCGTCGTCGTGACTCAGAGCGACGACGGGCCTCGTGCCCGCCTTACGGGCACGCAGAGCTCCGGTGCGCTCACGTCGATGTTGCGGGCAAACGCGCTGCTGATTGTGCCCGAAGGGCGCCGCGAATACGAGCGTGGCGAAAAACTTCGCGCGCTTCCGCTTCAGAATTCGATACTCCGCTCCGCGATTTTTCCATCGTGACGTCAGCCCCAAAGGGCGCGCGACTCGTCGCGAGTCTCAAACGCCGATTCGTTACCGTAAACGACGACGTGCGCGTCGGTGATCGTGACGTCAATATTCTTCGGCCCCGGAGCGCCGAGGATCTGATCAGCGAGACTGACTTCGAGCGAGACGAGCGATTGCCGTACTGGGCGGAGCTATGGCCGTCATCCACCATCCTCGCAAACTTCATCGCCGCGGATACCAGACCCCGCACCCGCGTGATCGAGCTGGGCGCCGGCGTCGGATTGGTAAGCATCGCCGCGGCTATCGCGGGACACGAAGTGACTGCTACCGACTATTACGAGGACGCTCTCGCCTTTGCGCGTGCCAACGCGTTCCGCAATCTTGGCTATGAGATCGATACCGCTCTTGTTGATTGGCGCGCGGTTTCACCGGACCTTCCGCGTTTTGACGTCGTTCTGGCGTCCGATGTCCTTTACGAGACACGGTACGCACCACTCATAGCAAGTGTAGTTGACCGGTTTCTTTCCTCGCGCGGCGTCGCCTACATTGCTGATCCAGGCCGGGTCGCGGTGAATGCATTTGTCGATGCGTGCGTCGAACGCAATCTCCTGATCCACACCCGTGCAAGCCGGCCGTATCAGGCAGGCACAGTGCGACAGAGCATAACGGTTTACGAGGTTACGCGCGCGTAACGTGTGCGTAACGTGCTACGCGCCGGCTTATCGCGCTAGCTGCTGCGCGACCACTTCGGAAATATCATACACCGGAACGCTGGACGCTTTCGCGTTCACTCCATCGCCTATCATCGTCATGCAGAATGGACAGGCGACCGCAAGCACATCCGCGCCAGTGGCAAGCAGCTCTTCGGTACGCTCGATATTGATGCGCTTGCCAACATCTTCCTCCATCCACATGCGCCCGCCACCAGCGCCGCAGCACAGACCCTTGCTGCGCGACCGTGGCGGCTCGACCAGTGTCATGAGTGGCAGGGCACGCTTCAACGCCTCGCGTGGCGCGTCGTACACATCGTTATAACGACCGAGATAGCAGGAATCATGGTAGGCAACGGTGAGCTGCTTGCCTTCACCGTTGAGTGGAAGCCGGTCTTCCTCCAGAAGCTTTTCGATATACGTCGAATGGTGGATGACTTCGTAGTTGCCGCCAAGCTGCGGATACTCGTTTCCGATCTGGTGAAAACAGTGCGGACAGTTGGTAACGATTGTCTCCACGCCGTACTTATCCAGCGTCTCGATATTATCTCGCGCCAACATCTGATACAGATATTCGTTCCCCATCCGCCGCGCTGGATCGCCGTTGCACTTCTCTTCCTGTCCAAGAATCGCGAAACGCACGTTCGCTGCTTGCAGCACTCGCGCAAAGGCCACCGCTATCTTCTTGGCCCGATCGTCGAATGAGCCCATACATCCAACCCAGAATAGTACTTCTGGCCGTTCGCCACGCTCAATCATCTCCGCCATCGTGGGGATATCCATCCCATCCGCCCACTTCGCGCGATCGCCTGGGTTGAATGCCCACGGAGAACCGTTCCGCTCGAGCGACTCGAATACGGGCTGGATCTCGGGGGGAAAGCGCGACTCCATCAACACCAGGTTACGGCGAAGCTCGTTGATGATGTCGAGCTGATCGATGGATACCGGGCATTCCTGGACACACGCGCGGCAACTCGTGCACGCCCAGACTTCTTCTTCCGTTATGTAGTTGTCCAGCAGCGTGTTTTGCAACACGCCCATGGCAGTAGTCCCGCCGGCGTCAGCCCCTTCGCCAGCCGATAGTGTTGGATGCTCGAACTCTCCAAAATCGCCCGTGGCGAGCGGCGCAAGCTCCATCAATCGCTGGCGCGTATTGATCATGATCTTGCGCGGGCTCAGCAGCTTGCCCGTGATGTTTGCCGGACACACCGCGGTACACCGTCCGCATTCGGTACACGAGTAGCTATCCAACAGGTTCTTCCAGCCCAACTGCGTAACATCGTTCGCACCAAACTGCTCGGCCCCCTCTGCCTCCAGATCCATGTAGCTCATCGCGCCCTTCACACCCGGCCCACTCGTGTTCGCCAGGTACGTATTCGGCAGCGACGTGAGCACGTGAAGGTGCTTCGAGTACGGCAGATAGTTCAGGAATACAAGTATCAGCAAGGCATGGAACCACCAACTCGTCGCGCGCCCCGCTTCCAGCACGCCAACCGACAGGCCGGTGAGTCCGTGTGACAGTGCGAGTGATATCGGTTGGAATACCGTCGCGTTGCCCGGGTGAAGCGCAAACTCGAACGCACCGAGCGACAGAAGGCTCACCATGAGTGCGCCGATCATCGACAGAATCAGGATCGCATCGCCTGAGTGCACCCTGTCGCCCTGCAATCGCTTCGGCTTAATCACGATACGACGGTACAGCAGAGCCACGACCGCGGCGAGAACGAGTAGCGCGAATAGCTCCTGCGACAGCGTATACAGCGAGAAAATCGGCGCCGGCAAAATCGCGGCGTAGCTGAATCCCGGGAACAATCCGCCGAGTATGATCTCCGCGGTTCCGATCGTGAGAACCACGAAGCCCCAGAAGACCGATGCGTGAAGCGCACCAGCCAACGGGTCACGCAGGATCTTGGCCTGCGCAAGCCCGATGAGAATGAGGTTACGCAGCCTCGTGACGGGATGATCAGTACGGTCTTCTGGCTGACCCACCGTCCGCATGTACCGAACCAGGCGCTGCGCGTTGTACGAGAAGAACGACAACGCGAGCACCACTACCAATATGAATACGCCGTGTCCAGCGGTCATCGCGCGAGCTCCCTCGGTGCGTTCGGCTTAATGCATCTCACCCCCGAGCCTTGGCCTCCTTGACCGCGGCTGTAAGAGCGGGAACGATCTCGAATAGATCACCTACGATCCCGTAATCCGCGACCTTGAAGATCGGCGCTTCCTTGTCCTTGTTGATCGCAACGATCGTCTTGGATGTGCGCATTCCCGCAAGATGCTGGATTGCTCCAGAGATCCCGACGGCAACGTAGAGTTGCGGGCTCACGAGACGCCCCGTCTGGCCGATCTGATCGCTGTGCGGACGCCAGCCCTCGTCGGTAACAACGCGTGTCGCGCCGACCGCTGCGTTGCCGAATGCCGCGGCGAGCTCTTCGATCAGATGGAAATTTTCCGGCCCCTTGAGTCCGCGCCCGCCACTCACGATCACCGGTGCCTCGCCAAGATCGAGCTTGGTCCCGGCACCCATCTTCACTTCCTTTACGACAACCCGCGACGCACTCGGATCGCCGACCGGCTCCGCACGCTCGACTGTTCCAGCATGTGGCTTCTCCGTCGGCGTGAACATGTTCGCGCGGATCGCGACGAGCGCCGGATTGGAGGCGATCTTCACCGTCGCGAGTACCTTGCCAATGTTCACAGGGTGCATAACGATCACGGCATCGCCCTGCAGCTTGATCTCGGTGACGTCAGTGACGAGTCCCACACCGAGCTTAGCCGCGACACGCGGGGCAAGATCGCTACCGAGCGCCGAGTTTGGGAAAATCACAACGCGATATCCGCCAGCTCGCACCTTGTCAGCGACGATCGCGGCAATCGCCTCTGGATTGTACTTGTCGAACGCGGCGTGCTCGGCGACGATCACCGTATCGGCGCCATATCTGGCAAGCTGCTCGGCGCGCGACGCGATTCCCGGGGCGCCGGCGATGAATGCGTTGACCTGTCCGCCTGTCGAGTCGGCGATGNNGTCTCCGCGAATGCGAAAACGTTTGCCATGGCTATAAAACCTTTGCTTCGGTCTGAAGAAGTCTTACAAGCTCCGGAACCGCCGCGGCTCCCTCTCCAATGATTCGGCCCGCAGCGCGCTCTGGTGGGATTTCCATTTGAACCACTGTAACGGACTGCTCACCGAGCTGCGCCTCCCTTACTTCGAGCGGTTTCTTTTTGGCAGCCATGATTCCCTTGAGTGCCGGATAGCGCGCGGTGTTGAGGCCCTGATCAATCGTGAGCACCGCCGGAAGCGGGAACTCCACGAACTCCTGGCCGCCTTCGATTTCACGCTTGGCGCTTCCCCGTTGGCCGGAAAGCTCGAGCTTGGATATCGCGGTGACGACTGGCAGGCCAAGCAACTCACCCACCATCGCGCCAACGACGCCGTTCGATGAATCGGCTGACTGCTTTCCGAACAGATTCAGATTGTAGCCGCCGTCTTTCAGCTCTGCCGCAAGAGCACGCGCGATCGCGAGACCTTCAAACGGTATGTGCGCGCTCTTGAGCTCAATGCCGCGATCGGCA
>PLEG01000349.1 GCA_003136975.1 Gemmatimonadota bacterium | reverse complement strand
TCGGATCGAGCTGGCCCTCGGCTGCGAGCTGCGTTAGATCGCGGCAGAAGTGATCCAGCGCTGGCGTCTTGGACTTCTTCTCGCCCTTGACTGCGGGCGGAGTGACTGGGGCACCGGTCGTTGCGGTGGCGCCAGCGCCTTGCGGTAGCTCGGTACCGAGCAGACGCAGGGTCTCCTTGCGAGCCTCGTCGAGATTGATTCCAGCGTCGGTGAGTACCTGTGCGGCAATTCCCTTCTCCTCGCGCAAGAGCCCGAGCAAAAGATGCTCGGTGCCAACGTAGGAGTGATTGAGCTCACGCGCTTCCGCCATCGCGAGCTCGAGAACTTTCTTTGCACGCGACGTATATGGAAGATCAGGCCCCGTCGCGGCAGCCGCTTTGCCTTTCTTTACAGTCTCTTCGATCTTCTGCTGAATATCGTCGAGATCTATGCTGAGGTTTTGTAAGACCGCCGCTGCGACGCCTTCGCCCTCGCGAATCAGACCGAGCAGTATGTGCTCGGTGCCGACATATTCGTGGTGCAGACGCGCAGCTTCCTCGCGAGCCATCGCGAGAACCTTGCGCACCCGCTCCGTGAAGTTGTATCCGTTCATTGGGCAGCCCTTTCCAAAGTCTCCCGTACGAAGGCGGCGCGAACCACGCTCGCCTCATCCTCAGTCAATGCGCGGCCCTCGCGTGCCGCGAGGTGTGCCGATTGAGTGAATACAAGGAGTTCGTTAAGAATGTATACACTCAATCCGTCAATCAGTTTCAGTCCAGTGGCCAACCGAACGCCGCTGAGGAAGTTCATCGCTTCATCGAAAGACAGGCTCCTCGCGTACCGCAACGTCCCATAGGCCCGCCACAACTTATCCTCTAGAATATACTCCGCATCCCGCAGGAGCACCTTGCGCGCCTCGAGCTCTTTTTCGATCACGTGCCGCACGATATCCTGCAGGTAATCCAGCAGATCCTGCTCGGATTTACCGAGGGTGGTCTGGTTCGAGATCTGGAACAGGTTCCCGATAACCTCGCTACCCTCTCCATATAAGCCTCGGTACGTCAACCCCACCTGCTGAAGACCCACCAGAACGCGACCAATCTCCTTTGTCAGCACCAGAGCCGGCAGATGAACCAGCACTGACGCTCTGAGGCCAGTCCCCACGTTCGTGGGGCAGGCAGTCAGGAAGCCGAACTCCCTGTGATATGCGAACGGAACGCGTTGACCCAGCTCGACATCGATATCGCGGGCGTCGGCAAATGCGCGGTCGAGATCCAGGCCCGAACGTAGTGCCTGGATTCGAAGATGATCTTCCTCATTAACCATTATCGCGACGTCGCGGCCCACGTGCACGGCCGCGCCGCTGCGCGGCTGAGCGTGAGTATCGAGCGCCGCGAGCTCCTTGCTGATGACGTGCCGTTCGTGCAGTAGCAGACGGTCCGATTCGTCAAGCTGGTCGACACGGACCATGACCCCTTCCTGCGCGCCCGGAATCAACGACAAAGCATCGCGTATCTGGGATAGCACACGTAAGCGCTCGCCCTCGCGCGCGCGGCCGGAGAAGGCGTAGCCCTCCACGTTGCGGGCGAGCCGCACGCGGCTCGAGACTACAACTCCCGCCTGCTCGCCAGTGCCATCCATCCAGCCCAGGCCACCGCCTGGAAGTGTCGCGGGATCAAAGCTCATTCAATTGCCCTCAGCTGGTCTCGCAATGACGCCGCGAGCTCGAACTCTTCGTTCCGAATCGCACGCTCGAGCCGCTCACGAAGCCGGTCCGGCGATACAGGAATCGGCGCTTCGAGCGCACCCTGCGCAGCGCTGTACTCGCGCCCGCGATGCTGACCCTGTCCATGCACCTTTCGCAGCAGATCGCGCAGACTCTGCTCGAACGCTGTATAGCAGTACGGGCAACCCAGCCGGCCGGTCTGGCGGAAGTCGCGCAGCGTCGATGCGCAAAACGAGCATCGAACCGCGTCCGTTTGCGAAGGCGGAATGTGTTGTTGGACCGATTGCAGAAAATCGCCAATCGCGGCCGGCGGAGCTGATACCGATGCCTGGAGTCCACGCTCAGCGGCGCACTGCTCACACAGGCGCACCTGACGCACCCCGTTCCCATCGATCTCGGTGACGGTTATGACTACGTCGTTTTCCTTGCACACCTCACACAGCACCGAGCCAGCCTCCTCCATCGTCACGCACAATTTCCGACAATCTTCCTTCCTTCAACTGATACACTGCTCGCGCCCGCTCGGCCAGTGACATGTTATGGGTAACGACAACCATGCCCACTCCCAGGTCGCGCACAACCTCGGCCAGCAGGTCGTGCAGCCGCTCTCCATTTGCGCGATCCAGATTTCCCGACGGCTCATCAGCCAACACGACACCTGGCTCCGCGGCCAGAGCGCGCGCAACCGCTGTTCGCTGCTGCTCCCCACCGCTCATCTCGCTCGGCCTGTGGTGCAGCCGGCCCCCCAGGCCCACGCGCTCCAGCAGCGTGCGGGCGCGCGACTCGGACTCATCCTGCGTCCGGCCCGCGATGCGAAGCGGAAGAGCCACATTCTCGAGCGCCGAAAATTCCCTCAGAAGATGATGGAATTGGAATACAAACCCGACTCCGCGATTCCGAACCGCGGCAAGCTCCTCATCCGAGCGATCCGACAGGACACGGTCCGAAAGCAGCACCTCGCCAGACGTCGGCCGGTCCAGCCCGCCGAGTATGTGAAGCAGCGTACTCTTTCCAGAGCCACTCTCGCCGATTATCGCGAGCATCTCGCCCGATTCGACTCGCAGATCGACACCGCGCAAAACGTCGAGCGCCACCCCATCCCCGCCGATGTACCGCTTGGTAACGCCGCGACTTTCGAGAACGGTCGTCATTCGGAGCGGATAGCGTCCACGGGATACAACTTCGCAGCCTGAATTGCGGGATACAGCGTCGCGAGGGCCGCGATAAGCAGGCTTGCCAGAACGATCAGTATTACATCACGCGGTTGCGTTGTAACCGGCAGGTGATCTATGAAATATACCGATGGATCGAGCTTGATGAACTTGTACCTGTCCAGTGCAAGCGCACCGGCAAAACCCAGGACGAGACCCAGCCCCGTGCCCACAGCGCCGATGACCAGGCCCTGCACCAGGAAGATGTTTCGGATCGCAGACGACGGAAGTCCCATCGCCTTGAGAATTCCAATTTCGCGAGTCTTGTCGTGTACCACCATCGACAAGGTGCTCACTATGTTGAACGCCGCAACGATGACGATCAGCAGCAGGATCACGCCCATCCCGAGCTTCTCGAGCTTGAGCGCCTGAAATAGTGAATGATTCTGCTCCTGCCAATCGACAGTGCGGTATGGAAAGCCAAGATGATTTGTGATCGCCGTTGCGACGATTCCAGCATTCCACCGGTCCGTGGTGCTCACCTCGATCCCGGTGACGGAGCTGTCGATGCCGGCAAACTCCTGCGCCGCGTTCAGGCCGATGTACACATAGGCGTTGTCGTATTCGTACATCCCGGTCTGGAAAACGCCGGTCACCTCGTACTGATAGACTCTCGGTATGTAGCCACCGGTTGCCGCGTTCTGTTGAACACCGGCAACGGAGATGAGATTGATCTTGTCACCCGGCCAGACGTTGAAGCGAGACGCTAGCAATTGTCCGATGACAACTCCGTGATGCGTGCCATCCTTGCTCTCGAACGAGAACTTGCCGCGCACCGCATGTTGTCGCACGGTGGTGACCTCAGGAAAACCGGAGCCGGGCGCCGGAATGCCAACCACATACACACCGCTGGCGTAAGTGCGTCCCGCATTCATCGCGCCTTCACTCTGAACGAATGGCGCCGCCGAGACAACGCCCGGAACCTCGCGTACGCGCTTGAGCGCGAAGTGCCACGAGTCCATCTTGAGATCGTCGCCGTATGTAAGGACGCGAATGTCGGGGCTACCCACCAGGATCTTCTCGCGAAGATCGTGCTGCAATCCATTCATCACGCCAATGATGATGATCAGCGCGCTCACGCCGATCACGACACCGGCAATTGCGATCACGCTGATGAACGACAACAACTTGGATCCGCGCCGGCTCCGCAAATACCTCCAGGCAATCGCCAGCTCGAGCTTCGTCATTCGGGTCGAAGCGTCGGAAACAGAATTACGTCGCGAATGTGCTGGATTCCTGTCAGATACATTAGCAGGCGATCGACGCCGATTCCAACGCCGCCAGTGGGCGGCATTCCGTACTCCATCGCCCGAAGATAGTCCTCGTCGACGCCTGCTGCTTCCAGGTCGCCCGCCGCGCGTAGCTGCGCCTGCGCCTCGAACCGCTCACGCTGATCGATGGGGTCGTTCAGCTCGCTGAACGCATTTGCGAGCTCCCGGCCCTGCGCGAACAGCTCGAAGCGCTCCGTGAGCCGCGCATCGCCGCGCTTCGGCTTTGCCAGCGGTGACAGCTCCAGTGGATAATCCAGCACGAACGTTGGCTGCACGATTTTGGACTCGACCAGCGCTTGAAACAGCTCGTCCATGAGCTTGGGACGGCTCATCGCGTCAGCACGGGTTACGCCGAACCGAGTGGCGCGTTGGACGAGGGCAGCATGGTCCAGTGAGAGAACGTCCTCGCCGAGGCCCGCATTGACAGAGGCCAGCCACTCGATACGAGCGAACGGAGTGGCGAACAGTGGAACGGAGTCGGCAAATGACGGCACCGTACGCACTGCATCGGCGGCCGCTACGAGCAAGCGCTCCACGACGTCCATCATCACTTCGTAATCTGCATAGGCTTCGTAGAATTCGAGCATCGTGAATTCCGGATTGTGTGTCCGATCCACGCCCTCATTTCTGAAATCGTGTCCGATCTCAT
>PLEG01000216.1 GCA_003136975.1 Gemmatimonadota bacterium | reverse complement strand
TGTTTAACCCGGCGGAAGCTGGGACAGTCCAGGGCGGGCAATGCTCGGGCGATTGCAATGATACTTCGGCTTGTGGTGACAACAGCGTCTGCTTCCCCGCGATTGGTCACCCATCCGGTCTGTGTGTGGCCCCGTAGTAACAACGGGCTTTTGAGCTTGGCAGGAGCCATCTAGCTCTCAACACGGCGAAGGGCGGAGCCATCCCATCCAGGCCGTAGCCCGTGTCAACGCAGGTCGCTTAAACTGTGCAACCACTAACGACACTGAATAACCAAATGAGGGGTGGGGAGAAGCGTTCTGAACACGAGAACGTCGACCGTAGATAACTAACCAACACACAGAGGGATTAGCAAATGCAATCCAATTGGAAGAAGATCGTTCTTGCAGCCGCGCTTTTATGCGGAGCGAACGTAGGGTATGCGGTGTTTAACCCGGCGGAAGCTGGGGTGGTTCAAGCGCCTTGCGGTAACGGGTGCTATGACAGTTCGACATGTACCAACAATTGCGCATGCTTCCCAATGATCGGTCAGCCGAAGCCGGGCTGGTGTACAAACTGATTTGTCCCAAGAACTGACATAGACGCGTACTGGTCGAGCTCCCCACCCCTCGTCCATGCCGTATTGAGAACATGCAAGGCCACACCCTGATCGCCTGACAGACAACACGAACTCACATATGAACATGAAAGCGACAATACCGACTGTTGCCACATACGCGGTGGTTCTATGCTCTCTCGCCTTGACAGCGAACACTCTTCATACAGAGTACAGGCGCCGCCATCCCCCGCCGACCGCTCCATGGAAGACGATTGGTGACTCGCGGGCGCTTGCTTCCACAGGCAACCGCATTGGGACTCAGAACCCCCGTACGACGGTAGTAGTCTTCTCAGACTATGAATGCCCCGCGTGCCTTTACCTGGATACGCAGCTGCGAGCCATTGAGAGAGAGTACCCATCGGTGGGCATCGTATACCACAACTTTCCGCTTCCCTTTCACGAGCACGCGCGCGCCGCAGCTTTGGCCGCTCAATGCGCCGCCTCTCAAGGTAGGTTCGCTGAGTATCATTCGCGCTTGTTCGATGATCACGGAATGCTCGGCAAGGAGCGCTGGACCTCGGTGGCAGCCGCATTACACGTGTCTGACACTGTGGCATTCAACGACTGCCTTCGGGGGCCAGCTGCGGCTTCGGCCATTGATGCTGATATCAACGCCGGCACGAAACTGGGGATATACGCCACACCTACGATCATTGTAGGGAAAGAGATGTACTTGGGCA
This sequence comes from Gemmatimonadota bacterium, assembly GCA_003136975.1. Taxonomy (GTDB): domain Bacteria; phylum Gemmatimonadota; class Gemmatimonadetes; order Gemmatimonadales; family Gemmatimonadaceae; genus Fen-1247. Next base: position 16,385 of record PLEG01000216.1, on the reverse strand, counting down.
CGCCTTTGGATTTGAAGGATATCATTGAGCGCCACTTGGCTGCTAACCAGGCGGATACGAAGGGCGGCGCAGCGGTAGCCACGGGTACATGATACCGATACTCGTTCCTTACGGCGCCCGGAGTCGGTGGATAGTCACAATAGGCTTCGTCGCCTTGACGACAACAGCGTGCTCCCGAGATAGACGGCTTCTTGCGTCGCAACGCGTCGCCACGGCAACCGGAGCCGTACGCGTCGACCCGCGACCTGTAGCTGATTTCGGGTCAGATGGCCCGACTACAGAAGGTGAGTTCAGTCATGTCACAGCGGGGACACGGCTATCAACAGGGCAACTCGTCATAGTCGACCCACGACTAAAGCGCGTAGTGTATTTTGACAGTAGCGGACATCCGATAAGAACAGTCACCGGCGCCGCGCCGGGCGCCGCGGGCTTTAAGGCCCCTGTCTGGATCGGGCGATGCTCTGGCGATTCCGTACTAGTGTGGGATGCACTGGCCGATAGTCTTGCGTTGTTCGACGCAGCTGGACGTTTCGTACGTCAGTTTGGCGCACCCAAGAACATTGCGCAATTGCGATGCTCCGCTGATGNNGCACCTCGCATCGCGCATAAGGCCAGCCTTTTTGGGCTTTCCAATCGTGAATTAGTGCCGTTAGGCGTCTCGGCTCGGTATAGCGATTCGTTGCATACGGTTAAGTTCGTCCCATTCGTCGAGAATAGACCACTAGGAAGGGCGACATTTCTTGCCATTAACAAAGGCGAGCTTTATGTAGGTACCGCGGACTCCGGAGTGGTTAACGGGTATTCTTTGGACGGCAACCACACTGGTACGATAAGAGTATCAAGTGACTCCACTCCTGCCCCGACGGCTTCGGAGTACAGCGCCGCGATTGACGAAATCGTTGGTGGCCTGGGCAGCAAGTCGGATCGCGATCATGCGCGAGCGTATTTTGAGAGAATCCCAAGACCTAACGCTGTACCGCCGTACTCCGGCATATTCGCTTCACCTAATGGCACAGTGTGGGCGGATGTGTCTGTTCCGGGTGATTCCGAAGCGGTGCTGCACTCCTTCAGTTCAAGCGGTCAATCCCTCGGCGAAGTGCGATTGCCGGCGGATGTTACAATTCTCGAAATTGGCACTGATTACATTCTCGGCGCCTATAAGGCTGGCGACGACCTCGAGCGGATAGTGGTCTATCGAATCAAGCTACCGTCACGGCTGGATGCGAGAGCAGCAACGCTAGTTGCCCAACGCCAGTGATCCGGCGCCAGTACTTCTTTGTATATCCTTCGTTCATTGCTATAGCTCCGAGAGAGAGCGGGACCTTAGCTACGGGGGCGAAGACTATATATGTCCCCTAAACTCGCGACATTTTTTTTCACGCTCGCAGTTGCAGCGTGTACGCGGTCCACCGCACGAACGTCGCGGGCCGCTTCTTCTACGGAGCCAAGCCAAGTGCTTGGTACTAGCCCAGGTGACGGGCTTGATCCTCTCACTCCAGCGGAGATCAACGCGGCACGGGAGCTGATCGAGAGATCCCAAAGTACGCAGTGCGCTGGCTCATGCCTAATCTCATATCTTGCTCTACGCGAGTCACCCAAGCAGGACTATCGGCGTGGATCGCCCTCTGCTCAACCAATGCGGCAAGCCGCGGCGATTGTTACACGCTTAGACAACGGCGCGACGTTCGAAGCCGAATTGGACCTAACACGTCGAGTCCTAGTGCTCTGGCGTCAAGTTAAGCAAGGGCAGCCCGCATTATCCAGCGTGGACTTCTCTGGCGCTACAGAGCCGTTGGAGAGTGACCCACGGTGGATCGCCGCACTGCGCCGACGTCACATTACAGATTTAAGCACCGTCCTTCCAACCGTGCTGATGTCGACGGACGTGGCACCGGACCACCACAGACGGGTACGCGTGATTGCCTTTCTTCAGTCATCACGAAGCAATTCGTTCGCAGTTCCGATAGAAGGGCTAGGCGCCCTTGTTGATCTCACAGCGCGACGCGTCATAAGCGTGGTGGACGTCGGTTCTGAAATGACAGGGAATCCGGCGGTTGCCGCCCTTGGCGGAAAGAACGCGATAGCCCAATCCCTTGTCAGTGCGGCTGCGACTTCAGGGGGAATCCATCCTACCTTTTTAGTTCGAGGGCATTCAGTTGAGTGGAACCGATGGCGCTTTCGCTTTGGCTTTAACGAGCGTGAAGGAGTAGTTCTATACGCTGTGGGCGAGATGCGTAAAGGCGTGTTCCACTCTATTCTCGCGCGAGCCTCGTTGTCGGAGATGTTCGTACCATATGCCTCTCCTGATAGTACTTGGTACTTTCGCACGGGTTTCGATGTCGGCGAGTACATGATGGGTCGGACCGTGGATTCGCTCATCGCCGGCGCTGATGTTCCGCACCAGGCTCTGCTTCTACCTGTATTCGTCCCGGAAGAGGATGGCTCCCCACAACCGGTACAGAATGCGGTCGCCATATACGAGCGCGATGGAGGGGTGCTAGAGCGACACGGCACATTCGCCAGACGCGGCACCGAGTTGGTCCTCAAATCATCGTACACGGTCGGTAACTACGACTATGGCATCAATTGGATTTTCAGCGAAGATGGATCGTTGCGAGTGGATATTGAACTTAGCGGAGTGATGTTCGTGCAAGGAACTCACGTGCGGCACCTTTCGCTAGCCAACGAGATAGGTAAATCGTATTACGGTCGCCTTGTCGACGATCACTTAATTGGTGTAGATCATCAACACTTCTTTGCATTCCGTCTGGACTTCGATGTTGATGGGGAACGCAACTTAGTCATTGAGCGCAATAGTCGCGCGCGACCGATGGGAGTTGGAAATGCACACGGCAATGCATTTGTGACGACGGAAACGCTGCTGAATGGGCCGGCGAAAGCTGCCCGAGATGCGAATCCTCGCACTGATCGGACCTGGGTGGTAATTAATCCGAGCGTACGTAATGCGTTAGGGCAGCCAGAAGGATTCGCGTTGATCCCCGAGACATACGCGTTTCCGTATCTTGACTCGACGACAGTTGTTGGACGGATTGCTGGATTTGCTTATCACCAGTTGTGGGTAACCGATTACAAGCCCGAAGAGCTGTATGCCGCCGGTACCTTCCCTGCACAAGGCGATCCGAGCGACCGGCTGCCGTATTGGGCTCGGAAATCTCAACTCTCAGTTGCTCGCGATATTGTCGTATGGTACACGGTAGGTGTTACCCATCTCCCGCGACCAGAGGATTGGCCGATCATGCCCACCATGCACGCCGGCTTCCTAATGCGCCCGGCTGGCTTTGATTGGTAAGCCGTCGTTTCGCCAAGGGTTGGCGGGATCATGCCAGTCTGAAACGTTGGGAGGCAAAGAGCACCCAATTGTTGACCGATTGATTATCGGCGCAGCTTGTACGCAGCGGGTGAAAGTTGCGCAGATTCGCCGATTTAAGATGGCATACATTCGGCTCGAATAGCCCGCGGTAGCGCCAGGTCAGATTTTTTCGGAGCGATACCAAATAGACTGGTCAGATACCGGTACGCTTCTGCTGCTCCTCGGGCGCACTCTTCAGGCTCCCCTCTCATAGGCGGAGCCGGTTGTGATCGACCCGGAGCGACGCGTGCTGTTGAAACACTACCTGGAAGCCGGAGCCCCGGTTCGCGTTCTGGCCTGGCGACTCCAGATCATGCGGCGGCCGATCCAGCGATGGGTCGCCGCCGGCCAGACGGACGGTGATGTCGATATATCCGAGATCCCGTACACGACCCGGCCTGAGCGGCGGAATAGCTCCATGCCTATGAGCCGCTTCTCGAGGAGCGGCTGACGCAGTACCCAGAGCCCGCGGCGGTGAGGCTGTATGGTGAAGATCAGCTCCCTTGGCTACACGGGCAGGATGAGCTGATGGCCTTCGTCCGACACACGGGGCCACAGGCCGTAGCCGCTGCCGTGGTGCGCTTTTGGCGCGCCGCCTGCACACCAGCCACAGGTGGATTTCGCTGAGTTCCGCGTCCCATGGGGCGAGCGACACGCGCTCCTCGTCGTGCTGGGATATTCGCGCCTCCTGTGGTGTCGTTTCTACGAACGTCAAGACATGCAGACCTTGCTCGACGGGATTGAGGAGTCGTTTACATTCTTCGGCGATGTGCCCAGCCAGCGAAAGTCAGCCAAGACTGCAGAGTAGGCCAGGCCCTAGGTCACCCTAAAGGGTCGGTGAGACGCGTGTCCACCGCACCGGCAGCAGGCCACTTCCGATAAACCCGGGGTGATTCAACCTGCGTACCGGATCCCTCGCCAGACATTGGAGGTCAACAAGGGAGGAGACAATTCGTCATCGAATCCTTCTTCTTTATCCAATAAAGATTCAGGGTCGACCCGTACTAAAAATCCGTGCGTCTACCACAACTGGCGTGGCTGTTCATGAGGATGCTCGGTGGGTTGAGCCGTTGAAAGTGCGTCCGCAATCATGACCAGCGGAATAATCACGAAAATATCCCTAGCCGCATCGTTATCAGCTCGCGCGCCCGGACAAACGTCGCGCCGAGGATCAGCAACGCTACCATTGCAAGGACTGAATCCGTGAGGCTATTAACCGGATGCGCGAGCCAAGTAGCGACCGCCACCACGCATCCGCCCAGGAACGGAGGGCCATATTCCCAGGACTGCCATTTGCCGCGTCGCATGTCAGCCAAGTAACGCTCATACCCCCAAGATTCCGCACCCGGGAGAAGAGTTCGTATCTCCGGCAACAGGTGGCGTTCTAGGTAGCGAATTATTAGATACTGCTCTCCGGTCCAGGCGACAATCCCCGCCAAGACTGCCTGGACAACGATGCAGCCGGACCACAGGAGGGTGGACTGCGGCCAGCGGCCCCACAGCGACGCTGCGACCCCAAGGAACAACAGAATTAAAGTCCAAAGCCCCGCTTGGTACCCAATGTAGCTTGTCGCCCGACTATTTAGTGCCGAGTACTCAGCTACACATACACTGATGCGTGCCGCTACGTGCTTGTTGAGTGATTCGAGATGCGTCGGCAACTGCACAGGTTTGTCACCGTTCATTCTACATGCTCCACGGGGCATAACATCTGCGAGTTAGATACTAATGTTACCGGTAATGGAGACCATCAAGCGATCCGCCAAGCGGTCAAGCTCCTTTAGCGTACACTGCTAAGCGCCAGCGTATTTGCCCTTGTGATGCAGTGTGTTGATGATGGTTCTGTGGTGGCAACGGTTGAGTCGCATTGGCAGCGACTTCGTGACTACATCCTTCACAGCGATAAATACCTGAGTGCGGCGTGCGCACTCCTGGATTGTGCAATTCATCAAATGCTTTGTCAGTGATCATCGTGACGAACTGCGCAGTCTGATATAAAGCCATCGACGTAGTGATTGGGGCGAAAAGCATGAGCGGGATATGCTCGCGCCAACTGGGAGCCCGTTAATAAGCGAGCACTAACATAGTACAGGCGTTTTCATGTGGCGAGAGTTGTTTTTGGCCAGTTCGTGCTGTTTTCAGCCACGAATCGCTGAGGAGCTCCCAGGACGGCTAAAGAATACGCCGGCCGCACCATACCCGCTTCGGGTGGGGCCTATGTAGTGCCGGAATTAGCGATTGACAGTTTGGCGAACGTTTCTGCCAGAAGTCCAACTGCAGCTGAGTAATAGAACATCACGAATGTTGCTTTAACCATCGGGCCCCTTAGTGGATGTCGTGCAAAGTTTTGCGCAAATGGTGTCGGCATTGAATTTGACCCCTAGCGCCACCGCGCTGCACGAGGCGAGTACTCGGATGCATGGCGGCTTCTGGAATGGTAGGTTCAATGCAGCGCTGTACAGGGGCAAGAACCTTCATACTGTATCTGTGCTATCTGCTTGCGCCCGCCAGCGAGCCCCCAATTGCTTCGAACTTTCTATGGTACCCACACGAACTCTGCCGGACGCTTGTACGCGATTCTCACCGCATTCCGCGATAAAGCGATAGCGAAGCTCGAAGACCAGGCAATCAATTAGTTCAACGCGCCCGTATATCAGACAACGGCTCCAAATTCGCGCATTCTGGCGGCAGCAGTACCCCGGTCGAAGACGCCAGAGCGATTAGCAATTGAGTAAATGCGCCCCCCCCCGTCATTGCCGTCAGTTCATTGCTCATGCTCCTGGAGCCAGGAAGTAGATTGGTTGCAGTTGAAGCCTCCGCTTCCCGGTCGCGTCTAACTTGTCGTAGTGCTCGATCCAGAGATCAACAAACCGTTCGAGGTCGATGAGGGTAACGCGTCGAGCTTGTTGCATGCGCGCCTCGTCTTCCGCGTCCTTCGTGAAGCCACCGGCGTTCACAAAAATCCCGACGTCGTCATGGGCAAGAACGGCCATGAACGAGCGTAATCCGTCAACGTTCACCTTACCCTCCTGACGTTTGACTTGGACTTTGATGCGTGGCGGTCGGGTCCCTAACGGGTCGCTGAACGCAACAATGTCCACTCCCCCGTCCTTCCCAGGTGGAGCAATCCATCCGATGTAATAACCCATAATCCGCAATAGAGAGGCGACCAGTTCTTGAAACTCATAGGGCGGCATCGTGTGTAGGTAGCGCTCGATTTCGCCCCAAGCCTGCTCTTCCGCCTCTTCGTACGTGATACTCGCGGCCTTCTCTCCTACGGGATTCCCGCTTAGAACATCGACGTCGACCGCGTCGGTAGGGCTGGTTTTCCGCCATTCCGCATAGAGCTGATACGCGCGCTTGGCGAATGCTTCAGGATCGCTGTACTGCGCGAATGCTTTCTTCCCCTCTTCGGTTACCGTCCAGATCCCGTGCGACTTAACAAGCCACCCTGCCTTGACACAATCCACGGTCGCCCATCGTACAATCTTAATAAACCGAACCCCGCCTGATTCGACGCGCCCCTTCTCAAATTCTGAAAGCGTCATGCTCTTCTCTAACTGCTTTAGGGCATCTCCAGCTTGGAGACCTTCAGGATGTGGTATGAGTATCTCGAACAGCTTACGTAGAAACTCGCCGGTACGTCGGCGTGTCACTTCAGGCATAGAAATGGTTGTGGAGGGGAGAACCCACGAGGATGTGAAAGTGCGGTCTGTAACGATCTTATGAAAGATTCTGACAGCGGGCTAGGGAAGATTTTCTTGAGGGAGTGGTCTGTCGGAAAAGATGAACCTATGGGCATCGACTGCCAGACGCGCGTTCACGTCTGCGGATATGGTGCTTGCGTCTAAGCCAAGCATAGGCGACGCGGCCGGCGCGACAGCGAGAGCGAAACGAGGACTGAAAGGGATTATCCAGCCCCATGGGTTGCAGCGCCGCAGTCGATATACCCTGCAAGGCACGCGTGCGTAGACGGTGGGCTTAGCGCGGGATGAGTGAATGGCACAATACCGTTCCTAACTTCCATCTTCGCTGCGATTCGAATCAGTCGTTTTCTTTGGAGCGGTACGTAGTCGAAGGCGATACTTCCACTCTTGTCCCAGCGATCTCGCCAGATTGGTTCCAATCTGGCGATCCAGACCGACCCCCGATCCCAGAAGTGAATGAAGGTGTGTTGCGGGATGGATTCTCCGGTCATCATATCGAATGAGGCTGTCCGACCGTAGGCGGGGTCAAGGAGCGCTAATTCGTGTACCCATGCTGGAACAAAGATTTCACGACCGTGAAGCGAGGCCATACCGTATGCTGCGATGTAGCCTGGGATTGCTTTAGCGTGTACAAGATACAGCGCTCGGCATCGAGCAGCTTTATAGTCCGCGAGCTTTGCCGCGATGTGCTCGCCTTCGTACGCAGATATTTGACACTCGACAGCTATTGATTCGCCGTCGGTTGTCTCCACCCACACGTCAGCGCGCCGGTTAGCGATTGGCCATTCGAGCTCGCATCGACGGATTGAAGCAAGTCCCCGCTGTTGCTCCCAGACGTTCATTTTCATTGACAAATGCGCGGGGGATTCCCCGGCATTCACGCAATCAGAGCCCGGTCTATGTGCGAAGTGGTGCATCCGCTTTGTTCCGGCTTTGTAGATGACCGGTTCGTTGCAGACTGGGCAAAGGTATGTTGTCGCACGTAATGCGTACGATGCAACACATCGGGAGCCGGCACTATCGCGTGCGACTAGCAAAGTTTGATCTCAGCCGGCGTACTAGAAGGGACAGGCTCGAGAGCTACTTTGTCAGCACGGTCTGAGTAGCGCAAGCGGCCGTCAAACCGCTGTACTTGTGCGCGGCAACTCAAGCCCTCGTAAACGTGTTCCGTCAGCCATGCGACTTCTGTTGCGAGTTGATCTTCCGGAACGTCTTTCCACCAAGCTTTGGGAGTGGCATTTGCGCCATCGCCCCACCGGTAGCGACGGCTCTTTAGTACGAAGCGCGTCCCGTAGTCGCTGCCCGTGGCCCAGACCCGCGCCGTCTTACACCTCGCAGATGCAAGAAGCATCTCGAGACACCTCTTGCCGCATTTAGGGAGAACCGTACTAAGTAGGTGTACAGCCATATAACAATCTGATTCTGCGCGGTGCGCATCGTAGTACATCTGGCACTGTTTGTATGCTAGCCACTCGAGACTGTGCGAGCGGAAGCCTTCGTTCTCCCATGCAACGTCCTCCCGAGAGCACGCCCAGTACTTTGTCTCGAAAGCAGGTAGACGTCGCTCGATCATACGACGGTCAAAGGTGGCGTTGTGAGCAAGAACTAAAGCAGCGTCTTTCAGAAGTTCGCCAATCCGGTTGTCGTCAATCGTTTTGCCAGCGACATCGCTATCGGAGATCCCGGTCAGCTCTGTGATAAGAACGGGAATTGGACGGTGCGGGTCTTCATACCATGTTTCGCACTCATGTACTGTAAAAATGCGCCCGTCAGAACTGAACTCAAACGGCACAATCGCTAGTTGGATGATCGCATCGTTTGCTACATCTAGTCCCGTTGTTTCGACGTCGACGTATATGGCGGTTTTTCGGTGCGAGGCATCGTCAGCGTGGTACCGCTCAATGCGTTGGAAGCGCTCGACGAAGCGATACTTCCCGTTGGTGGTAACTGCATCCATAAGTATGCGTGTCGTCTTCGCGTCTGCGAGCGCAGCATTCAGCACAAGGCGTGTTGCCTCATCAATCTCGTCTGAGGATGGGATCATTGGTGTCTCGCTGTGAGTGCTTTGATTGTACCAAGACATCTCCGGCAGGCGACTATTCTAGCCACCGTACTGTTCCTTGGACACGAGGTCGTTTTCGTCGCTGAATGTCTCAACCCGCGGATTTCGTGTCTAAGTAAGGGACTGCAGGACAGGAAGTCAGAGGCTGTGCCCGGCGGTAGCTATGAGGTCGGTCCCGCCCGACGCCAGGGGGGCACAGGCTCAGGTCACCTTCTCGACCTCCGCCGGTCTCTTCGTTCCCGGCGAGGAACGGCAGATGAGCTGGGGGCTCGCATTAATGACAACGTCCAGCTGGTTAGCGTTGGTCTCGAACTGCGGGTGCGGCTGGATTACTGAGATCGGTGGAAGAGCCATGTCGCTTCAGGCGGCTAGACGCAGGAATCCGCACCTTCGGCGCGGTATCCACTTCGGAAGCGGGTGTGTTAGCGACGCGCCTGCATTCATGGAAGAGAGGGTTTGTTATGCCCGAGTTGCCCCGCCTCTATAGCTTCAAATGCGTCACGGATTGCCGTCCGCGCGCCGTCCAGGGCAGTGAGGCGTTCGACGCCGATCACGGTCTGAAGTTCCTGAGCCGCTTCCGGATAGCACACTCGGAGTTCCTCAAGTTTGTCCAGCGAATCAAGCGAAGCCTTAAGGAGTTTCCGAGGTGACCGGCCAATTCCCATGGGTGCAGATTGCCACCCCTCGGCTCCCCGGGTTAGCGAAGACAGACCGAAGTGCTGGTTAAGTGCCCTTGACACATCCAACTATAAGGGTACATTCGGAATGTATTCGGTTTGCGGGATCAGGTTGTTCGTATGCCGCGCCAGCTCGCCCGTGTCTTCACCGGGCCTGGTGTCGGGTCACGACGCACCGCGTGGGGAGCGATCCGGCGTTCTCCTATTCATAGCTCGTAAGAGGTCTCTCAGAGACCTCCGTCGGGCAGGTAGTAGTGCTTGGCTGGCTTGAGACCCGCAAAAAAGAGTCTCGCTGCGCCCCACTCGGTGATACGCCGACCACTTCGGTCGGCCCGTTCCGTACGCACCGAGAGTCCAAGTGGTCCAACCCGCTGATGAGTCCAACAGGCAGCTGAATCTTGAGCCTGAGCGCGTACTAGGGCGTGCGCTCGCAGAGGCTGTCCGACCCGCGAACGAGTGGTCCTACTCGCGACACCGATTGCTCAATACCTGTGAGCGCGCAATGTATTGGCAATACTGGGGATCGCGCGGCGGATATCGAACCGATGCGCCGGCGGAGGCACGCCAAGCCTGGGCGTTGAAGGGACTCGTTTCTGTCCCAACGCTAATCGGGACAGCGGTGCACAATGCAGCTCGCGATATCGTGTCGGCCCTCCGAGATCGCCGGGCTCTACCAGTCTATGAAACGCTGCTGCGGGATGCGCGGACAACGCTCAACAAAGTGTGGCGTTGGTCGCAGCCAAATGAGATCGACCGCTTCTGGCAGTGGCCCACTACCTACCATGCCTTCCACGAGATTGTTTACCGTGGTCAGCTGGAGCAGAGCGACATCGAGCACGCCCGCATTAAGGTCGCGTCGTGCTTGCGTCACTTGGTTGCATCTCCGCTCCTCGATGATGTTCGCGAGTGTTTGCCGGAACGCGTTCGCCTTGGCGGTAGCGGGCCCGACCGAGTTTCGCTCGGCGACGGCGTGATCGCCTGGATGGCTCCGGACCTTCTTTACCACCATTCCGATCCAAGCACAGCCGGTGGAGAATGTCGCAATGCTGTCGGTGGTCCGTGTTGGTGCATTACGGACTATAAGAGTGGAAAGCCATCTCTTGTCGACGACACGCTACAGCTAGCGGGATACGCGCTCGCGGTGGAAGCGCAGGGCTACCCGATGACGGACGGCATCTACTTCGGACGCATCATATACCTGCTGAGCGGTACGGAACGATGGATTACGATCACGCTCGAGGACATGGCGAAGGCACAAGCGGTAGTCCGTGCCGACATCGAGACACAACGCGGCTTCTACACGGATTTGGCGCGCGGACTCCTGCAGCCGCCATCCTCGTTCTCCCTCGCAGCTGATACTCAAGCGTGCGTTAGATGCAATTTCCTCGAACTCTGCCGCGATGAGCTTGCGGAGGAAAGCCATGCGAGTGGCTCTGCGCACCTGCACGTTCGGGTGGGTGAAGGATGATTCACTTCGTTGGCGGCTGCTTGATCGTATGCNNGGCGGGGTGCGGAAACGGTCGTCTGGTTTGCGGCTTCGCCTTAGGTCATCCCACTGTTCAACTGTTGGGGCCTCAAACAGCTCCGCAATGGCATCGGGCGTCTTATGGTAACTCTTTGCCAGCGCGATAATCTCGACCGCGTCGACGCGGCGATTGCCAGTTTCAATCCGCGAAAGTACATCGTGGGCGAGTCCAACCAAGCTAGCCCGCGACTTTTGCTTCAGATTCGCGGTCGCATTCGCCCGCCACTGGGCCAGCCCGTGGCCGATCCAGGCCTGCCATTTCGCCGCTTCCAGGCCGCGTCTTAGTGAGGGCCATGCGATCCCGTCGCTCTCCTTATGAGACGTCCTCTTTCGGCCGAGTGCCATCCTGTTGCCGGGCATTTGAAAGCAACATGCCACTGCTCGCCCGGCATCCGAAGGACAATCGTTTGGGATTATCCCAAACTAGTGGTCCAAGCGTCCAAGTCCCGGATCATCTCTTTATGAGCTTGCTCCATTGTTACTGGGAATACATCCGCATCACCAGCCTCGCTGCGCCGAGTCTCACATACAGCGCCGCGGGAATCGTCGCGGGACTGAGGGAAGAATGACGCTTGCCCAAGCTACGGACTTGCCGGCCGATTCTTATGAGTCGCTCTCACGCGACCAGAGTGACGCACGACGTGAACTCGTCACCGCATTCGTGCAGCAGTACGCTCACGAGACGAATGAAGCCGTGCTCAAACGTGTTCAGGGCGAGATTGCCGCCGGTAATCTGCCGGGACCTGTGCCGCATCTTGGCACCGTCTGGCGGTGGTTAAAGCCATTCCGCCAACAGAAGCGTCAGCAAGAGCACGCGCTGCTTGCCGATTTGCAGGCAAACTCAAATGGAAGGCCGACACGACTCGCACATGTTCGTGCCCTTGGTATCGACCCCACGCATGCGGAACTGCTCGACCAAGTCGCGGCACTGGAAGCTTTGGCTGAGGACCACAAGGGGCGGCTCGGTGCCGCTGGTGCGTTCACCCAAGATCTCGTCTGTCGCCACAAGCAGGAATCGAAATGGGCCGGTAAGGCGATTAAGGCTGAGCGCTCACGACGCGGCCCGTGGCGCGACAAGGGCCTACTGACACGCATCGCTGCCTTGCGCGCGCTAATTAGTGACTACGAGGCTGCGCTCGGCCAGGCATTGGGCCATCGACCACGGAATTCAACCGAAGAAATTACGGTAGTTGCCCAAATGCCGAACGCGACGCCAGAGCGAGCAAGTACGGGATCTCTCGCGTCGACTGGTCAAAGCGCAGCAAAATCAGTCGCTACGTCACACAGCGACTCGGAGACTCTTCCTCTATACCGCACTGATGGCGACCAAGACCGCGAGCCGTGGGGAGCGGAGTTCGATCAGATCCCGCACGGCACGCTCGGCGCGATCATCGGTTATGCCGTGCCGCAGAAAACTCGTGATGACGCCACTGCGCGGCTTACCCTCGTTGCGCCGGTTCTCAACGGAATCATGAGTTGCGAAGCGTGCGCAGCCGCATGGCGTGACGTCTTTGCGGGCAAGCCGACGAGTGATAGTAGCGTCTGGCTTTCGCCTCCCCATAATGACTACCAGATTATTTACCGGCACCTCTCGGGCAACACGATGCGACAGTGGTACAAGAAGATTCTCGACGGTCGGTTTGTCACCAGAGAGCGGGGCGTCGTCGCCTCCGACTTGGACTCATTGCTCCACCACCAACCCGACACAGTCCGGCGTGTGCGTGCCGGAACAATCGAGCAGCGCGACGAAATTATCCGTGAGTTCAAGAACAATCCCAATTTCAGTGCCGTGCTCGTTTGCGAGGAACTAAACCGCAAGTACGGTATCCAGATCAGCGAGCGGACTATACAGCGGGTTATAGCAAACAAGTTGATTGACGCGGACCGCGTATCATCACGTGCAGGCCCGGCAGGACACGACCAGCTCATCCGCTTTCGTTTGATCAGAGAGGCGCCCTACGCCAACCGTGCCTGGATAATGGATCACACGTTCTTCTCCGTTGAGGAACACGATCCATCGCACCCGGAGTGGATCGACGGCGTAAGAAACGGGCGGCGTGACCTCGATTTGGAGTTCGAGTGCGTTCGTGAAATTGAGTCAGTGGGTTCGATAAAGAAGCGAAAGCGGGTCAAGAAAGTCACGATGACCGTGATCATAGACGCGTGCACTCGCCGCATTCTTGCTGTTCGGTTGTGGGATGGCGCGCCGTGCGCGCGTGACACGCTGCTGGCGTTGCGTGACGCAATGGAACGCTTCGGCACACCTGAGATACTGTACACTGATAACGGTTCCGACCTCAAGGCAAAGATCGTGAACGACGCTCTTTGCCTCGCGGGGATCACGCATGTGTTGTCGATGCCCTACTGTCCGGAAGGGCGCGGCAAGATTGAAGTAGTCAACCGCATAATCAAGGGGAAGATCCTCGCATCACTGCCAGGCTACTGCGGAAATCACACCAATCCCCCAGACGACGAGCTTCTGGTGCTCGAGGACGTCGAGCGACGAATCATGGCGCGGATCGACGAGTCGATGAATGGCAAATGCCATGGTGAGACAGGCCGCATCCCGACGGTGCATTACAACGAGTCCATCGGAGCACGCGGTCTACTCGGCCGACCCGCATTGGCAGACGCTCTGCTTGCACTCTTAGTCGTCCGAGAGGACGTAAGGGTTAGCACTGATGGCGCGCATGGTAATGGCAAGCGATACGTTGGCCCGGGCCTCATGGGGGTTCCTATCGGCTCGACGGTTGCGATCTTCTCGGATCCGTATCGTCCACGGCTCGCTTATGCGGGCGTGCGAGACCACAATGGTGTTCTCCGAAATAACGGTCCGCTCAAAGTCTATGGCGCCTCTGATCCAGCTCCGGATTTTGTTGAGTGGAATCACCTCACCCATAAATGGACCACCGAGCGAAACGCGGAGGTCGCTGATCTTCGCGCAAAACAGCGGATCGCCGCCGCTGCTGGCGAGAGGCGCGCTCGTGGAGAGCAGCGTGGTGCCGAGCTCGCTAGTCAGACGTCGGCAGAGATTGCGGCACTTACCAACCCATCGCCGGCACGGATGCTGGCAACGGGCGACCCCGTGGCTCCGCACACAGAGGGTGCTCCCAACGAATCTTCCCATGGCGACGCTGTTGTCGATTCGGCTGCTGTCGGCGACACCGCTGTCGCCGACCCTTCGATGGAACACCGGTACACCAGTGTGGCCGACGAAGCATCAACGGGCCAGGCCGCCGCTCCGTCAAACGGGGGCGGTGAACGAACGGGATTCAGTGACAGCGTTGAGCGGCATACTGCGCCCGAATCAACCCCGGCTGATGTCGCTGTTCCGCGCCAACGAGAGCAGGCTAAGGGGCACAATCACGGTACGGAACCGAGGTCGTTTATCCTGCCGTACTAACTACGAAGCGTGCCGCGGCGGCGGCGCGACGAAGACCATCGTGCGCCAGTGGCGCGTTACTTGGCAGTCAATCACGTCAGCGCGGAGGAGCGCACAGTGGATGATCTTGGAATTGATTCGGGACTAGGAGATGTCGGGTGCGCACCAAACGCATGCAATCCGGAGCAACGCTCCGGAAGCCGCGACATCCCAGCCGCAATACAACGAGTCGTAGGCGACCGTTCGTTCAGTGCTAGCCCCACTGCAGCGTCCAAGGAATCGCGACCCCAGACCGCGAACGCAGCAGTGCGCGACATTGCTCAACGTCTATTCGCTCGCGGGGACCCGACTTCGGCCTCGGAAATGCGGGCGGCAATCACGCGCGAAGTGAAGCACTATTACGCGCCTACCGTATTGCAGCCCGCAGATGCGTTCCTGCGTGAAGCGGTAACCAGCGGAGGCCGCTGCTTTCTACAGGGAGCGTGTCACGGCGTTGGAAGCACATTCCTAGCATTGGACTTTGCCCGAGCGTGTAATTTGCGCGCCGCTGAAATCGACAGTCGACAGCGAGTTCTATATGTGCGATTCGAGCCTGGAACCAATAGCGTGCCCAAGTTCTACGACACGTTGGGATTGTGCACGCGAGCGCCGTTGACGAACACGGAACTCCGCTCGCGGTCTCCATTGTACTTCGCTCTGCGCGTTTTGGCTGGCGCCATCATGACCGGTGCCACCGCGATAATCCTGGACCACGTCAGTGCGACGCCGTCGAAAGTCAGAGAGGGTATTGGAACATTGCTCAGGCTGACCGATCCGAATTACTCGGCGTCTACAGAACTCGCGGCGTACGGAGAAGTGCCCCGACGGATTGGTGTCGTAGTCGTAGATCACGCCTCGCCTGAGAAGCTGTTTCGGAACGCGCCCGACGTCCTCCTGTTGTTGGAGAATAAACACGTAGTGCTACAGCCCTACCGAACAGCAGAAGAGATCGGAGAGGCGATACGTCAAGCGGGAATAGGCCTCGACGACTTTAACAATGATGACCCGTCTGACGCGGCAATTGCCGACATCGTGATGGAAAGGACGCGCGGCCTACCAGCGCAGATGACACCACTTTTTCAGCTTATCGACACCGTGGCGCGTCTCAACGGCGGTCTGCGGCCGACGCCGGAGGTGGTTAGCCAAGCGCTGCCGTTTTACCGAAACATGGTCGAAATGGTGTCCGTGCCAATCAGTGGAGCACCGCCTAAGGGCGAGGACGCTAGCGGGGAGCGGCTCTACGGAGTCTACTCCCGGGATGCCGTCGCTCTCCCCGAAACGCTCACGGACGCCCAACGAAGGAAGTTGTTCGCGATGTCAGCGCCGTCGGCACAAGAGGACGCGGAGAGGGACGGACAGGCTGGGACGCGCAAAGGTGGCGCGAGTAGCACGAGCGCCATGCAGAAGGGTCGCTCTGCGGCACTCAGAGAAAAGCGGGAGAAACGTGCAGTAGCGAATAGAGAAGGTGCCTCCATGCAACGGAAGAGGCATGTGAATCTGGAGTACGGCGATGCCCGCTGAGCCGCGAATTGATCCGGATCAAGCGGCCGATCTGACGACGCGCCGCGATGCCATTGCAGCATCCTGCGCGTTACCAGGCGTGGTGGCCGTGGGAACTGACGC
>PLEG01000234.1 GCA_003136975.1 Gemmatimonadota bacterium | reverse complement strand
GAAAATCGCGCTCTGCAGGGCCTCCGCCTTGAGCAGGGCCCCCGTGTGTTTGACGTCTACGTTGACATCAACCGCCTCACCAACCATCGCTGTGTCCTTGGAGATTAGGAAGGCGGATCACCTAGTAACGCACCGATAACCGCAAAACGAATGTACAGGAACGGCAGGGAATCGCAACCTACGCGAACGCCCCTGCCGGTTAGGGCAGAAGCGTCGCTCGGGTGACATTGTCGGTATGGGTGAGGTCAGTCATCCTCATCGTCGGAGGATTCCTCATCCCAGAGACCGTCGACCAGGTCGTCGTCGTCCGCCAGCTCGCCGAGCGGGTCGTCATAGAACTCGGGCCCGTCCATCATCGCGCCGTCTATTAGCGCACCTCGTCGAGGTCGTACTCAAGCGTGAAGCGCGGGTACTCGATCATCTCGATCTCGTCAGGGTCAGGCGCATGTCGCGCCCTCGCGAACCGGCGCATCAGTCGCAGACGGAAACCTCTGCGTCCAACAAAGTGTTGTTCCACACATACCGCAGGCGATTCATTAGCGCTGGTCCAACCTCTTGCCCCCTTGCCGCGAGCAACAGACCACGCGGCCCACGAACGTCCGCGGAAAACACCATGCCCACTTGAATGTCACGAAAGCGAACGCGCCGCACGCCAACTTCCGCCGCCCCTCCGAGAGCGCAACGTAACGCCTCTAACACTTCCGGATCGTAGACGCCTTTGCGCGTACTCAAGTTGCTCAGCGCCAGGGCGACCGGCATGCCTCCAGCAAGCAACCAATCGAGATCACCCGCAGCCTTGAGCATCCGTGCGCCGAGTGGAATTCGCGCGCCGAATGTTGTAGAGCGAGTCGATCCATCGCCGTCGAAGTGTGTGTTCTGATGTAGGAGAATGTCACGCACCGCGTCCAAGCGCGGAAGTTCGGCGATGAATGCTGCTGCTGCCGCAGGTAGTGCGTCCACCATCTCTTGCTCCGACGCGTCGAGCTCACCGCCAACGTGCATCTTTGCAATTAAAGCGGAGGGTAGCGACACACAACCTAGTTGCGAGAGGAGCGCGGCGACCTCCATCTCCCAGCGGTCCGTGACATCGAACGCATCCGCGATCTGACCAACGTACCTCTTCAAGCGCATGGCACGCGCGAATGCGGAGGGGCTGGCAACTGTTAGCACTTCGGTGAGCGCCTTTACGGACCCGCGAAGGGTTTGCTCAAGCAACACCCGTTCTGACTCGATCAGGCGGTACTGTTCGGATGCCGCAGCGACAGCGGCGATCAATGCATCCGGCGTGCATGGTTTGGTTAGAAACCTGAAAACAGCGCCATCATTCACGGCAACTACCGCGCAATCCGTGTCTGCATTTCCGGTGAGCAACACGCGTATCGAATTTGGCGCCGCCTCGCGCGCGCGGCGCAACAGCGCGATGCCGTCCATGCCAGGCATATGCAGATCCGAGATGATTACTGCAAACGGTGCTTCCGCTTGCTCGATCATGCCGACGGCGTCGAAGGCATTCGGTGCGGTTTGCACGTCAAAGCGTGACAGGAGCACGCGGCGGACAAACGCAAGAACATCTTGGTCGTCGTCCACACAGAGTACGCGAGGAATGTTCCGAAGTGGGAGGCGAATTCCCTGCGCAACCGCAGTTCTGGCGTAGCTAGCCACGCTGTCGGTTCCGCCTCGTCGCGTAAGGGTATCCATGTGACGTCCGGTTGATTGAGTCGGTGAAGTCTGAGCGTGATTCCGAGAACGGAATACGGCGCGACGTTGCACATTACGGTGCAGTCCCCGGTTCCGGACTTGGTCCACCCTGCTGTGAGTATCGGCGGGGTTGCGTAAATCCTTAAATCGTAGTTCGCTTCGTGAGCTGCTGCCGGTTTCGGGGACACCATATTTAGGTGCAATACTGTTCACTTTAGGACGTAGAGCGGTAGTCGACGCGGTGCGTAGCGCGGTTTCATTCTGGCTATTCACTCGTCGCGTAGCTGCAAAAGGCTCGACCATCTCCTTCGCAACTTTGGCAGCGACTGGCGCGACCGCGGGCCCAGGAACAGAGGGTATGATGACCGCCGACGACAGGGACCACATTCAGCCATGGTCCGTCATGATTGGTGCCGAGAACACACCCTGTCACACCCGGACGCGGTAGCGAAAATCCTGGGAGTGGTTTCTCCTGAGGAAAACGCTCGGGATGGCAAAGACGCAGAGGATTTTGAGTCCCCTGCGTCTACCGATTCCGCCATCCGGGCCAACGGGCAAATCTACCTTTTTACCCCTCAGCGTACCCTTCTCGTTCTTTCGAACGCAGGAACGGTCTACAATGATTGGCACGAACGTTGGGCGGTCGCGGGCGCCGGACACCAAGCCAACGCGAGGTTATCCAGCAGCATGCCCGTTTCCCTGCGGCTGCGAAATGTTGGTGCACTCAATTCTTGGAGATTAAGCCAGCCAAACGCCAAGCGAACTCCGTCCCTGCGCAAGATGTCCAAGACCAGGACGCAGTCTGGATCATCGTCGAGCATGCGCTGAATTACCTGCTCGACCACGCGATCGATCTCTCCCATTTCGACGCCCGCTTTCGGAACGACGTGACCGGAGCCCCGACGTATCCACCGGAACTGCTCGGATGGCCCGCCGCAACGCGTCCATTTTGCTTTCCACGTCGGAGAGACGAAGGATGTTCTTGCGTGTTCCTTGAGGCGCGATTACTCGCTGTTTCGGAAAGAGACGCTCTAAATTTGCGGCGTACTGCCTCGCCGCGCTGTGGTATCGCGAAGACCAGTGCTCGAGCCAGAACGTCAGGTGGTCCATGTGGAACACCGCATCGTTCCATGCATCCCCATGACCTAGCCGTTCAACCTGCTACGCCAGTACCCAGGCCGACGGTGGTGATGCGCGACAGCCAGGACCGACACAACGTCGTCGCGTTTCACTGCGACAAGAAAGCGGTCCCCAAGGCCGGGAACCGCCGTTTCGTAGTATTCTGCAGCTGCAACGAACTCATCGCGCGCCGCGGGATGGAACTCGAGAATCATCGACTGAGTCGTCGCTCGACTTCAGCAAATACATCGGCCGCGGTGACTCCGGCTACCAATCCACTATCGATTTCCTCTGCGCGCCTGTCGATTTCGTCATTCCAGGCTGAAGTGGCGTCCGTGTCGCGCTCTTCAATGCTTGCAAGGAGTAGCTCCGCAAGACGTGCGCGGTCAACAGACGGAAGAGCAAGGAGTTGATCGGCGAGTGCGTTAGCGTTGCGATCCACCATGGGCAGTCCTTTCACAGGTTATCTACAATCTATCCACCGATTCGTCCGGGGAGGTGCACGGTCCGCGAACGGGGCCCGGACGCACAGTCACGCGCGGGCTGTATCCACGCACTCGTACAGCATCACGGACGAGA
>PLEG01000376.1 GCA_003136975.1 Gemmatimonadota bacterium | reverse complement strand
ACCCAATCACCGATCCCAACGCCCAGAGTGATGAGCGCGAGATGGATCGCTGCGGTGCCCGAGCTTAGCGCGACCGCGTACTCCATCGCCGTCACCGCGCACAGTTCTGCTTCAAATCCGTTGACGTGCGGACCGAGAGGAGCGATCCAATTGGATTGAAAGGCGTCGTGGACCAAGGCTTCCTCTGCCCCACTCATGTGCGGCGAGGAAAGCCAAATTTTGGATGGATTCATAATCCTGATTGATATCCTATGGGTAGAGCCGATTTGCTTACCACACAAAGTTCGTCGTCCGTGCGTTTGATCATCGCCGCGCCGATCGCAACCCTTATGTTAGCGCCGACGGCTATCTCGTGCCGAACACTGGCGAAACGCGTCAAGATGCATTGCCGGTAAACTTCGACATTGTCGCCTCGCCTTCGGCAGAAATGCCGCGGCGGTGCAGAACGCGGTCGAGGGTGAGCCAGAGAATGCGGAAGTCCAGTCGAACCGACCGATGATCGACGTACCAGACGTCGAAGCGGAACTTTTGATCCCAGGTAATCGCGTTGCGGCCGTTCACCTGCGCCCAGCCCGTGATTCCCGGCCGCACCTCATGCCGTCTGGCCTGAGTCGCATCATAGCGTGAAAGATATTCCGTCAGGAGCGGGCGTGGACCCACGAGGCTCATCTCGCCACGCAGTACACTCCAAAGCTCCGGCAATTCATCAAGGCTCGTCACGCGCAACCACTTTCCAAAGGAAGTGAGTCGTTCCCCGTCGGGTAGCAGTTGGCCGCTCGCGTCCCGCGCAGCGGTCATTGTCCGGAACTTGCGGAGCAGAAACGGACGTCCGCGCAGGCCCGGCCGTGACTGCGTGAAGTACACGGGACTGCCGATCTTCGCGCGCACGACAAGCGAGATAACAAGCAACGCCGGAGCCCAGAGCGGCGCCGCGAGCAACACAAGTACCAGCTCCACGATGCGCTTCATCGACTCACCGCTTCCTCGAGCACATCCACCAAGCGGTCGGCGAGAAGACGTCGGTCGAACCGGCTCACCGCGAGCGAGCGAGCACGAGCGCCCATCGCGCGCAGTCCATCGGCGTTGAGCGATGCTAGCACCAGCGCGTCGGCGAACGCGATCGGGTCGGACGGCGGAACAGGGTAACCGCAGGCATTCTCGCGCACCACGTTCGCCAACCAGCCGGGATAATTGATTAACACGGGGAGCCCCGCCGCGATGTAGTCGAAGAACTTGTTCGGCGACGTACCATAGTAAAAAGCGGGCACGTTGTCCAGGATTTGCAGCCCTACATCTGTTGCCGCCATCAGTCCGGCTAACGTTCGCTTGCCAATCGGGTCGAGGAAAACCACATTCGTCAGCCGTTCCTCGCGCGCGCGCTCCTGCAATCGCGGCTTCAGCTTACCGTCGCCAACAAGGACGATCCGGATGTCGGTTCGCCCCTGGCGCTGTAGCTCTGCCGCAGCGTCGAGCACGGCATCCAGCCCATTCGCGACGCCATGCGCGCCCGCGAAGAGGGCCATCAGATTACTGTCGGCGACACCCTCAGGGCGCCACGGAGTCGCATCAGCGGCGAAGATGTTCAGGTCGCATCCGTTCGGCACGAGGGTAATGCGCCACGACGCGACGCCCCGCCGCTCGATACCTTCTACGATGCCAGGGGACAGGCCGATCAGCGCATGAGCGGAGTGATAGCTGGCCCATTCGAGCAAGGACATTGCTCCGAGTACAACGGGATTGCGGATCACTCCCATCGCCTTGGGAAGGTCGGGCCAGAGATCGCGCACCTCGAACACGAACGGCTTGGCGCGAAGCCAGCGTGCAAAGATTCCCGGAATTCCTGCCGTGAGCGGCGTCGTCGTTGCGAATAGCAGATCGTAGCGTTCGGTTAGCGCAATGCCGATCCCGCGCGACGCGAACTTGAGGAATGCCACGGTGCGCTTGAGAAAGCCATCGCTGTTCGAGTAGCCGAGGTCGAGCTCGAGGATCTCGATTCCCTCCTCAATGCCGCGGCGCCGGCCATGCACGAATGGAGCGTCGAGGCCGGTGTGTCCCCGACCCGCGCTACCGCATACGATCAGCACCTCGTGGCCGCGTGCGATCAAGCGCTTCGCCACCTCGTAGGAGCGCGTGCCAGCAGCGCCGCGCGGCGTCGAGAAATACTGATGGAAGTAAATGATCCTCATTCTACCCACTCGTATTCGCTCACAATCACGCCAGGTGCGGCCAACTCGACCTCGAGAACCGGGACCTCCGTGCGTTGCAGGTAGAAGCGCGCCTCCCACCCCGTCACCAACTCACAGCGCACAATGGGGACGTTGGCGGAAACCGTCAGTCGGTGCGTACCGTCGCTGATCGTGTCGCCTTGCAGCGTCCAGGCACTGGGCCTTAGACGCCATCGTAGCACTGCGCGTCGCGAGAAGCCACGCACGATGTCCGAGACGACGATGCCTGTCTCCCGCAACACGACTCGCCGCTCGTGAATAGCGCCGTGGCCATCGCGATACGTCGCGGCCATCGTCGTGCTCTCCGCGCCGCGCACAATTGGCTGAAGGTTCTGCGTGCGGACCCAGTCGCCCCAGAGAAACCGGCTCAGTCTCGGCATCTGCTCGCGATCGTCGAACTGCACGACATTGTGGCCGCGGGCGCCGGTAAAGTAAGCGTGCCACTCCGCATCCGCGTAGCTAAAGCTACCGCCGTCACGCAACAGATTTTCTCCCCCCAACCACAGGTCTAGGTGCAATGCGTCAGCGTGGCTAGGGCGGAAGCGGAAGCGCGGGAAGCGGAGGACGGCCATCGCGTCGCCGCGCCTGAGGATACCGTATCCGCCGTTAGGGAACATGCGGTCGCCCATCGCCGGGAGCGTACGTCCGGGCGGCTCGACGCCAAGCCACTGAAGCTCTGTGCTCCAGAAACCGGACCCTTTATAGGCGCTTGCGTCGAAAAACAGAGCGGACGCGAGCTCCACCGCCGGTCGGTAATCACGGGAGCCGGCGACCGTGAGCGGCAGGAGATTCGCGCCGTCATTTGCGCCAAGGTTCGGTGCGTCTCCGGTCAAAGGGTCCGTGAAGAATCTCAGCCACTCCGCTGCCGCGCGGACGCGGTCGTTGAGCACTGTCGAAAATTGTGCCAGCCCTAGATGACGGCGCCATATCTCGGCGACGCTAAACGTATCGAGCATAAGCCTGTGGTAATTCACAGAATACTGGCTGAAGCTGCCATCGGGTTCGATGAGACGCTGCGCGCGCTCCTCCAGCCAACGTCTGCCATCCCTTTCCCAGCGCGCGCCTTCCAGAACGCCAAGCGCGCCAAGCCAGCTTCCGCCGATGAAGAGGGCGGCGGCTTCGGAGGTGCCGTGATTGTTGTCCTGCCCTACCGCATAGCCGATCGTCGGTGCGATCCGGCGCATGTGCAGTGTGACTAGCGAGATTAACTCGGCGCGCGCCGATCGAGTTTGCCCCAACACCAAAGCTGCGACGGCGAGATGCAGAACTCGGAGCGAGCTTTCCTGCCCGCACTTCCAGTTGTGGCCGTTGTACGGTTGATTATGCGAACACCAA
>PLEG01000137.1 GCA_003136975.1 Gemmatimonadota bacterium | reverse complement strand
CGAATGTTGCCGGGCCACGGATACGCGATGAGACAGTCGATTACTTCCTCGCCGAGTGTGCGTGGCGAGTTGGGCAATTTCATTGACAGCGCGTTGAATGTTGCGGTGATCAGCTCCGAGAGGTCCTCCCGCGAACGGGCCCTCAGCGGGGGCAGATGCACTGGTGTCACACTCAACCTGTAATATAGATCCTCACGAAACCTTCCCGCATTCACCTCATTAACGAGGTCCTTGCTGGCGGCAGCGATAACGCGGACATCAGCGGAATCGTCTGCACCGCTCGGGGCCATGCCATCTTCGACGACACGGAGCAGTTGCGGCTGCAGATCGCTGGGAAGGTCGGAAACTTCGTCGATGAATATCGTGCCGCCACGCACGGCTTTGAGCAGTCCGGCGGTACCGTGCACCGAGTTGGCGCCGCCGAAAAGTTCGGTACCGAACGTAAGTGGATCCATCGTAGCGCAATTCACGTCTACGAAGGCGTGCGCCGACCGGGCGCTACGTGAGTGTATGTACCCCGCGAGGCGTCCCTTACCCGTGCCGGGCTCGCCGATCAGAAGCGCGGTCGTCCGATCGCCCTGTGCCAGCAGCTCGACCTGTCGAGCCAGCTCACGCATCGCGCGCGACGATCCGACGAGCGATAGGATGACTGGCTCGTCGCGCTGCAATCTGAGGGAGAAGCGGTGGGCCACGGAGTGTCTGGTGGGCTTTGGGGGGTTGGTCAGGCGACTCTGCTACTGACGATTTATTTGACAGTGCGGTACGAGGAGCCGCGCCGCCAGTGGCTCGACAGTCGCCAGGAAAGGTGTCTCGCCGACGAGCTCTCCGTCAGCCTGTGCGGGAAACGGTGGATCGGTCTCCACCAGAATATGGGTTCCTTGCAGGTAGGTCATCGCGGGATCTGGGCTAAAATCTCGGAACATCAGTTTGCGCGCGACCCTGACTACGTCGATCATGGTAACCGGATCGAAGATACACACATCAAGCTTACCATCATCGTGGCGGATGCCATCGCCGAGCGTGACAAGGCCGTTCAGGAGGACGCCAAAGTTGGCGACCAGGACCACGGCTGCCTTTCGGGTCAGAGTTGTACCATCGACGGTGACGCGAGCCGTGAATCGTCGTCTGCGAAGAACGTGCGTCGTGCCGGCCACGATGTATGCGAACACTCCCGCGCGGCGCTTCCACTTCTGCGACGTGCCAGCGATCATCGATGCGTCTATCCCGACGCCCACTCCGATCGCAAACCGACGGCCGTCGCCCAATCTGCCGAGGTCGAAGCGTATCTCGTCGCCTTGTAGCAGAATCTTCACGGCGCGGGATACGCTCATGGGGATTCCGAGAGCGCGCGCGAGCAGATTCCCAGTCCCGCCAGGGAGCACACCCACGGGCGGACCGTTTGGCGCCAGCGCGTCGATTATCTCTATCGCCGTTCCGTCGCCACCGAGCGCGAATATCGCGTCGTAGTCTGCCGCATTCGCAGTCGCGACTTCGCCAGCGTCCCCCTGCGTTAGTGTAATGACGACGTCGCACGACACCCCGAGCGTGGCGAAGGCGCGGGTCGCCGAGCGGACCGACGCGTCACCGCGACGGGCGGCCGGATTCACGATCAACAGGACGCGGCGAATGCGCGATTCGTCCACGCTCCCGCTCCGCGGCGCAGCTCGCATCAAAAACGCCAGGAGCGAAGGAAGTCGATGCCTAGCTGCGGAGGTGTCTGTTGGATTGTTTGCAGGGAACCCGGTCGAGAGCAGAGCAGATCCGTGGTGCCCGGCTCGACGCCAAGTTGCGCAGTGTAGCTCTGGCTGAGACGATATTCGAGGCGCAGGCCGAGGTTGTGCTGAAAGCTGGATGCGTTTCGGAAGCTTTCCGCGCAGAATCCGGTGCTGAAGTTGAGGAACAAATTGTTATTCAATTGTTTGCCAACCAGCGCCCGCGTGTTCAGCAGGTTGCTGTAGAACGTGGCGTTATCGGCCGTGCCTGGCGCTTGTGACGCCAGGAGTGCAGGTGTCTGAAGCTCGACCACATCGAACACTGATCTTGGAATCGCACTGCTGATGATGTTGCCAGCGGAGCGGACGGCGACGTTTGCGAGTTGATTTACGTATTGTGCGGCTGTATAGTCGAGCGCGAAGGCCGGCTCTCCCGTGATCAGATAGCTGAGCAGATCCGACTGGGACAACGGCAGGTTATCGGCACTTGCCAATGTAAGAGATGGAGCCGATAGTGTTCCGCCAATTGTTGCTCGAATTCGAATGTCCTGTCCGTTCAGGCTCTGGCGTGGGCGGCGGACGGTATTGATTGCCGTGATGTCGAGTGCGGGATCCAGATCCGGTGTTCCGAAGAAGCGAAGGGTCCCCTGCTCCACGTCGAACGTCGGCTGCACGAATGGCACGACGTTCAAGCGATAGGTTCCGCGCACTGCGTTGAGCTGTCCGTCGAGTGCGAGTTGAGATCTTTCTCCGGTAACCGGACTCCGGCCGAGCGTCACGTTGAGGGAGCCGCCGAGCTTGATGTTCGCTTCGGCCGACCTCAGCCATACGTCATCGCCGATATTGATGGAAACATTGTCCAGCCGCAGGTTCTTGGTGAACTCGCTGGGCGCGGTCGGCAGAATGGCACGGTTGCTCGCGACAGTTGTGTCCACGACATCGATGAGCTCAGGATCGTTGAGATCGACGAGTCGCTTTGTGATGAGCTCGGGGATGTAGACGGTACCGCGGTCGACTCTCACGGCCCCGGTCACGTGTGCGCCTGAATACGGACCGACAAGTGAGATGGGCGTCGTCGTGCTCACATCGAGTGACGCAAGCCCGCGCCGATCCACGGCGCGAAAATTCCGCGCCGTCGCATTGAGAGCGAACACTGGATCGTCGTACTGTGTGAGCGCAACAGTTCCCGTCACGTCGAGCGTTCCGCGGCGTTCCCGCGTAGTCGTTGCGGAAAGAGTGCGCACGAATACCGTTTCACCGCTTAGTGCTATGTTGGCATCGAGGCGGTCCAGTCTCACACCGATCGGCGCTACCGTCGCGGCCCCGCTATCGACAACGATGCTACCGTTGAACCGGGGATGTGCCGAGGTTCCGGCGACTGCTACGTTGGCCGTGAGCGCGCCGTGAATGTTGGAGAGGCCGCTTCCAAAAAGCTCGAGCAGTGCTAGGCTGAAGCCATCGGTACGAAGGGAGCCGCGGATCGAGTCGCCAAGGAAGGCAAGGTTACGCGCGGCGATGGAGCCGCCGCGCGCCTGTGATAGGATCACCGAATCCACAGTCACGCCGCGTGCACTGGACAGCAGATGAACTGGCGCGCCGAGTGAGTAGGCATTCAGGGAATCCACTTCCACGCGTGCGGAGTCGACACGGAAGCGCACCGCGCCACTGTCCCCGCGCGTTACCTCGCCGGACGCCGAGGCGCGGGCGGTACCGCTTCCAATGAAATCGGCGCGAAACGCGGCATTGGTACCGTTGCTGATGCGAAGGCCAACCGTCGCCTGTTTGACGGGGATCGGTCCGGCGGAGAGTGAATCAGCCGTAAGCGCCACCACGCCGCTTGGCTTGGCTCCGAGATCGCGCATTGCGTAGCTGGCGTGCAAGCCCTTGATGCGTGCTGGACCGGCTGTTACGTCGCGCGCGAAGGCCGTGCCCTGCGCCTGCAACGCGCTTGGTGCGCCGCTCAGCGTGCCGTCGATCGTGACCGGACCGGACGATGCGCTACCCGCGGATTTGCCAGGTTCTACCGTGAGTAATCGTTCGACTTCAGCTAGAGATGCGAGATTGATCTGGAAGCTAAGTGTTCCGCTGCGGTTCGCGACGGTTGCGATGGTGCCATGTGCTTGCGCTGTAGTCGCGCCGGTCGCAAGCAGCAGGGTATCGATAGAGACGAGGCCGTCGTTGAAGTGTACTCGCGCGAGTGACGGACGGAGCGTCGTGGTACCCATCTGTGATTCCAGCAGCGATACGGACGCTGAGCCGGAGAAATTGGGTAGCGAATCGCCCGTGATGTCGAGCGCATACGTCCCATTCAGCGACGTGTGCGGCAGCGATGAGTTCCCGAGCAAGGTTCTGAGATTCGCGTTGGAGATGCTTCCGATTCCGTGTGCACCGTAGTCTGGCGGGTCTGCGTCAACACGTCCATCGAAAGAGAGCGTCCCTCCGTCGCCAGACAGCGACGTCGTGAAGCGAAGATCAGGACTCTGCCCCGACACGCGTATTGGACCACTCAGGGCCTCGCGTAGTGGGAGATTTACGTAGGATTTTTGTAGTGTCGTGAATGCGAGTGGCTGTGCCTGGAGATCGAGATCGTAGGTGAGGTACTTGTCTCCCCACGTTATCCTGCCATTTCCCGACACGTGCGACTCGGGCCCGTCGCCATCGCGATGGGTGAGTCGCGCGTCGCTGAAACGGACGTCGAGCCATACGGAATCCAACACCGTAGTCCCGGATACCGTGCCGTTGAGCCGCGGAAAGTTTTTGTTGAGATACTGCAGCGTGCGCAGATCAAGCGTGCTGACGTTTACAGCGAAGCTGTGAAACTCAGTAAAGGCCGGAGCGAATATGTTCAACCCGCCCTTGCCGCTGGCAACCGTGTAGGCACCGGGAACGTGGGCGTCAGCAAAGCGTAGCTGTGAATCCTCAACACGGAATCTCGCGAGATTACCGCCCGATGCGCGCACGGTACCAGTGATGTCGCCTTGCCAGTCGTACGGAAATGCCTTGCCGTTCAACGTGCGCAGGAGATCGAAGTTGACAGGCGCCGCGATGAGTTGAACGTCGGTGACGCTGAGGGTATCAGCGCCGGTGACGAACGTCATCTTTCCCAGCAGATGCGATCGCGTGGACCGAACGTCCATGCTCGTGAGTGCGAAGTCTGTAAGATGGAGGTTCTTTGGCTCTGTACGGATGTCGAGCTCCGTCTTGCCAACACCGGTGCGAGGTAACGTCGGATACACCCATGCGATGTCGTTTAGCGACATCGAGTCAGCGTGCACATGAACGTTGTATCGAATCGGGAGATCACTTCCCCAGACGACTGATCCCGCGGCTCGGCCTGTTGACCCGGGAAGGTCAACGTGCGGGATGTCGAGCCATACAGAGTCACCAAGTTGCCGAACTACACCACTCGTGTTCGCGAACAGGAAGGGAGGGTCCGCTTCGGCAACCTTCAGTCCCGTGAAGCGAAACAGCATCCCGGCGGTGTCGGGATGGCTGATGCGTGCGACTGGTAGCGTGATGTCGCCGTTTGTCCAACGCCACGTTCGCGAGAAACCTTCGCGTGTGCGACGAATGTCGTGATCCTTTCGAGTAAGCTCGAAACGAATCGCACTATCAAGTGCGGCACGCTTGAGCCACGGTGCCGGATGCCATGGTAGCGTGAGCACGAACGTCGCGTTACGAATGAACGCAGAATCTATGACGATGAATGGACTGTTCGGCTTGCCCTGAAACGCGGTGGGCTTCGATTCCGGGAATACATCGCGAAAATTCCACTGCCCATTTTCATGCTGGCGGATGTGCACAACTGGATGTTCCGCTCGAACATCGTGCAACAATATCCGTTGCGCGAGTAGATCGCGGAGATCGTAACGCGCGGTGACCTGACCGGTGCTGATGAAGAGCGAGTCTTCCGGATCACGAATGGCCAGAGAGTCGATCGTCACGCCGGTAAAGAAACCGTCGCTGATGCGACCAACATATAGCGATCCGTGCACACGTTGCTTGAGCGCGGATACAACCAGCCGGCGGATCTCTTCTCGTCCGCGATCGGTTTGCGTAATCCCGAGGATCGCGAGCACGACGAGTGAGAACAGCGTGAGCAGCGCAGCAGCGGTGCCAATGACGATTCGGCCGCGGAGTGTCACAGCTCTAGAACGCCTGGCCGATGGCGAGCCCGAACGTCAGGCGGCTTCCGAAGGATTTGGTGGCCGGTGGTTTGTAGCCAGAGCAGACGCCAGCCGCCTGAATGAGATGAGGATGGGCGGTATCCGTCGAATCGGTGGTGACCTTGAGCGTGTTCCCGGGAGCGACGCACGGAAGCGCCCCGGCGTCGTTGGTGCTCTCGAAGTACAGTGGGCCTGCAGACTGCTGATATGGGTTGTATCCCACAACCACGCGCACGGGGCCGATGGGCGTCAACGCGGCGACCTGCACACCGGGTGTCACCTTGATCTGATATCCGCCGAACGTGCTCGCACCGCCGCGATTCCACACGTCACCAGCGTCCACGAAGAGACCAAACTGCAGCACGTCCGGAAGCACGGGGCTGCGCAGACGCAGCTCGACGTTGGCCACGACCAGGCTGTTGCCACCCACCGGCACCACGCGACGAGGTTTCAAAGAGCCACGGTAGCGAAAGTACGTACTGCTCTGGCCCGCGGTATCGATGACAGTAACCGTATCGTACGATGCCGCAATGTAGGTTTCCGCGCCAAGCTCGTTCTGCGCAAATCCGCGAACGGAGCTTGGACCGCCAGCGTAGAGTCGCTCCTGCGGTGGAATGAATCCCACGTTGGTCTGGAAATTCCGGCTGAATACGAGGCCGCCACGAAGGTGCATAGCGAGGATATTTCCGCCACCAATGGATACGTAGCGCGAAACCTCGCTGAGCAGCGTGTTGAACTGCAGGCCCGTGTCCGACAGAACCAGCGGAGACGCGTGCCGTATCTCAAAACGCGTGAGACTTCCAGCAGTCGGCGCGATTGGATCGTTCGTGGCGTCGTGCAACACGACAGCATTGACCACAGCGAGTCGCTGATTGCGCTGGACCCGATCGCGTTCTTCAGCGGTGCAGAGGTTGAACACTGCGCAGAACAGAGCTGGCTGGGATTCCGTGCGGCCAAAATCCATGGTGTAGCCAAACGTCACCGGCGTGCGCGCCCAACGCTGGTACTGCACCGACGCGACGCCCCCGATGGAGGTCGTTCGCACGTAGACTTTGTACTCACTTACACGCGACGTGTACGCCGTGAGCGTCGGCACGGTACGCAGTCCAAAGAAGATCGGCTGCCGCAGCGTGGCGCCCAGGTAATAGTTGAGCTGGTCACTATACGGATCTGCCTTGGCCTGCGGACACAGATCCGGCGCACCGCTGAGCGGTCGTCCGATACCGATCTTTGACACCCGTCCCTGGATCGTCAGGTGGCGCGCGCCATTCAGAAAATTGTAATCGTCCAGCTCACCGGTGGCACGAAAACAATCCAGCGTTCCATATCCGCCGCCGAGCCGCGCTGCGTGCATCGTGTTCTCAGCCAGCGCGATGTCGAGAGGCGCTATCGAATCTCGGCCGACACGGGATCCGGTGGCGCTGTCGAGCGCGATCGCGACGTGTGTATATGCGTCGGTCTGGTACAGCGCGCGTTGCGCATCTACCAGCGCCTGCTCACGGAATAACGTGCCCGAGTCGATCCCGACTATGCGGTTCACCGTTCGATCGGCGATTTGCTGTTTCTTGCGTGGCGCTGGCGTGACAGTGATGCCGACAGCACCAAAGCGCGTGAGCGTCCCGGGTGTAATCGTGAGCGTATCAAACGCTGAGAAGCCACTGTCCGCAGTTGCGTAACTGTTGTGTGCGCCAACCGCCGGATAGCCGCTGTTGCGCAGGCGCCGAGTCATGAGGTCGATCGCGGCATCTATCTTCGTCCTGTCAAAGCGCTCGCCGGGCGCAATCGGAATACCGGCTGTTATTTCGCGCGCGTTGGACAGCGAATCGAGACCTTGCACGACGAGCGACCGAAGGACTGTCGGCTGGCCTTCATGGATCCGGAATTCGACTCTGGCACCGGCGTGGCCCGCTGCGACTCGGCCGGTGTCCACCGTCACCCGGGAGAAGCCCCGGCGGCGATAGAACAGGATGAGGCGAAGACGGTCATTCGCGAACTCCTGCTCGTCCAGACAACGGCGGGCGGAAAATGGCAGATCGAGGTACCGGCGGCCCCACGCGGACGGCGTCGTGACTATGACGTTGCCGAGCTCGGCGTCGGTGAATATATGATTCCCGTCAAAATCGAGTCCGCGCACCTCGGTATCACCAGCGCCGCAACGAAGGTCCTGTCCGCTGGCGATGGTGGGCAGAGCCCAGCAAGCGGCCAGAACCGTGGCCGCGGTGATTATCCTCTTGATGATGTCCGCGATCACAATTGACGCTCTAATGATAGCCCGGTAAGTTCTCGCCTCGCCCCCTATGATGTCAACAGCCGCTCTCTCACGTGCTCTCTCACGTGCTCTCCCCCGAGGGCTCCGCGGGTCTCGCTGCGCCGTTCTCGCCATCCTTTCGGTCCTTTCGGCCTGTGGCGGCTTGTCGGTGCCGGATCGCCGTACCCTGATCGACTCCCGCGACAATTACGACCCTCGCTCTCTGGACCCGGCGCTCTCGACGGATGTGCCAACGGGGCGGGCCGTATCGTACGTCTTTGATGGGCTTACGCGCTTCACTCCGCAGGCGCAGGTGGTGCCGGATCTGGCGACATCGTGGGAGCTCTCGAGCGATGGGGTGACCTACACATTCCATCTGAAGCACGGGGTCCGGTTTCACGATGGCACCAGCTTCTCAGCGGCCGATGTGCGGCATTCCTGGGAACGCGTGCTCGATCCCAAGACGCGCGGCGGGCGAGGCTGGCCGTTATATCCGATCCGCGGTGCAAAGGAATTTGCCGCCGGAACGGCATCCAGCATCGCGGGACTCGCCGTCACCAATGACAGTACCATCCAAATCACTCTCACCGAGCCGTTTGCGATTTTCCCGAAGATGCTCGCGATGCCGGCGACCGCAATAGTTCCGAAGCACACCCCGCCCGACTTCGGCGAACATCCAATCGGGACTGGCCCGTGGAAGTTCGTGGCCTGGCATCACGACGACTACTTGCTCTTCGCACGCAACGCAGAGTATCACGAAGGAGCTCCGCTCGCGGATTCTCTCGAAGCGCGGATCATTCCCGAGCTGAGTACCGCCGAAGCAGAGTTCGAGGCCGGCAACGTTGATGTGCTGCAGGTTCCGGCGCAGGAGTCGCCCTCATGGGAATCGAACGAGGAAACGCGTCCCCTGCTCCAATCGGCGCCGTCGTTGCGATTGATTTACGGAGCGATAAATACGACCCGAGGGCCGCTGAAAGACGCACGCGTACGACAGGCCATCAACCTCGCGGTGGATCGCGGAATGATCCTCAAACGTCTCATGGGCGGCCGCGGAACTCTCGCGGCAGGTGTCATTCCACCGTCGCTTGACGGGTACAATCCGGCACTGAGTGCCTATCCTTACGATACGGCACGCGCGCGTGCGCTACTCAAGGAAGCTGGCTATCCCAACGGCATCGACATCGAGCTCTGGACATCGCAGAGCGAACAGTTTCCGCGAATAGCGCAGACAATTCAAGCGTATCTCGCGCGGGTTGGAATTCGCGTCAAGCTGGTGCAGCGTGACGCGTCATCCATGCGGGAAGCGGCGCGCAATGGCAAGACGGACATCGCGCTCAAGGATTGGTACGCCGACTATCCGGACGCCGAGAACTTTCTGTACCCGCTACTCCACAGCGCCAACCGCGGAGTCGGCGGCAACGTATCATTCTTCAGTGACGCAACATTTGACAGCGTGGTCTCAAAGGCACGTAGAGAGCCGGACGACCAGAAGCGGATCGCGCTTTATCGCGAGGCCGATTCGTTGGCACACGTGCAGGCACCGATGTTATTCATGTTCTTCTACACCGAGCTGTACGCGGTGCAACCATGGCTCAAGGGATTCACGGTGCCATCCATCTTCACGGGCGAGCGCTGGACTAGCGTGAAGATCGTGCATCCGCCGAAGCCGATAGCCAGGTGACTGCTTACATCCTGCGCCGGTTGCTCCTGGCGATACCGACGCTTTTTGGTGTACTCGTCGTCACGTTCCTGCTGCTTTATGTGGCACCCGGCGATCCTGTGCAGGAAATGGTTGGCGAGCGCGCAGACTCCGCGACGATCGCGCGCTTGCGCAAGGAGCTCCGTCTGGACGAGCCGATGCTCTCACAGTTCACGCATTACGCCGGTGGAATTCTGCGCGGCGACCTCGGCACCTCCTACATCACGCGTCGCCCGATTCTGAGCGACGTGCTCGAACGCTTCCCAAAAACCTTGCTGCTTGCTGGCACGGCGATGCTGTTTGCGTCGATCACGGGAATCCTCATCGGCGTGCTCAGCGCGCAACGGCCCGACGGCTGGTTCGACCGACTGGCACTGGGCGGTGCCTACCTCGGCATCTCGTTCCCGGTGTACTGGGTGGGACTGCTGTTGATTCTGCTGTTCGCGGTCACACTGCACTGGCTCCCACCTTCTGGCTACGGCGGGTTCCGGCATCTCATTCTTCCGGCACTCGCGCTCGGTACTCGCTCGGTGGCGTTTCTCGCACGCATCACACGATCGGCAATGCTCGACGTGCTCAACAGCGACTTTGTGCGCACGGCTAGAGCGAAGGGATTGAGTGAGCGCGCGGTCGTCCTGAAGCACGGACTGCGAAACGCACTCATTCCCGTAATCACGGTACTCGGTCTCGATTTCGGATACTATCTAACGGGCAGCATACTTACCGAGACGATCTTCAGCTGGCCGGGCCTGGGACGGTATGTGGTGAATGCAATCTCGCGGCGTGACCTGCCCGCGATTCAGGGGAGCGTACTCTTTTTGAGTGTCATCTTCGTTCTCGTTAACCTCTTAACAGATCTCGCTTACGCCAAGGCGGACAAGCGCGTGAGCCTCTAACAAACGGCATGACTGACGAGCGGCAGAACATCTCGAGCGGCGGACCCTGGGAAGCCGTGATTGGCTACTCGCGTGCGGTTCGCGTTGGCAATCAGGTATTCGTAGCTGGAACGACAGCGGTTGGTCCCGACGGCGTCGTTATCGGCACCGGCGATCCCTACGCACAGACGATTCAGGCACTCAACACAGTCAGGCAAGCACTCGAGCAGGCAGGCGCAACGCTGTCAGACGTGGTGCGTACGCGCATGTTCGTTACCGACATGTCGCATTGGGAAGCGGTGGGCCGCGCGCACGGAGAGTTCTTCCGCGACGTGCGGCCAGCCGCAACGATGGTTGAGGTAAGCCGTCTCATCGATCCCGCAATGCTGGTTGAGATTGAAGCAGACGCGGTGATCGCCAGCCACCTCTAGGGCTCACTGTAGCCGACCAGCCCAGTCAACGCTCCAGCATTCGCGACGAGCGGCATCACCTCCGCAGAGAACCGCTCCATTTCCTCGAACTGCGGGCTGCATTGGAGAAGCAGCAGATCGACGCCAGCATCAGAGAATTCCTCGACCCGTGCGGCAACCTGCTCGGCTGTGCCTACAAGTCCCGCGCGCAGACCGCGATTCGAGACGGAGTAGTCCTCGAGACTTACCTGCTGTTCCAGCTTCGTGTTCAGAATCCAGTCGGAGTAGTTGCCATAGCCGGCCGATCCTGGTGTAACGTTCGTGATTCGCTCGATCTCGCGCCGCGCCTCTTCCGCGCTATCGCGCACGATCGCGTATGCCGCCACGCCGAACTGCAGCGGCGGGAGATCCACGCCGAGCGTTTCGCTTGCACGATCGCGAAGCTCACGCAATTCCGCGATCTTCGGTGCGATTCGCTCCGGCGGATCGCCATGCATCACGTAAGCGTCGCATTTCGCCGCGATGAGGTGCTTCGCAGTATCGGACTCGCCGCCAGCGTATATCGTCGGGCGCCGACGCCCGCCGCGCAGTACCGGCTTGGGCTCGAGTACGAGATCATCGATGGTGTAATACTTTCCCGCGTAGTCCAGCTCCGGCTCGCTCCAGGCACCATCCAGCACATCGAGCCACTCGCTCGTGCGCGCGTAACGATCGTCATGCGCATCGAACGTCACACCATAACGCCGCGCTTCATCCTTCCACCAGGCAGACACGACGTTGAGCGAAAGCCGCCCATTCGATATCCGGTCGATGTTGGCAGCCTGCTTGGCGAGTAATGCAGGCGGATGAAACGATGGCCGCACCGCGACCATGATCTCGAGCGTCCGCGTTACGGCGGCCAGCGCAGCGGCGGTGCTCCATGCGTCGAGCGACGGCGCTCCTATCCCTTTGATGTCATTGAGCAGCAGCTCGGCGATCAACGTCACGTCATAGCCAATCTCCTCGCTGCGGCGAGCGAGCCGCGAGACGTAGTCCCATGATGCCTCCATCCCTTCGTCTTCAACGTTGCGTAGCCAACCGCCAAAAACCGGAAGCCAGTAGCCGTATCGCATCAGACGCCTACCTCGGCCAGGATTCCCGCGCGTTCGGCGAGGTAATCGACCAGTCTTACGAATGGATCGAAGCCAACAACGTTCTCTGCGTCAGCAACAAAGTTCGACAATGCGTTGATGTCGTAGAAGTAATGCTTGCCATCGCGATCGTCGACCAGATACTCCACCCCACCAACGTCGAGTCCGGTGGCACGGGCGATCTCCTCGACCTGCGCAATGATCTCCGCTGGTGGCGTCGTCGCTTCGACACGCATGCCCGTCTTCGGCGCATCTACTGCGCACGCGCCACGAACGAGCTCGACGCCCGCCGCGGTTATGCACGCGTCTGCCGGGCACAGATCGAACGAGCCGACAGCTGGGTAAACGTTGATCGCATACAGATACTTTCCGCCTAGCGTTTCGACTCTGGTGATATGTCCGTCGCGCAAGGGAGCCGACTCCTGCACCAGTGCTGTCCCGTCAACGCCCAGCGAGACGCTTCCATCGGCGACAGCCGCGGCCAGCGCTTCGTGCGAGTCGTAACGAACGATCCCAGCGCCGCTACCGCCGACGTTCGCCTTGACCAATACCGGATATCTGAGGCTACGAGCTGCGACCGGAGCCTGGTCTGGGGAGTTGATCACCCGTGACCGTGGATACGGGAGGTCGAGTGATTCGAGAACGTCGAGCTGGGTCGCCTTGGAAAGCTCTATGCCGTACACGCCGCTTCCATTCACAACTGGAACGCCAAGCCGTTCGAGATGGCGCAGCCAGTGCAGAGTGAAGAAAGTCGTGTTCGCGTTGCCGCGAAGATACGCCGATGGGCTCGCGCGGTTGAACACCAGCGAATAGTCGGCATCTCGCTCGGACGGGTCGTACACGTGCGACGCGGCGTCGAGCCGGACGTAAGCGAGTTGGCGCCGGTCGAGCTCGGCGAAGAGCGGACGGAACCAGTCCGGGTGCTCGTGATAGATCGCGATAGGACGCGCCTGGGGAAAATCGATCGTGCTCACGCATGCTCCAGTGAATGAAGCCGCCCACACGATCCGTCGAAGTCCGACGGTCCCAAACGAAAAAAGCCCGGGCTATTGGCGCCCGGGCTTACATCGCGTTTTAGCACTTATTTTACGTGGCGGCAATAGGCGGCAAATGACCACGAGAACAATTGTAATTCGAACGCTAGCGAGTGATCTGATCTGTGTCAACCGGAGCGCATCCGTCTATGTGACACGGTTGGCGACACCTACTCTCCATGTCAGTCGAGATCGGTCAAACCAGCCCGCGCGCCGAGTGGCACACGATCATCGGCGCGACGATAACAGGGCGCTTCAGTCGTCTTTCTGCCCGAACACCGCCATGTTGGAACTGTGGCCCGGCGCTACCTTCTTGTCCGGATATACCCAGTGCACAGCCTGGTTCACCGCCGTCGCCGCTTCCGCAAAACCGGTCGCGATGAGCTTGAGCTTCCCAGGATACGTGCAGATGTCGCCGGCCGAATAGATGCCCGCGCGACCGGTTTCCATCTGGCTGTCAACGACAATCTCGTCGTTCTCCAGCCTGAGACCCCACTCGGTTAGCGCACCCAGATCGCTCACGAAACCCAACATCGGGAGAATCACGTCACACTGGACCTGCGCCAACTCCTTCGACTTCATGTGACGGAGTGTGACCGAATGGAAGTAGTCGCCATCAGAGTGGATGTCGTGGAGCTCGTGGAAGGTGAACAGCCTGGTGCTGCCCGAATCCACGGACGCGAGGACATCCGCGACGGTCGAGGCGTGCGCGCGAAAACGATCGCTGCGATGCACCAGAGATATCGATTCTGCGATTCCGCGAAGTTGTTGCGCCCAGTCGAATGCGGAATCACCGCCTCCGATGATTATCACGCGCTTGCCGCGATATTGCTCGGGATCGAGAACGCGATCCTGAATGCCCTTTCCGTACCACGGTTCAGCCACCGCCTGGGGCAGACGTCGTGGCGAGAATGCACCAATGCCCGCGGCGAGCACGAGCGACCTGGTGGGAAAACGGTCAGTCTCGGTAACCAGAACAAAATGGCCGTCGTGTTCCTCGAGCGCGGTGACGTGCTGGTTCAGATGAACCGGCTCCCCAAACTGCGCCGCCTGCGTCTCCAGCGATCGCACGAGGTCCTTGGCCAGGATCTTCGAAAAGCCCGCAACGTCGAAGATGTACTTCTCGGGGTAGAGCGCCGTGAGCTGGCCGCCTGACTGGGAAAGCGCATCTATGACCTGTGCGCTTGCTCCCCGCATCCCACAGTAGAATAGGCCAAAAAGTCCGGTTGGTCCGGCGCCCAATATCGTTACGTCTTTGATCTCGTGCTCCATAGTAGCGAAATTTACCCGGATATGACGATGAAGATCTACACAAAGACCGGCGACGCCGGCACCACGGGGC
Source organism: Gemmatimonadota bacterium (assembly GCA_003136975.1). GTDB lineage: Bacteria > Gemmatimonadota > Gemmatimonadetes > Gemmatimonadales > Gemmatimonadaceae > Fen-1247. The sequence continues at coordinate 10,464 of PLEG01000137.1, read as the reverse complement.
TCTTCGGCGGCGGTCGTGTTTCAAAGGACGACGCGCGCGTCGATGCTTACGGCGATGTTGATGAGTTGAACGCCGTTCTGGGCGCCGCGCGCGCAACGGGGCCCATGCCTCGAGTTGACGAAGTGCTGGTTGCAGTTCAGCGCGACCTGTTCGCCATAGGAGCGCTGCTGGCGACTCCGGATACCGAGAAGATGCACGCCCAGCTGGCGAAGGCACGTATAGATGACGCGCGAATCACGGAGCTCGAACGCGCCATCGACGCGTGCGATAACGAATTGGAGCCGCTCAAGGCCTTCATAATTCCTGGCGGCACGCCGAAGGCAGCGGAGCTTCACGTAGCGCGGACTGTCTGTCGCCGGGCCGAGCGAAAGGTGGTTCACCTTCAGCAATCGGTCGAGCTACCGAAGCTGGTCGTGGTATACCTGAACCGGCTTTCGGACCTGCTGTTCTCGCTGGCCCGCGTAGCGAACAAGCGTGCCGGCGCGGGCGAAGTTACGTGGTAGATCGGCTGGCATCGCCGACTCGGGAACACGCTGTCGCCTTCATCGACGCCAGCGGATATGAGGTTAGTGTCGCTCCAGGCTTACTGGACCGTGCTGGGGAGATGATCGCGGCGGCCGCGCCAGCGCATCGATTTGCTGTCGTGTCGGATAGCAACGTTGCCCCGCTCTACGCTGCGCGCCTCCTCTCTCAGCTGGCAGACATTGGCGAAATCGCTCCTCTGTGTGTGATTCCTGCCGGCGAGGCGCACAAGACTCGCGATACCTGGGCGGCCCTGACGGACCAATTACTCGACGCGAAGTTGGGGCGCGATTCTACGGTTGTTGCGTTGGGTGGGGGTGTGGCCTGTGATATGGCTGGTTTTGTGGCGGCGACGTTCATGCGAGGCGTGCCCGTGGTTCACATACCCACGACCCTCCTGGCGATGATCGACGCCTCTATCGGCGGAAAGACCGGCGTTGATACCGACCACGGGAAGAATCTCGTTGGCGCTTTTCACCAGCCCAGCGCTGTGATAATCGACCCACAACTGCTTGATACGCTTCCACTTGCCGAGCTTCGGGCGGGCCTGGCGGAGGCGCTGAAGCACGGCGCGATAGCCGATGCCGCTTACTTCGATTTCATCTGCCGAGAGTCCCCATCGCTCCTTGCGGAAGATCCGCGGAGGCGTGACGTTCTTGCGTTGAATCACGTCATCGAAAAGAGCGTCCGGCTCAAGGTGGGGGTGGTTGCAGCGGACGAACGAGAAAAGGGAGCTCGCAAAGCCTTGAACTTCGGCCACACGATCGGTCACGCAATCGAAATGCTGAGCGGCTACGCGATGCGTCATGGCGAAGCCGTGGGCGTTGGGATGCTGCTGGAAGCCACAGCCGCGGAGCGCGAGGGAATCACCGAGCCGGGAACAGCGGCGCGGATCCGTAATGCGCTCCAGATCGCAGGATTGCCGGTCGTTCGGCCGGCGGGACCGTCCGCCACCAGCGTGCTTCAATCGATGCAATCGGACAAGAAAAGCCGAGCGGGCGCCAGCGAGTATGCGGTGCCAAGTCGCATTGGAGTGATGGCGGGGGCGGAAGCGGGCTTCACTGTCCGCCTGCCGGATGCAGTCGTTGCGGAGGTGCTCGCGTGAAGCGCTGGGAGGTGAGCAGGGCGATCCTGGCGGTTCTGATCGCTGCTCTCTTTGTGAAAAGCGGCATCGCGCGCCTCCCCAACACTCAGACCGCGCCGTACCGGCATGCGCCGGTGCTCGTTTACGCCGACCCAATGTTACCACCGCTGGTGGTGCGCGCCGAGCGCCTACTTCCAAGGTTGCCGAAACTCCCGACACTACGCAACATTTTCGTTCGCGCGCCGGCTGGGACGACGCTTCCCGTCTCCCTTACGCAGTACTGCCTTCAGGGTACCACTCGGCGCGACCACTACGTTCGGGAGGGGATCGTCGCCGCGGATCCGCGCATTTTCCCCCTGGCGCGGTACGTGGAAGTGTTCCTTGGGAAGCACTACCTGGGTCGCTTTCTCGTTGACGACACCGGCGGGAAGGTGAAAGGCAAGACGCTCGATATCTGGACCCCGTCTTGCTCTGATGCCCGGAGATTCGGCCGCCAGCGCGGGACCGCCATGTTGGTCGTCAAACCGGAGAATTGATGTCAGCGTTCACAACGTATCTCGTCGGCTTTTTTGTAGTCATCATCGGTCTGGCGATCGCCGCCTACCTATTGAACGTGCCCACCACATGGATTGTCGTGGGTGTGATAGTCTTGGTGGGCCTCGGCATCCTGACCGCGACGAGCCGCACCAGGCAGAAGGATCCGCCGAGCACCTGATACCAACGGGACGCTCAGTTCGAGCGACCCCGCGCCAGCGTCGCGCCACTGATGTGACATATCACATTCCTTCTGGCACGATATATGGCTGTTGACCAAACTGTTTGCGCGCATTAGTCTGACTGCTTCAAGCCACAACTGGAGCGTCTATGCCGGCAGCGGTCGAGAGTAGGCCAAAAGGGTTCGCGCGTTCTTCACCCTCCACAGCCTTCGACCAGTACCTGCACGACATACAGAAGCTTCCTCTGATAACTGATGTTGAGGAAGAGCGACGATTGGCCCGGCGCGCCCAGGGTGGCGATGAAAAGGCCGCCGAGCGCCTGGTGACAGCGAACCTTCGCTTCGTCATCTCGTATGTTAAGAAGTATCAGGGGCACGGCCTCGACCTCAGCGAACTCGTAGCGATTGGCAACGAAGGGTTGCTGAAGGCGGTACGAAAGTTCGATCCGGACCAGGGCGTCAAGTTCATCTCCTACGCCGTATGGTGGGTCCGTCAGGCGGTGCTCAAGGCACTGGCCGAGCAGACGCGCTCCGTACGAATCCCGCTCAACCAGAATTCGCAGCTCATCAAGCTGTCGCGCGCCGAGACAGTTCTCGCGCAGGTTCTGAAGCGCGATCCAACGGACAACGAGCTTGGGCGGCTTCTGGATGAAACGCCAGATACGGTGCGCTCATCGCGCCAGATGTCAGCGACGGAGATCTCTCTCGACGCGCCAATCGATCGCAGCGACCGTGAAGCATCAACACTCGGCGAGCGCTTTGCCGGCGTGGATGGCGGTGAGATTGAAGAAGTCACCGACTTCAAGCTCATGCGCGAGTCGATCGACCGGGCGTTCAAGAAGTATTTGACGCCGCGCGAGCGGAAGATTCTCTACCTGTATTATGGCCTCGGACAGGATTCCGAGGCGATGACACTTGAAAAGATCGGTTCGTTGCTGGGCGTCACGCGTGAGCGCATCCGTCAGATTCGGGAGCGCGCATTCGAGAAGCTGCGGCAGTCTCCTGACGGTGGAGCGCTATCGGGTTTCTGGGGCGCGGCGTAGCTCGCAACGCTCCTCACTCACTCCCCATTCGCTCCGAAGACTTAGCGAGGGCCCGCTGATCGGGCCCTCGCTTTATTTTACCCCTTGTGATCCCCGCATTCGTCAACGATGCCGCTGGCACCGCGACCGCGGCCAAACGTGCGCTCGAAGAAGTCGGTGGCTTCGAGATACACGCCGCGCCGCCGGACAAGTTGGAGAGCGGCATCCGAGACAAGATGGCGTCAGCTCCTCCGCGACTCGTTATCGCGGGGGGCGACGGTAGTGTTGGCACAGCCGCACGCGTTGTGTGTGGCACCGCCACCGAGCTTGCGGTGCTTCCCGCCGGCACGCTCAACCATTTCGCGCGTGATCACGGCATCCCAACTGATCTCACTCAAGCTGCAGAGCTCGCCGCGAGAGGTGAAAGCGGGCACGCCGACGTCGCATACGTGGGTGATCGCCTCTTCCTCAACACGAGCTCTGTCGGTGCGTACGTCGCCTATGTGCGGCTTCGGGACAGAGCGGAGAAGTACGTTGGCTATCGGATAGCGAGCCTGATCGCCGCCATGCGTCTCTTCTTCTCCATGCGGCCGGTGGCGCTCGAGCTGGACGTGGAAGGCAAGCGACGCAGCTACAGCACGCCGATGGTCTTCATTGGCGTGGGCGAGCGAGAAACGCGATCGCCGATATTGGGGAATCGTGTTCCGGGCGGCCGGCACTGCCTGCACGTGATAGTCGTGCGTGAGCGGCGCGCGGCGCGGCTGCTCGTTGTAGCACTGGACGCCGCGACGCGCGNNCAAGCTCGCACGCACGCCGGAGCTGGACAGTTTCATAGTTGACTCGTGCGTCATCAAGATGGACGGAGGACGACACCATGTCGCGGTTGACGGCGAGATCATCCAGGGCGACGTGACGCTCGATTACCGGCTCGCCATGGATGCGTTGAAGATCGTCGTTCCAGCAGATGGCCTAGACGGGTCCGGTAAGTGACCGGCATGCTCGACGCGAGCGTAGTTGACAGGTTGCGCTCGATAGTTGGAGATCGGTACGTACTCGTGCGTGACGCTGAGCTGCTTGCGTATCAATCCGACGGATTGCCGGGTTACCACAAGCGGCCGTCTGTCGCGGTCTTCCCGGGCTCGCGAGACGAGACCATAGATGTGGTGCGAGCGCTCGCCGCGGTCGGCGCACCCTTCGTATCGCGCGGTGCGGGGACCGGTCTGTCTGGTGGCGCGCTCGCAGACGATGTGGTTCTGCTCGGGCTGCACAGACTCAAGGGAATTCTCGACATGGACATTGCGCGCATGCGCGCAACAGTCGAGCCTGGAGTGGTCAATGCGACGCTGAACAAGCGGCTTGGGCCGCATGGCGTTTTCTACGCTCCAGATCCGTCCAGCGAGGCTGCCTGCACGATTGGCGGCAACGTAGCCGAGAATTCGGGAGGGCCGCACTGTCTCAAATACGGAGTCACGCTGAACCACGTGCTCGCGGCAACGGTTCTCCTGCCCGATGGTGAAGTACTCGAGCTGGGCGATCGCGATGGCGGCATGGCCGGCTACGACCTACTCGGCGCATTTGTCGGATCAGAAGGATGCTTTGGAGTGGCGCTGGATGTCACGGTGCGACTCACGCGACGGCCGGAGTCGGTACGCACCGCGCTCGCGGATTTCACAAGCGTGGCGGATGCGGCGCGCGCAACATCGGCGATCGTCGCATCGGGTGTCGTGCCGGCCGCATTGGAGTTCATGGACAACGGAACGATTCGAGTTGTCGAGGAATCCATATTCGCGGCGGGATATCCGGCTGATGCCGCAGCGATCCTGTTGATCGAAGTCGATGGCAGCGCCGAGGGCGCGGACGCTGACATGGAGCTCGTACGCGGGCTGTGCGTCGAGTGCGGCGCGAGGACGGTCCGCGTGGCGGCGAATGAGGCGGAACGCACGCGGCTCTGGCAGGGTCGCAAAAAGGCATTCGGCGCGATGGGCCGCCTGGCTCCCAACCTCGCGGTTCAGGACGCGGTGATTCCACGCACACAGCTCACGCAGGTTCTTGCGCAGCTTCACGCGATAGCTGATTCGCACGGAGTTACCGTGTGCAACGTGTTCCACGCTGGTGACGGTAACCTGCATCCGAACATCTCGTATGCCGACGGTGATGCGGACCAGGCGCGACGCGTGCACGAGGCGATGGGCGCCATGATGAAAGCATGCGTCGACGCGGGCGGGAGCATCACGGGCGAGCACGGCGTGGGACTCGACAAGCTGCAGTACATGCCAATGCTGTTTGACGAGCCAACACTCGCCGCGATGTGCGATCTGCGCAGCGCATTCGACCCTGAGCGGCGCGCGAATCCCGGCAAGGTCGTCCCGATTCATTCCTGCCGCGAATGGCTTGCTGCGCCATCACTTCGTTCGGCATCTTCCGGAGACGGCGATGCGCGGTGATGACGTAATTGCCGCGGCGATTCGCGACGCAATCACCAACCATGTAACGCTTCGCATTGTGGGCTGCGGAACATGGCTCGACGCTGGAGCACCAGTCACGGCGGATGCGTACCTCACACTCAAAGAGGATTCCGGAATTATCGCGTATGTTCCAGACGATCTCACCGTTACAGCGCGCGCTGGAACGACGTTGCGCGAGTTGGCCGAAACACTCGGCGCAAACGATCAGTGGATTGCGCTGGATCCAGAAGGTGATGACGACGCCACGTTGGGTGCCACGGTAGCGACATGCTCGTACGGACCAGCGGCCGCGCTCTTCGGCACGCCGCGAGATCAGGTACTCGGGATGACTGTCGTGCTCGGCACTGGCGACGTGATTCACGCCGGCGGCCGTGTCGTCAAGAACGTCGCGGGATTCGATTTGACACGATTGATGATCGGCGCGTGGGGCACTCTTGGAGTGATTACGGAGATCACGTTTCGCGTGCGCTCGCGAGCAATGCGAAAGGATTCCATGGCGCACATGCGACGACCGTTCCCGGCGTCGTACGGATTCCGTGAGCCGATCATCGTCAACCCACGACTGTCAGCGGCGCTGAAGCAGCGCTTTGACCCGGCCGGCATACTCAATCCCGGGATCATGAGAGAGCCTCAGTGACACCGTCCACGACACCGTCTGTGATGACCACCATGCCGCCGTGTGCCGACACCCCGCTCGCTCGGGAGCAAGCCGGACTGGATGCGTGCGTGCATTGCGGATTCTGTCTGCAGGCATGTCCCACATATCTGGCGCTCGAAGATGAGAATGACTCGCCTCGCGGGCGAATCGTTCTCATGCGTGCACTTGCGGATGGAACGCTGCCGCCGAGCGATGCAGATCTGCGCGAACATATTGATCGCTGCCTGGGTTGCCGAGCATGCGAAACCGCGTGCCCGTCCGGTGTGCCGTACGGTCACTTGCTGGAAGCGACGCGGGCGACGCTCCGAGGCGGACAGGCGCCGACGGTCGCCGCGCGGGCACTGCTGCGCGTGTTCTCCCATCGTCCGCTGATGCGTGCCGCGATGGCGCTTGCGCGGTTGTTGGCTGCGACGCCGATACCAACACTGTTGATGAAGCTTCCCGGCCGCATCGGGTTCGGAATGGCGATGCTTGCTGCCACTGAATTTCCACTCGAGCGCGCGAAGTATCGTGCCGAAGGGAATGGAGAGAACGGTAGCGCCGCGCTGCTACTGGGCTGCGTGATGGAAGGATTGTTCACAGACACAAATCGCGCGACCGAACGCGTTCTCATTCGCAACGGCTACGAAATGGTGGCCGCACCCAGTCAGGGATGTTGCGGCGCGCTTCACGCGCATGCCGGAGATCTTGACGCGGCGCGGCGGCTCGCGCGGCGCAACATCGAAGCGTTTGAGCGATCAGGCGCGCGTTATGTGGTGACGAACGCCGCTGGTTGTGGCGCGATGATGAAAGAGTACGACCACCTGCTGAGCGGCGATGCCGAATGGAGTGAACGAGCGCGAGCGGTTTCCTCGCGAGTACGCGACGTGAGCGAGCTGCTTGCCGCTGTGGGACCACAGTCCGGAGGCGTGTTGCCGTTCACCGTTGCGTATGACGCGCCGTGTCACCTGCAGCATGCGCAGCGAGTGACAACTGCTCCAATCGCGGTACTGGAGGCTATTCCCGGCATTCAGCTGGTCCCGCTGGACGAGTCGGATCAGTGCTGTGGAAGTGCCGGCATCTACAACCTGATCGAGCCTGAGACGTCGAACGCAGTGCTCGCGCGCAAGCTCGACCGGATCGTGGCATCGCACGCGTCTCTGGTCGCCACCGGGAATCCCGGCTGCCTCATGCAGATCGGAGCTGGACTGCTCCGTTCGGACATGCAGGCGCGCGTGGTGCATCCGATAGATTTACTTGATGCGTCCTACGCTGCTGATTGACCGTTCTGACCGCGCGCGAATCGAGATTTCCGGCGCACACGCGGTTGCCACGCTTAACGGCCTCGTCACCAACGACGTGGCGGCGCTCAAGGCTGGACAGGGTCAGTACGCAGCGGCCCTTACCGCAAAAGGCAAGATCGTCGCAGACATGGTTGTGTTGATGCTGGATGACAGACTCCAGCTTCACGCATCGCCAGCAGCCGCACCGGGCTTGCGCGCGATGCTTACAAAATTCGTAAATCCGCGCTTCGCGATGCTCGCCGACGTGAGCGATGCTACCAGCGATTTGACGCTCGTGGGAGGGAACGCCGCCGAATTATTGGCACGAGCGAGCAATGGGATGATCGGCGTTGATGCGCTTGCAGCATTGCCGCATTTCTCGCATGTGACAGCGACGCTGGGTGGTGACACTGTGACGATCGTACATCTTCCAGCTATCGGCGCCAATAACGAGAGCGTGTACTCTATCATCATGACGCGCGAGGTGGTTGAGGCGGTACGCGAAACACTTTATGCCGCGGGTGCCGTCGGTGCGAGCGATGTCGCGATGGAAACGCTGCGTGTGGAGAGCGGATTCCCAGCGTGGGGAATCGACATGGATGACAACACGCTGCCGCAGGAAGCAAACCTGGATGAGATGCACGCGGTATCGTACACAAAGGGATGCTACATTGGGCAGGAGACCGTTGCGCGTATTCACTTTCGCGGTCACGTGAATCGTAGCTTGCGCCGATTGACATTTGCAAGCGGGGTCGAGCCACCACGCGGCGCGGTGCTTCAGGACTCAGAACATCGCGGTATTGGAGACGTTCGCAGCACTGCACTTAGCGAACGGGAAGGAGCGATCGGAATTGGGATGGTGCGCCGCGAAGTTGACGATGGTGAAACCATCGACGTGCACTGGGAAGGCGGTGGTACGAGCGCGATAGTGACTGGAAAAGCAAAAGGCGCGATCAACTGATCGCGCCTTTTGCTTTGGTGATTGATGAAGCTTACGGCTTCTTCATCGCGCTTTTGGCCGAATCACTGAGCTTCTTGCTCGAATCCAGCATCTTCTTGGCAGTGTCAACCATCGACTTGGAGCTATCCATCATCTTCATTGCAGTGTCAGTTGCTGTGGCGGGCGCAGCTGCTGCCGGCATGGTGGTGTCGGTAGCGGCTTCATCCTTTTTTGCACAGGCTGCAACTGCGAGCAGGGCGACGGCGACGAGGGCCAGGCGCTTCATACGAGAATCTCCTTGGAGGTTCAGAGGGTGATCGCCCGGGTCCGTGCACGCAGTCGCGATGCCCGGATGTGGCGCGGGGTCGAATCTATGCCTACCAGAATCGGTGTCAAGTACCACGACCCCAGAGCTAAATTACGTCGTATGTGAGGGTTTCGCGACTGGTAGATAATTATCCGCACAAGAAGCTGGCTAATTATCGCGCTGAGCCACCCATGTCCCCGGACCTCAACCGAGAGTAGCGTGCCCTCCCTTCCAGAAACATTTGGCGCACTTAAACGGTCGCCCTACGCCGCGCCAGCCCGAGTCAACCGAACGGTGAAGGACGAGTTACGGAGCAATCTGCTCGACCGGCTGGCTAGGGGTGGCCAGCTTTTCCCCGGTGTTCTGGGCTATGAGGACACCGTCATGCCGCAGATCGCCAACGCGGTGCTCAGCCGCCACAACTTCATCCTGCTGGGCCTTCGCGGGCAGGCCAAGTCGCGGATTCTGCGAGCCTTGACGACGCTGCTGGACGAGATAGTGCCGATCGTCGCTGGCAGCGAGGTGAACGATGACCCCTTTCATCCAATATCCAAGTACGCCCGGCAGCTGATCGCCGAAGCCGGCGATGATACTCCGATCGCCTGGGCGACTCGCGATAGCCGCTATGTCGAGAAGCTGGCGACACCGGATGTGACGATCGCCGACATAATCGGCGACGTGGATCCCATAAAGGCCGCGCGCGGCGGTCACCTTCTGTCGGATGAGCTGACCATCCATTACGGAATGCTGCCCCGCGCAAATCGCGGAATCTTCGCGCTAAACGAGCTTCCCGATCTTTCCGGAAAGGTGCAGGTGGGTCTGTTCAACATCATGCAGGAAGGCGATGTCCAGATCAAAGGCTATCCGGTGCGGCTGCCGCTGGACCTGCTCCTGGTATTCTCGGCGAACCCCGAGGATTACACCGCGCGCGGCAAGATCANNTCATCACGCCGCTCAAGGACCGGATTGGGAGCGAGATCGTCACGCATTACCCGGAGACGGTCGAGATCGGGATGGCGATAACGCGCCAGGAAGCGTGGGCTGATCGGGGAGCCATGGGCGTGCGCGTGCCGGACTTCATGGAGGAGCTGGTCGAGCGTATCGCATTTGAAGCCCGGACCGACAAGCGTATCGATCGCCGGTCTGGCGTATCGCAGCGCATGCCGATCACGGTGCTCGAAAATGTCATCTCGAACGCTGAGCGTCGATCGATCGAGACCGGCGAGACCGAAGTGGTGCCGCGGATCGCCGACGTGTACTCCGCGCTGCCCGCCATTACGGGCAAGATCGAGCTAGAATATGAGGGCGAGATCGTGGGAGGGCCGGCTATAGCACGCGATTTGATTCGCCGCGCGGCGGACGCGACGTTCCGCGAGCGAGCCGGTCTCGTTGACACCGATGAGATAGTGATGTGGTTCGACGCCGGTGGGGCACTGCAGGTGTCGGACGACGTGTCGGCCAAGTCAGTCGTGCAGGGATTTGAGGGAGT
>PLEG01000109.1 GCA_003136975.1 Gemmatimonadota bacterium | reverse complement strand
ACGCTACTGACCCCTGTCAAGGCTGTCAAGGCTGTCAAGAGACGAATCGTAGATGTTCGTGGAGACGGGCTTGGGAGACCCCGGGTGGAGGCCTCCGGAGTCTCCCGGCAACGAGACGCCGGAGCCACATTGTGGCCCCGGCGTCTCGTTACTGGCATTGCCTGGCGTCGCTCGACGTCGCCAGGGGTTTACTTCGGGAGCTGGTCTCCGCGCGCCATCCGAATGCCGAACACTGCCGCGATCTGGTTCCCGTCTTTCGCCTGAAAGCGTACGACGACCTTGGTTTTGCCCTGCACCAGCGCCTCGGGCACCGGGTACGACACTTCGTAGAAGCGACCCGGATCAGTACGCTCCACTTTCTGCTCGGCTATCCGCTGACCGTCCACCAGGATATCGAACGCCGCCGGCGACGTGCGCCGGTCGGCGGTGTAGTACGTGGCCACCACGACCATCGGGTGACCCGCCTCAACTGGCAGCGCATAGGAAAACCAGCTCCGCCCCGCTCGGCCCGTGCGTCCGACAACATGCTGCGGAGTGATGTCCTTGCCGCCCTGGTAGTCGAACGACTGTTCGGTAGCCCTGTCCCCCGGCTGAACGAAGGCGACCGTCGCTGCATCGAGCCTGCGCTGCTGTTCCGCGTCGCGAACATAGCCTGCCTGCTGCGCGGTCCACTCATCGGGGGTCACGAGATCCCAATATGTTGAGTACGTGCGCTCGTGAACTCTGTAGAACGGGACGAGGTCCACCTCATGCGCAATCCCAGCCGCATTCGGTTCGCGACCAACGCCGACAGTTCGGAACCGGCCCGGCTCGCCCGCGACAGGCTTGACCCAATCCTCCACCGGCACGTTCGCTGCCAGGAAAACCGGCACTATCGCGGGCTTGTGTGCCCCCTCGTTTTCGCCGTCTCCGCCGTCGCTGTCGCGGTGCGGTGGCTCGGGCCCAAGGTCGCCAGCAAGCACGAATGGCCCCCACATTATGGCAACGCGTTGCGGTATGTCGGATGTGGGTTCCAGCCGAAGCGTCTTGGGCAGCGTGACTTCCACGACGTCGCCGCTGTGCCATGTGCGCTTCACCTCAACGTATGAGCCCACTGGCACGGGTGAGCTGTACATGTGGCGTCGCGGGCCGCGCGTCCCTTCCGCTGGCGTGGGCGCCGACGCGCCCTCCGCAACAGCCTTGCCGTTTACCTTCACGGAGTAACCGTCCCCGACCCAGTACGGTTTGCGCATCGCGAGCGTAAACTGCCTGGGCTTCTGCAGCTTGAGCGTGAGCTTCGCCGTCTCGCCCTCGGCGAGGTCAGTGTCCATCGCGAGATGCACTCCGGCGGCGTCCCATTTCGCCGTGGAGGGAGCGTAGATGTTCACCCACAGCTTGTCGCCGGACTCGAAGTACATCCCGTCACCAGCACGCGCGTGGTTTTCCATCCCGGTGCCAACGCAGCAGGTGAAACTCTCGAACATGTCCTGATATTCGTGCGTGACACCAGGTCCCACAGGAACCATGTAGCACATGCGTGAATTGTCCGGATTGATCGACGCCATCGCGTGGTTGAAGAGCGCGCGCTCCTGGAAATCGGCGTAGTGGACATCGGGCAATATCGAGAACATCTGCCGTGACATCTTGAGCATGTTGTAGACGTTGCACGACTCGGCTGTGCGCCCGTGCACCCGTGCGCCGAGGCGATCCGGTGGACCGAAGTACTCATCCGTGCCGTCGCCACCGCTCGAGAAGCTGTGGTGCTGCGCCACCTGATCGTAGAAGAAACTTGCGGCCAGCAGATCCGGCGCCTGTTGCGTATAGGCGTATCGTGCCGCGGAGCCGATGAGCTTGGGGATCTGCGTGTTGGCGTGCTTTCCGTTGAGCACATCCTGATGCCGCTCGAGCGGACCGATGAACGCCGGCTGCTCGAAATCGTATGAGAGTTTGAGCCAGCGCTCGTCGCCGGTGTCGGCGTAGAGATCGACCAACACCTCGTTCATTCCGCCGAACTCGGTGTCGAGCATGTGTTGTATCTGCTCGTCGTTAAGGCCGGAGAGAATTCCGTCGGCCCATCCAGCGAACTTCGTCTCCACACCGAGCGCTGTATGGTTGCCCGTAAAGCGATAGGCGTCGCGCAGTCCGGCGAATGTCTTGTGCAGTGTGTACCATGGCGACCACTGCCCGTTGAGGTCGAAAGCCGCCGCTTTTATCTCCCCTTTGGCCAGCGCATTGAAGCAGGCTCGGCCGCCTTCGAGTGCGCTGAGGTAGCCGTCGCCATTCTTGTCCTGCACGACCTTGAGTTCCGTGACGATGTAGTCCACGCGATCCTTGAATCGCCTGTCACCGGTGGCGGACCACATCGCGCTGATCGCGGAGAGATAGTGACCCGCAATGTGGCCGGTGAGATTGCGGCCGCCGCCGTCCCATCCCCCGTACGGTTTGGCCTTGGGTGTGAGGCCGGCGTTCTGCCGGTAATACGCCAGCATTCGATCAGGCTCGAGCTCGAGCAGATACCTGATGTCCGCATCCTGTGCCTGTTTGAGCGGACCGCCAAGCAGGCGAACTCCGCTGAGCGGGAGCGGACGCGCCGCGAGTATCTGGCTCTTCGGTTTTCCGAAGAGTGCGCTCACCGGCGAGTCTGGCTCTGCGCCCGCGACTCGGAGTGGTATGGAATCGAGCAGTGAAACCGCACTGGCTCCAAGGCCGAGCTTCAGGACATTACGGCGCGACATCGTCATGGAATGCTCCTCGTAATTCGTCTGGTCGGTGGTGCTAACAGATGCAGTGAGCTGCGCTTTTTGGTATGCGCGCCCGCTCGCTGGCGCTCATCCCCTGGTCGGGGAGTCCGGATATAGTATACAGAGATTACAAAAAAAGGATACTTTATGTTTCCGCATACCCAAGCGATACCTTCCGGTCACGGTGGGGATCATTGCGTTCACGGAACACGAGACGAACGCGAGACGGACTGACATTGTCGGGCAGCAACCCCAGGAGGAGACGATGCGAGGTTTGAATTCATGAGTGACTCCGTTTCTCGTCGAGAGTGGCTGAAAACCGTAGGCCTGGTGGGCGCGGGCGCACTTGTCACGCCTGATGCGCTGCAACTGCCGGCGTCGCTCGCCGGCAAGGTCGCTGTAACGTCGTCGGTCGATGCGGCCTTGCGGCATGCGCCGGGCAACATCGTCGACCTGGTCTCCACGAGCGACATCTTCATTCCCCCCAAGGGCAACGGCTTCCAGAAGTTCAGCTTCGACTTTCCCGAGCCCTCGGTTGCCTTTGGCGACTACACCTTCGGCTTTCTCGTCTTTACCAGCGAGAACACGTACGGTCTCGACCGGAGCGCAATGAAGGTCACTGGCAACGGCGACGCGTTGACGATCGTTTGCGACCGTTTCGTCTGGGCTGGCGGGCAGCAAACCGCGCCCGGGCACCTGACCGCCTCGCTGCGTCGCACAGGCGCAACAATCGAGTGGGACGCGGTGGTCGAGATGGAAATGCCGGTCAAGTCAGTTACTACGATTGTCCGCAGCGTGCCGCGCGGTCACGTTTCGTTTGGTGCTAGCGGCTTCCGCGATCCGCGAGACAACGAGATGCTCGCCGGCTACGCTTTTGGCGCGGGCGATCTGAACGGGCCTGGCGGCAGCATGACGACGCCGCTCCTCATGATCCAGACGGCGAGCGATGTGTTCTACGTATCAGCGCTGGACAATCACATGCGGCCAAAGCGGTTCTATCTCGCGCCCGGCGAGACGAGTTATCGCGTGGAGGCAGTCTACGAGCACGACGCCTGGCGCGAGGACAAACGCGTCTCCGTTCCAACATGGCGGCTCGGTCGCGCTGCGACCGAACAGGACGCAACTGCGCTACACATGCAGCACATCGAGAAAACGTTTGGGCTGAAATCGTGGGAGACGCGCACGGATGTACCGGCATGGATGCGCAATCTTGCGATGGTGACGACGCTACACGGCATGCATTACACCGGCTACATGTTCAACGACTTCGCGAAGATGCTGGAGATTCTGCGCTGGATGGCGACGCAGATTCCCGGCGATCGCGTGCTCGTGTTTCTGCCGGCGTGGGACGGACGCTACTACTGGGATTACCCGACCTACAAAGTGTCCGATCGCATGGGCGGCGAGGCGGGATTCCACCGGCTGATCGACGAGGGTCACAAGCTCGGATTCAGGATGATGCCGATGTACGGCACGAACGCCGCGAATACGAAGCTTCCAGTCTGGCCCAAAATCGCCAGCGCAGTAACAAAGAAGATAGACGGTAATGTCTACAACCTTGACTGGGTGGACTGGAACAACGACCGTCACGGCGACGGCTGGCTCGCATACATGAACCTCGGCGCCGACGCGTGGCGCGAGCACCTCGAGGGACGGATTGCAGACATGATTGCGCGGTACAACGTCGACGCGTATTTTCTGGACATCGTCGGTGGCCATGTGAACAGCACCAACGGCGACATGCACGAGGGAACTCGTCGATTGGTCGAGAATCTGCGCGCGAAGTATCCACAGGTCGCGTGTGTCGGTGAGATGCCATACGATGCACTGCACGGCTTCATTCCCATGTTTCAGGTCGGACTCGGTCCGCTGTGGTCGAAGTACAGTCACGCCTATCAGCACCTCAGCAGCCCCGCACCGGGCCGCGGCAGTAGCGGGGTGCATGAGTCCGGTTTCGGTCACTTCAATCCCGACACACTCTCGCTTTCGCCGAACAGCATTCCGACACTTCAGGTCGTGGACGACACATTCACCAAACATCGTGATGTGATGACAGAGATCATTCAGCGCGCAAAGCAGCGAGCTGGTATCGTATGACCGACAGGCGCGATGCACTGTTGAAGCTTCGCGGCGAAGTCTGCGAGGCTAACAAGGAACTTGCGACTCGTGGGCTTGCGCGATTCACATTTGGTAACGCGAGCGCGATCGATCGCGACGCCGGTGTCGTGGTGATCAAGCCAAGCGGCGTGTCATACGACGCCATGACGCCAGCGGACATGGTAGTCGTGGATATGAACGGGAAGATCGTCGAGGGAGATCTCCGCCCGTCGTCGGACCTGGCCACGCATCTCGAGTTGTATCGCGCATTTGACAAGATCGGCGGTGTCGTGCACACGCACTCGCGCTATGCAACGCTCTGGGCGCAGTCACAACGCGAGATACCGTGCTTCGGCACAACGCACGCCGACTACTTTCATGGTCCGATTCCAATCACCGCACATCTGAAGACCGCGGACATTCATTCGGAATACGAAGCGAACACCGGTCGCGAGATCGTGCGCCGATTCGCGGGCCTCGATCCGCTGCGCATGCCGGCGGTGCTTGTCGCTGGACACGCGAGCTTCTGCTGGGGTACATCGGTCCGTGCAGCCGTGGAAATCGCCGACCTGCTCGAGGAAGTGGCGTTCATGGCGTACGGGACGATCGCGCTCAATGCTACTGCGGAGCCACTCCCGACAGAACTGCTCAACAAGCACTTTCTGCGGAAGCACGGACCAGATGCGTACTACGGACAGAGCGGGAGTGACAGGTAGAGCCTAGTCATTCCCGCGAAAGCGGGAATGACGGCATCGAGGGAGTGGCTGTTGCAGCGCACGCGCCGCTCAGAGTGAAATTTCGATCTCGCGACCCGTGAACGTGACCGGAGTCAATTTCGTGTTTCCCGCCACGCGAACATTGATGCGTCGTGGTGCAGGAGCACGCATACGCGAACCCGGTGCAAGGCGGAGCGTGAGTCGTCGTGCTGCATCGCGCCATGTCATCGTTATGCGCATGAAGTCACCGCTTCGATAGTCGAACGTGATGCCGTCGTCCTCGTACCATGATGACTCGCCATCTGCGCCAGGAAAAACGACAAGTGTCGTCGGCTCGTCGCTGGGCTCACTGACGTACTGCCTGACGGGGCCCATTGGTATCACGGAGCCAGCTCGTGCGTAGAGCGGCATTGTCGCGAGATCCACCGCGCGATCGATCTCGCGTCCGCCCTCAACTCGCCCTTCCGTCCAGAAGTCGAACCAGCTTCCGCGCGGAAGATACAGACGCCGCGATGTTGCACTCTTTTCCACTACGGGCGCAACTAGCAGATCGCGGCCCCAGAGATATTCGTCTCCGCGCGCAACGGCCGTTGCATCGCTGGAATGGTGCAACCACAGCGCGCGCATGATCGGCATTCCGGTGTCATGACTTTCACGGACAGCGGTATATAGATACGGCAGTAGTCGGTAGCGCAGCTCAAGATACTTTCGGCAGATTGGTTCGATCATTTTGTTGTGCATCTCTGCAGGATCTGCCTGGAAATTGCGCGTCTCCGGCGGGCCACCATCGCTGCCATCCCAGCCCCACGGCAGATGCAGATGCCAGTTGCGGCCGTGTGATCGGAACAGTGGACAGAACGCGCCGAACTGGAACCAGCGCAGGTACAGCTCGCCCGTGTACTCAGGGGTCGGAACGAATCCGCCGATATCCGTTCCCCAATAGTGCAGACCCGTCAGGCCGGAATTGATCCCCACCGCGACGTGAGTGCGCAGCGTTTCCCAGCGCGACTGTACATCTCCCGACCAGACAAAGCCGCCGAATCGTTGCACGCCAGCTGACGCATTGCGATGTAGTGCGAACGGTCGTTCGTTCGGACGGAAAAGTTGGGTGCCCTCCCAGTACATCCGATGCCGATTCAGCTCCGATGGACCATCGAAACCGTCGCCCTGGTCGGGCCACCAACCATCAATGCCGTCGTCCACCATCACCGATCTGTGTGTTGGCCAGTAGCATGCGACCTGTCTGTCAGGCGGCCAGTGTCCGTCAGCCGTGACTCCACTGGGCAGCGGCGCTGCTGTGCACTTATCCGATACAGTGCCGGTGAGATGATGGCCTTCCACAACGACGTGCAGCACAACCTTGAAATGCTCGGCGTGCAGCGCAGCGACCTGCTGTTTTGGAGATGGGAAGTTCGCTGAGTTCCAGGTGAAGTCGCCGTTGCGTGTGTTCCAACCTGACGGACAGAATCCCGTGCCCAAGTAGATGAGTGCATCGCAGGGAAGCCGCTTCTCGCGCATGGTGTGTGCGATGCCCATCACCTCGTCGGGGCCGGCGAGAGTACGAGACGATTGCAGATAGCCGAATCCCCACAACGCCGGCATTTCCGGCAGCCCCGTGATTCGCGCGTACTCGCGCATGATCACGTGTGGATCCTTCGATGAGACTACAAAGAGATCGAGTGGCAGCGCAGAAGCGTGCGGCGTGAACTTGCCCGTGGTTCCGCTGAAGTCGAACGCGCCGTGCGGCTGGTGGATGAACATCGCCCAGCCTTCTGTGCCAACCAGCCACTGGATCGGAGCACGTGTTCCGTTGGTTGCGAGGTGGTATCCGCCCTGGCCGATGACCATCGGATCGGTCTTTCCCCTGCGATCGAACTGGGGACCGCCCTCGCCGAGCGCCAGAAGAGGTCCGGTTCCGAGCGAGAACGACATGCCTGCGATCGATGCATCGAATTCCAGATTCTGAACGATTGTGCCGTCAGCGGTCTCGACTCGAATCCGCGGCGGATCGTCTGTCACGGTCACGAAGAGATCACCGGCTCGTACGCGCGCGAGCTGCGCCGCGGTGCGACCGCGTCGCGAAATCCTCCCGAGCTCTTCGTTAACGAGTTCGCCCGTGATCGGCAGCGGCGCGGGCTGTCCACTCTGCAGTGGCCGAATCGTCACGCGCACAGTCGCCGGACTCAAGGCCGACACCGCGATCTCGACAGGCTGGCCGGCGATCATGAAATCCCGCCCGCGTCGGCGGATGATCAGGCCGCTGAGGGTATCGCCACTCAGTGCGAATCCGGCGCCGATCGCGCCCAGTCGCTTGAGCGCGGCTCGCCGAGAGATGGAATCTGGCACGGAAAGTCCTCGTCTATAATGAGAATTCTATTGGATACATTATACGATCTAACCGCCACGCGCACTCTTAACGAGAGACACGGATGAAGATATTGCGTCAGGACGCCGCGACCATATTGGCCCTCCTATCCATGCTCGCGCCGGCTGGCGCTGCGTTGGCGCAGGCCGGCAGCCGGCTGGATGGGGCGAGTCCGCCGGTGAATGGCGTCTGGGTCGATTCGCTCGACCTCGGCAAGGCAATGGGCGGCCGTCCTCCGCGGCCAGGACTGGCTGCGTTTGGGGGACGGCCTGCGCGTGGCGACACGCCTGCAGTGCCTGACGCGCCGATCACTCTCGGCGGCACCGTCTACTCGCACGGACTCGGCGTCACCGCCAACTCGGAGCTATGGATCGACCTGGGAGGAAAGGCAAAACGCTTCGTCGCGAGCGCCGGCATTGATGACGCGCGCCGGACTGGCAGCGGCTCGGTGACATTCGAGGTCTGGGTTGATGGCGCGAAGCGATTCGATAGCGGTGTAATCAGGGCCGGTCAGCCGGCAACGCCGATCTCGGTGGACCTGACCGGTGGCAAGCAGATGATTCTGTTCGTCGGCGATGGCGGCGACGGGGCTGCCGGCGATATCGCCGATTGGGGAGGGGCGGCAATCGTCATGGCCGACGGAGCCGCGCGTCCTACAACAACTTCGCCACCGAGCGAGCCGATGCCCGTGATCGCGTCGAGCAGCACCGACGCGCCGCGGCTGAACAGTCCTCGGGTCACCGGCACCACGCCAGGCCGCCCTTTTTTATTCCGCATTCCGGTGTCGGGCAAGGGACCGCTCACATTCGCAGTGAAGAATCTGCCAGCGGGGCTCAAACTCGACAGTAAGACCGGCATCATCACCGGTGCGCTAAAGCAGGCGGGACGCACGGCGATCACGGTCACCGTTAGGGGTCCGGCGGGTACTGCTACAGGGGAAATCACGATCGTTGGTGGTCCACACTCGCTCGCGCAGACCCCGCCACTCGGCTGGAATTCCTGGAATGTCTGGGGGCCAATGGTGGACGACGGAAAGGTGCGTGCAGCGGCGGACGCGTTGGTCACAAGCGGCCTCGCTGCGCAGGGTTACACCTACGTGAACATCGACGACGCGTGGGAAGGGTCGCGCGACGCGAATGGCGAGATCACGTCGAACGAGAAGTTCCCCGACATGAAGGCTCTAACAGATTACGTCCATTCCAAAGGACTCAAGATCGGCATCTACTCGTCGCCAGGCCCGCGCACCTGCCAGCAGCGTTTTGCCGGTAGCTACCAGCACGAAGCGCAGGATGCGCAGACATGGGCCAAGTGGGGATTCGACTACATCAAGTACGACTGGTGCTCCTATTCCGAAGTCCAGGCCACTCGCACCGGAATGCCTCCACTCCCGACGCTTCAGAAGCCATACCGCCTCATGCGCTCGATTCTCGATGGGCTCGATCGCGATTTGGTGTTCTCGCTGTGTCAGTACGGCTGGGGGGACGTCTGGACGTGGGGCGCAGACGTGGGTGGAAATCTGTGGCGGGTAACGGGCGACATCACAGACAGCTGGACCAGCATGTCGGGCATCGGATTCGCGCAGACGGGTCACGAGCAGTACGCAGGTCCCGGACACTGGAACGACACCGACATGCTCGTCGTCGGGAAGCTCGGCTGGGGGCGCACTCTTCGTGACACGCATCTCACGCCGAACGAGCAGCTCACGCACATCAGCCTCTGGGCGCTGCAGGCTGCGCCGCTTATCATAGGCGCAGATCTATCGCAGCTGGATACGTTCACGACGAATCTGCTTGGCAACCCGGAGGTGCTCGCAGTCGATCAGGATCCACTCGGAAAGGCAGCAGGTCGCACCCGCCAACAGGGGCGTGCAGAGGTGTGGGCTCGGCCTCTCGCTGATGGGACGATGGCGGTGGGGTTGTTCAATCGCGACCTCGTGGCTCAAACTATCACGGTGCACTGGTCGGACATCGGACTGTCAGGAAGTCAGCCGGTGCGCGATCTCTGGCGGCACGAGGACATGGGCACAAAGCGCGACTCGCTCTCTGCCGTTGTGCCAAGACACGGAGTGCTGCTGGTAAAGGTCGGCACGCCGAAGCGGAGCGGAAATCGGTGAGGCGGCGCTATCGCCGCGCGGTATCCAGCGCCAGCAGCCCGTCGAGCACCGACTCCGGCGCGAGGAAAGCCGATCCGTGCCTGATTCCGCGCGGCGTCTTGAGCGAATCGGAGAAGGGCTCGAAATGCACGAAGTCCGTGGTCCGAACCGCGCCGTAGTGCCCTCTCGTGTATTCGTCATAGTAGATGTACGAGTAGCCACCAGCCTGCAGGACCGACGGTCCTTCTGTATCGCGATCCGTGAATGCTGGTGACGCTGGTCCGTACGGTCCGGTCGCGTGTTTGCTCGACGCGATGCGGAGATTGCGATGTGGCGGATAGAACGTCTCGTCCTTCATCACCAGATAATACGTGTCGCCACGCTGCGTGATCGTTCCATCAATGGCGCTGAAACCGCCGTCGTACAGCAGCTTCGTTGCCGAATACGTGACGAAGTCCTTGGTGGTGACGTAGTACAGCCGATGATCGGCGCGCCCGCGCGATGTCTTCTGTGCGAGCGAGTCCGTCGCGGGAAATCGTCCGGGAATCGAAGAGGCCCACACGATTACGAACTGCTGCGTCGCGTTATCATAGAAGAGATCTGGCGCCCATGTGTTGAGTGTAGTGGGCTCGTGCTCCATCACTGGTACGCGCGTCTGTTTCGACCAGTGAATCAGATCTCTGGAGTGCGCGACGCCGATTCCGTGGTCGGTCCACGCGACGGTCCACACGAGATGAAACATCCCATCCGGCCCGCGCAAAATGCTCGGATCGCGCATCAGTGCAGCTGTCGTGTTCCACTCCTGCCACCCCTGGCCGGAGCCGGTGATCGCTGGCGTAATGACAGCCTTTCCACCGTTGAGGGGCAGCCAGTGGATGCCATCGCGGCTGTATGCGAGGTGCACTCCGTCCTCGCCGTTGCGCGTGAAGTGCGAGAACAGGTACGCCTCCGGTTCCTGTACCGTATCTGGTCGTGCGGCATGACGCGCCGACGCGCAGGCGAGCATCGAAATCATCGCGAGTACAATACAGCAGGACGTGCGACGGAGGTGACGGCGTATCATGTTGTAGCTCCCGTTGCACGCACCTCCGTGGCGATGCGACGCAACTCCGGAAGCACGCTGCCGATGTGTACCGCGGACGACGATGGCTCTCCCATCGCGAAGTACAGTGACCTGTACATCCCATACAATCGTTGATAAGTCGCCTGCTCGCGCGGATCAGGTTCGATGACGCGGAATGATGGACAGAGTGCGCGCTGCGCTTCCTCGATGGTATCGAAGACGCCGGCGGCAAGAAAGGCGAAGATCGAGGAGCCAAGTCCGGTAATCGGACGCTCGGGAACGAGAATTGGCTTGCCCAGCACGTTTGCATAGATGTGGTTCAGCACATCGTTCTTCTGCGCTATGCCGCCGCCGTGTATCACGCGATTGATCTGCACGCCGTGTTCCGCCATTCGCTCGAGCACGATGCGTGTATGAAATGCTGTCCCTTCAATTGCAGCGAATAGCTCATCACTTGCGCTGTGATTCAGATTCCAGCCGAACGTTACGCCACCAAGATGCGGATTCACCAACACGGTGCGATCGCCGTTGTCCCATACCATGCGCAGCAGTCCGGTCTGTCCGGCATGATAGTCTTCGAGACCCCTGGACAACTCTTCAACTGTGCTTCCACTTCGCGTCGCGATCGACTCGAAGATGTTTCCAACACCGGATAGACCAGCCTCGACACCGACATAGTCGGGATGTGCAGATCCGCGCACCACACCACACACGCCGGGAACGCAGTCGACATCCTTCGCGATGGCAACGATGCACGTCGAGGTCCCGATTACGTTGACGACGTCGCCTTCGATGATACCCGCGCCGATCGCGTCCCAGTGCGCGTCGAACGCTCCGACTGGAATCGGAATGTCCGCCGTGAGCCCAAGTTTCTCGGCCCACTCCGGAG
>PLEG01000374.1 GCA_003136975.1 Gemmatimonadota bacterium | reverse complement strand
GGATGATCTTCTTCCAGCAGAGTGCGGTCGTGGATAAAGGGCTTACGCGAGCAGACGTACCGCAGGGCCGGCTGGACACGGCGATCGGCGCTGGCGTGGCCGCGGTTGTCGCCATCGCCACCGTTGTTGCCACCGCACCGCTGTTTGCCACTCATGTCGATGTGTCTCAGTTCGCGAGCGGGGCCGATTTCGCGACTGCACTCCGCCCGCTGCTTGGCACGACCGGTGCCACGCTATTCGCGCTGGGAATCATCGAGGCAGGCCTGGTCGCTGCGATGACGATCTCTACCAGTTCGTCGTACGCACTGGCTGAGACCGTGGCAGCACGGCATAGCCTGAACCTCAGTTTCTCCGAAGGGCGGCTGTTCTATGGTGCAGCAATTGGCTCGACTCTGGTAGGAGCGGCGATCGTGCTGATCCCGGGGGCGCCGTTGCTCGCGATGACGTTGACCGTTAATGTCATCGCCACCTTGCTGATGGCACCCGCACTGCTGTTCCTCTTACTTCTAGTCAACGACACAGAAATTATGGGAAACTTGGCTAATAGATGGAAGGCAAACCTCGCCGGAGGAACTATCGTCGTCGCGATCTCGCTGATCGGCGCACTGTATGGAGTGATCACGGTGTTCCCAAACCTGTTGAGCAAGTAGAGCGACGCGGTGCAATACGATCCCAAACTGATAAGCGCTCTCGAAGCGGGCCAGCGCACCGCCGAGTCCGAGCGCCCGCTGCCGCGTCGGGTCCTGGGTAGGGGCACCATGGCCCTGTTGATTGTGCTGCGCATTTATGTCGTCATCGCGATCCCGATCGTTGGCTACGCATTCATCCACGCGCTTCTCGCCTCACGGCGCTGACTGTGCCGCCGTCGGCGCGCGCTTTACGTCCGTGATGCGTGACGTCGGCTACTTCGGCGTCGCAATGTCACGGTTGCAAGGACTGCAACGGTTGCTAGTCCTGCGGCCACAATGGCGATGGCTGCGGTATCCGTGTCGTGAAATGCCCGTCCGAGTGCGACGCGCAGGACGGTCTCCACGCCTGCGCCAAAGGCATAGCCCAGCCCGTAGTAGATCACTGACCACAGCACGGAGGCCACCGCCGTGCCGCACAGGAACTGTGTCCGTCCCACACCGAGGGCGCCAGCGGCAACGGTAACTACGATCCTGAGTCCCGGTGTGAGGCGACCCGCCACGATAGCCAACGCGCCACGCCGTTTGAGCCACAGTTCAACCCTTACGGCACGGTCTACATCAAAGCCGAACCGGCGGCCGATCCGAAGCAGAAAGGGCTGGCCGAGGCGGCGCGACGTCTCAAAAAGAATGGCGCTGCCGCTCAACGTTGCACTCATGACGATAACCGTCGTCATGATGAAATTTGCGTGACTTGCGCGCCCAGCAGCTCCCATTGCGGCGATAAATACATCGCCCGGGATGGGGAGTGGAATCCCGGCTTCTTCAGCAAGCAGCACGAGAAAGAGACCTAAATAGTGCCAGCGCTGCAGTAACGCTAAACCCACAAGCGCATCTCACAGCCCATCCTATCAGACGGGGCAGGCATGGCGCCTCGACTCCTGGAGTCGCCGCTCTCCCAGCTCGAGATGCGCCAGTTGTATGACATCATCCGATAGAATGAGATATTCAAGTCGGGTGCGCGAGAGACACCCTGCGTTTGCGTAGGCGTCGTCGGGGGCAAGGTAGCGCCGATGTATGTGGCCGAAGATGCCGACGACACACTTACTTTGTTCGACCAAAGCGCGGCAACGAGTCTGGAACGCATTCTCGATAGCGACTCCCGCAATTGCGTTCGCTGCACGTTCGGCGAACCGCGCTGCACCGCGGATGGCAACCAGGTGACCCATCCGACGGGAGATTGCATCCCCGAGCTGTCCAAGTCGCGAATGATGTAGTGAATCTACGGCGTGTCCGTGCGAAATAAGCACGCGTCCAAATTTCGGCTGGTCCACAATGAACACCGAGCGACCAACGTCCGGGTCGTGGTTCCCAGCGAGGCGGAAGAGCTGCCCTCGAGTCGTCATCTCTGCGATCATGTCGCGCACGACCGGGTGCGCCGTTTCGGCTTGTTCGGCGGGTTCGAAGAGCCCCTCAAAAATGTCGCCGTTCAGCACAACACGATCGCCGCTCGCCCGGGCGCACTCCAAGAATTGTTGGGCCAAATGCACGGCAGCTGGCGAGCTGAAACTGCCCGGGTGCCAATCGCTCGCGACCAGGGTCCGCACGTATCTCCCCGTCCACTGATCTTGCTCCGATCTCGCGGCTGCAATCGGAGCACAGTTGACCCGCACTTCGGTATTCACTTGAATGGCTATTTCAGTGTAACCACTGCCGCGTGACTATCAGCGCTCGATTCGCCGCGTTGGGCCAGCAGCCGATCGTAGAGTGCTTGTGTTGTGTGCCAGGCCTGTTCATGAATCGATTTCACCGTAACCTCATCGCGCACGAGGTTCGGCTGCTTTGGTACGTGGATCGGAGTCCCGACGGCCACGTCCAGCCGGACGGGCAATGGCACCGGGGACCAGATCGAGAGTTTGCGATAGCGAAAGCCGGGAAACGCATTGAAGCCACCTACAACGCTCAGCGGAACAATCGGTGCGCCCGTCGCGAGCGCGAGACGGACAAAGCCATACCGATCGCGCCACTTGAGCCGATAGTCACGTGCATCGGGCATGGATTCACGCTGACCGCCCGGCGTGACAAGGAGCTGCTCTCCTCGCTTGAGTACCGCAAGGCAGGATGCTTCCGAAGGGTCGATCAGGCCGGCCTGGCGCTTGACAGCGGGCAAGCCGGGGATTGCCCGCTCGATCGCGTGTCCCTGCGCGGCAGCGATACGCAGCGGAGTGAATGCTCCGGTGCGCTCGTACCATCTCTCCCAGCCCACCAGGAAGCATGCAACTACCAGGTCAAGGTTGAGATAGCCGGCGCCGTGATGTGCAACATAGATGCACGGCCCCGGTTGAGGGAGCTCGCCCACAAAGCGTGTTCTGTGATATCGGACGAGCCATTTGGAGAGCGCGATGTAACCGTATCTGTAATACCACCGATCTGGCCGGAGGACGGGCGGTGGAGCAAACGGCCCACGTTGCGATCGAGCGCTGACCGGCTCGGAATACTTCGGTGCGCCGGTCATACTCGCTTCCGCTGTTCGGTGACGGCCGCCGCCAGCAGGCGCTCAGTTGCGTCGTGTATCTGGGCGGCATACGCTGAAACGCCGCCGCTAATCTCGCCGCGAACTGCTTCCAGCGGCGGCGGCAGGGGTGCGCCAAAGTGAAAATCAATCGGAACGGGAAGCGGAATAGGCGGAAGCCAGATGCTCGATCACCCTACCGAGATCCGTAAAGGGTGCTGTTGGTCGGCGCCGGCAATCGCAAACGGGACTACTGGAACTTGTGCGGCGATTGCAAGGCGCGCGTAGCCCTCGCGCCCACGCCACCGGAGCTCGTCGGGTGCACCGTAAAGCTCGCGTGTCCCCCCTGGGAAGATGAGCAGTGACTCTCCATTCCGGAGCACTTCGAGCGCGCTTTCTTCAGTGGCTGGAATCGCTCCCACATTATGGCGGATCCAACTGTGCAGCGGCGCTCGCAACCCAGATGCGTGAGCGCTCTCCAGCACGCGGAAAGGTGGCCGGCCGCTGTCCCAGAAAGCGAAAACGCCGAGCAGGGCAGTTTCAAGATAGAGGTATGACCTCGGGTGTTTGCCTACATAGATGACGGGTCCGTCGCTGGGAATGAGGTTATCGCCGAAGACCCTGGCACGACTGTAGCGCGCAAATGCGCGCGCAAGCGGAATGACCACGCGCGTCGCGAACCAGGCACGCCGAAACCGACCCACGACAGGACGAGTGTTAGGCATGGTAGGTGTTTCGGCGCAGCCCGCATCGCCATCGACCGGCGGGTGGAGGGCGACCGCGGTCACGTAACGTTCTCGTTGGACCCCTTCGTTGCGTGCTTCGCTTCGCACCATCTCACGACGCCCATCTGTGGGGACTTGGTGCGGTGACGAAGAGCCGATTGTCCTCACAGCTGCCGCGCTGAATCCAGCGCCATTTCGTCCGAAGGACGGCGATGCGACAGTGGAGAGCTTGCCGCGCGGTAGACGGAGACGATGTGATGCGAGGTACGACGCCAATCGAGTTCCGCTGCGCGCCGAAAGCCGCGCTCGACAAGATCTTTGCGCAGCGTCGTGTTATCGGCGACGTGGAGCAACGCGGCCGCGAGTGCGTCGGGGTCGCGCGGTGCGACGAGTAGAGCCGCTCCCGCCGCCGCTTCGCGGTACCCACGGATGTCGCTTGCAACGACGGGGCGACCGCACGCCATGGCCTCGATCAGCACCAGGCCGAAGCTCTCGCCGTAGATCGACGGTGCGCAGAATATGTCACAATCCCGATACGCAGCTGCCAGGGCGGCATCGCTCAGGCGTCCAAGAAACTGCGCACCAGCGCGTCCTGCGAGGCTCTGTCCACCTCAGTGATTATCCAGACCCGCTGCTCATCGTCACCCCGACCCACGACGTAGGCTGAAAGGAGCACTCAAATAACCGAGCCTCCGATGAACCCGGGGCGATTCACTGACCTAAACCAACCACTTCTGAGGTTTGCGATGTACAGTGTGATTCGCACAGCAACAAGTGCAACCGCGATCATACTGCTGCTCTGTGCGTGCGGCTCGAAGGATTCGAGCGGCTCTGGCGGCTCTGGTGCGTCGAGCTTCAGCCTCGGCGCGAAATCGCCTGGGAACGAGATGGTTGATGCGCTCAATGGTTTATCCGCGGGCAGTCTCGATCCAATGCTGGATCTCATGGTCGCCGACACGACCGGAGGAGCGCGCGTCCGCGCGGGCAATGTTCTGGCTGATCGAGCGCGGTCCATGCAGGCGGCAAAGGCCCGTGCGACGCTTGTAAGCGAAAACGTCACGGGTGATATCGCGACCGTCACAGTTAACATCACAGGGCAAGACGAAAGCGGACGCGCTTTCACCGCGCCCAGCACCTCGCGCTTGGTGCGAATCTGAATCACGCAGGCCGACGCGCACGATCCGTACAGTGACGCGGCCGCGGCGCCTTTCACCACTTCCACACTCTCGATGTCGAGCGACTCGAGGTCCGCGGACGATGCGTCGAACGACTGGCTCAGAATTACGCCGTCGACCACGATCAGCGGCGTGTTCGACTTATTGATGCTGGTCGGCGATCGCAGGACGATGTTCGTGCCTGTGCCGGGTCGACCATTCGGCACGACGGTGACCCCCGCGATCTTGCCTTGAATCGTCTCGACCGCGTTCGTCGCCGGCACGGGCGCATTTTCGGCGTCGATGTGCCCGACCGTGAATGGCACACGCGTACCGCCGATCGGATCGACGACGCCGGTACTGACTACCGCCTCGAGCGTGAGCGGGACGGACGCGAGCCGCAGGTCCACGGTGGTGACAGAGTCCGCAGTGACGATGACGCCCGCATGGCTCAGCTGCCGGAAGCCGAGCCGGCGCGCGTCGATCACGTGCGTGGCCGCCGCTACGCGGTTGATGCTGTAGCGGCCGGCGGCATCGGTCGCGGCGCCGAGGCGCGCACCGGCCACGGAGACCTGGACGCCGGCGAGTGGCCGATTGGTGCTGGAATCGGTGACCACGCCGGTAATGCGACCGGTCGTGCCCTGCGCGTCCGCACGTGGCGCGAGCGCGACGAACAGCGACGTCGCGAGGCCGGCATATCACACTCGACGAGAGAACTTCACGGGCTTACTCCTGGCTATGACGGTTTTTGCCCACGCCGTGAGGCGGGGTCGATAGACATGATCGACTCGGTGCTCCGGGGACAGCTGGATACAGCGGTCAAACTTCGCCGGGACACTAATCAACGTCAAGGTTATATAAGACTTTATGCCTCCTCACAATAAAATCCACAACGTCTCCTTTACTCAGGTCGGCTGCGGGCCTTACCGCTCAGCCGCATCACGCACGATCTACTGATCGGTGCGGGTGATTATGCCGTACTGGGAGCTGCCGGCATCGAGACCAGGATACCGAGCCGGCATGGTCGCGGTTGTCGAAAAAATCTCATGAATCTCATGCTTGGAGCATGAGAAGGCAGAGTGTGTGGTCGCGTTCCGGTATTTAGCGCGGCTTAGCGCGCCATCTCGGTCGCTGCACGTAGCGCCAGTGCGCAGAAGGAGAGCGTTCCGTTCGCACAGCTCCCGCTCACACACGTTGGGGCTCCGACTACGAACAGGTTTTCGTGATCGTGTGTGCGGCCCCAGCTGTCCACCACAGAGGTGGCCTGGTCGTCGCCCATACGACATCCACCCGATGGGTGGTCCTGCCAATCTCCGCCGTTACCTCGTGCTGGAAGCACCGAGCCACCTCCAGCGCGCGCCATGCGCGCGAACAACGCTTGGATGGTGGACTCGGAGTAGCCACGAAGCGCGGCCGATTCCGGAGCATCACGGAAAGCGAGTGATGGAAGCGGATCGCCGTATGAATTGCGTCTGGTCGCATCAAGCGTGAGCTCGCTTGACCGATCAGGCACGACATCGTAATACGCGCGCACGCGCGCGACACCGGTCTTGGTGCGCTCGCGCCAGTCGCGGAGGATATCGTCACCGAGCATGAGCGTGCCGGAATCATTGCGAAGCCGCGGGCCTCTGTCGTAGCTCGACTCCCACACCCGCAGGTCGTGGCGGAGATATCGGTCAGTCGCCGGTGACCGCATGAACTGCTTGGAGAGGAGCGAATGCTGGCCGTTCATGCCTGGGTAAAGCCGTAACGGAAGAGATATGAAGGCGCTCTGAGCACGGTGGCCCGCGAGATACTTGCCGACCATGCCGGAGCTGTTCGCCAAGCCATCAGGCGCACGGCTGTTCGCGGAAAGCAGGAGCAGGTGAGAACTCCATACATATCCGGCTGCAACGACGAATGTCTTGGCCCGAAATTCAATCGCAGTCGGCGACTTCCCGCCCGACCGCTTGGCCTGCATCGCCTCGGCGCTCACGATCTTCTTCGTTCGCTCGTCAAGTACGAGCTTCCGGACCAGTGTGCGCGGATAGAGCGTCACGCGGTTTGCAGCACGCAGCTTGTTCCAGGTAAAGTCAGGGGAGTACTTCGCACCAATCGGGCACATCGGCTCGCATGTATCGTTACGACAGCATTCGCTCCGTCCGCCGTATGGCCGCGAGTTCTTCGCTGTAGGCTGGCTCCATGTAGCGATTCCGGCGTGCTTCACCCACTCTTGTAGCTGTTCCAGATTGTACGTCAGTGGGTAAGGAGCCATCGGGAAAGGCTTGCCACGTGGATCCATCTCCACCGGGCCTTGCTCACCGGAAACTCCCATCAGGATTTCCGCCTCCTGGTAGAACGGGTCGAGATCATCGTATGAAATTGGCCAGTCGGTGCCTACCCCGAACAAGGACCGTGTCTTGAAGTCCTCTGGCGACCAGCGCGGCGTGACTCCTCCCCAATGGAGTGCCAGCCCGCCTACCTGCATCGATCGCGACTGGAGCGGCCCGTGGATTTCGTAACCTTCCAGATGATCGTGTGGCCACGGACTTTCGCCATACTGTAGATACCGCTCGCGGAGCGGGTATCGAGCACCGAGCGGCGGCGCCTCGTCCCCAGCCTCGACCACGACGATTTTGCCATTCGTCGTACGCGCGAGGCGATCGGCCACCATGGCGGCGGTAATTCCGGAGCCAATGATACACACGTCGCTCTCGATCACCTGCGGTCTGGTCCCAAGCCGCCAGCTCATGCGTGCGCCTGCGCTAACGGTAATGGCTTCCGCGTCTGGGCCGCCAGAGGGCGGCAGTTCTGTCGCCCGATATGCGCCATGTAACAGAGGTCGTTTGCTTCGCTGCTACTGTAGTAGTGTGCCAGAATAGCGAGGGCGACGTGAGGGGCACGTCCGAGTGGCGGAATCCCGTCGGCGTTGATTGCATCGAGGTCTGACTGTACGAGCGCGCGCCGCGCCTCGATGGACAGGTCGGCAAACGCCCGGCCATGTGCGCGTTGGGCCTTCTTATCCAAGAAGTTGAGCTGCGCCGCCCACGCAGTAGCCGGCGTCGGGCCTGCCCACTTGAGGGTCGACGTCCCATAGCCATGCAGCAGTTCCGCGCCCTCGCGATACCCAGCAATCCAGCGCTCGAACTCATTCACTGCTTTGGTGATACCAGCGGCACCAAGCTCCTGAGGCAGAATCACCTCACCGAGAGCACGCATGCTACGCTGACTCGCACCAAGTTCATCGACAGACGCGGCGTGAGCGCGACGCACGAGCGCGGCGGCCGGCAGCGCGGCGGCGAGCGAAGCGAGAAATGCACGGCGAGAGATGCGTATCATGACCGAACCCCGGAAGTGTGGAGCGGCCAACGTCGGCATTTCCTCGCCGGCGTTGGCGCTCCCAGCGAAACACAAGCGGAGACCACGAGCTGATCTTCGCTGACCGGACTGAGAAACGTCCGCTACTGCCTATTAAGGGTTCGGGGTACGCACGAATGACTTCGCGCTCATCTGCCCGAGCCGGTTGAGGAGCAAGGCAGCGCGCTCCGTCTGCATGATCATGGAGTTGAGATTGGTGTTCTCCCTAGGGGAGTGAGCTCCTTCGCCAAGCGCGCCGAGGCCGTCGAGGCCGTCAATGAACGGGGCGACGAAAGAGATGTCACCGGCCCCACGACGACCTGGATCGAGCGCCTCGACCTTACCGTATCCGAGCGCCTGGCTGGACGAATCGTATTGCGCGAGAATGCGTGCGCTGCCGGCCGTCGGCGACATAGCCGGATATTCATCTTCGAACGAAATCGTCGCGTCGCTGCCAGGTAGGTGCTTCGCAACGATTTCGCGCATTTTCGCGCGCGTGTTCTGCTTCTGCTCCTCGGAGATGAAGCGCAGGTCGCCGTGCGCCACTGCGGCGCGCGGGATGATGTTGAGCTTGCTTGCCGTTGTGCCCTTGATGCCAATGGTGTCATAGACTACATCGGTTCCGCCCAAGATCGTGGCTACGCTGAAGGTGAGGTACTTCTCGCCAACCAGCTGAGTGCGGAAGCCGTCGATGATGCGTGCGATCTCATAGATCGCGCCGTAGCCCACCCGCTCGCCGAACACGCCGCCAGAGTGCGACTGGGTTCCGGTCGCATTGATGCGCCAGGCACTCGCTCCGCGACGGGCGATGGTTGCGTCGCCGCGATTACCACCCTCAAAGGCAAGGGCAATGTCATTACGCTTGCCCGCGTCGATGAGGTCGCGCCGTGAGAGCGAGATAGGGAACGCGGGATGCTCTTCGTCACCCGAGAACACGAGCGTGATGTTCATCGCGTCGAGCCTTCCGGCCTTCTTCAACGCCTTGAGGGCGTAGAGCATGATCACGTCACCGCCTTTCATGTCGCTCGTGCCTGCACCCTTGGCGATTGAGTCGACTCGCACAAACTGCTGGCCGGCGCCTTCGAAGACTGTGTCGAAGTGTCCGATGAGGAGCATGCGTACGTTGCCAGCCTTGCCTTTGTGCTCTGCTACAAGGTGACCTGCACGGCCCAATGAATCTGGCATGTTGATCCATTTCGTCCGGAAGCCGAGTGAGTCGAGACTCGTACTGAACACGGCGCCGACCTTCCGGACTCCTGCCAAGTTGAGAGTGCCACTTGGAATATTCACGACCTTCTCCAGATAGGCAATCTGCTGCTCGCGTCCGCTAGTAATAGCGTCGTGAAGCTGCCGCTCTGTTGCGGTCATCGTAACGGATTGCGCGCCCACAACGAGAGGGGCGAGTATCACTGCAATGGGAAACTTGATCGGGAGGCGCATCATCAACAGGGACAGAGTTACTGGTGAAAACGGCTTGGATACGGCCGCTCTACATCGGACGCTGGTGCTAAGTCAACGGGCGCCGTCCACGGAGAAAGCTACAAGCTCCGCGTTATCCCCACCGCCGGTTGCTATGACAACATATTGAACGCCATTCGCAGAACGGTAAGAGATCGGATTAGAGTAACCACGCCCGGCCGGCAACGCGTGCTGCCACAGCACATGCCCATCACGTGTGTCGAGAGCGTAGAGCACATTGCCCCCGACGGTGACGAAGATTAGACCGCCCTTTGTTACAGTGCCGCCGACTGCTCCAGCAACACCAAGCGGAGGAAGCTTCAGGCTCTTGAGTAGCGGATTGTTACGAATCGCTGGTGTATCGCCGAGTGTAACTTGCCAGCGCTGCCTTCCTGTGTTGAGATCGATCGCCGTCATGTTGCCGTACGGCGGCTTGATCAACGGCAACTGCGCAGATACGACATGTAGCTCTTGGCCCGTGGTCGTGTCCGGAGTAACACCGAGCGAACTGTGTACGAGGTCAGCAGTGTAATCGAACCCGACGGTGTCGTTCGGTATACCCTTGGTGATTCTGTACAAAGCAGGATCGTTGGTGCCCTTAACATAGAGCGTGTGCGACTCTGGGTCGTAAGCGGTGCTACCCCATCCAGACCCACCGATGGCGCCCGGCATGGTGATCGTACCCTGCATCGACGGTGGAGTAAAAATCGGCCCACTGCGGTATTGTTCGAATATTTCGCGCGCGCGTCGATTAAGTTCGGGGGTGAAGTCGATCAGATCGTTCTCGGTAACCGCCTGTCGACTGAACGGTGCCGGATTTGTAGGTATCGGCTGCGTTGGCGAAGTGCGCTCGCCCGGAACGTCACTCTGCGGTNNGACGTTCTATGATTGGCCAGATCGGTTTCCCAGTCACACGATCAAACACGTAGATCCATGCTGTCTTCGACGGGACGGCAACAACATCGCGCGGCTTGCCGTGCCACGTTATCGTTGCGAGGACCGGCGGCGCAGGGATGTCATAGTCCCACAGGCCATGATGGACAATCTGGTAATGCCAGACGCGTTCACCGGTCTTTGCGTTCAAAGCGACGACCG
>PLEG01000310.1 GCA_003136975.1 Gemmatimonadota bacterium | reverse complement strand
GCTCAATAACGTAAATCGTTGCCATCGCTGTTGCCGACGATGCGCTGCTGTTCACCGGCGATGATTTCTCCCAGACGGATGTTCGCGTCGCGTAGGTAGCCGGCGCGGTGTCGCGCGTCCCAGGGGAGCAACCCATGTTGCGGTGCTAACCGGGTATTCATTGTGCATATTCAGGGACGCATCACCCCCGCGATGGAGCTTGTCCCGTGACTGCTGAGAACTGTACGCACCTGGATCAGGTGCGGGATGTGGCGCCGAAGACACCGAACGGGTGTGAGGAATGTCTCCAGATGCACAGCCGGTGGGTGCATCTGCGGTTGTGTCTCGAGTGCGGGCATGTGGGTTGTTGTGATAGCTCGCCCAACAAACACGCTACCAAGCACTTCCACCAGACCAAGCATCCCATCGTGCGCTCGTTTGAGCCGAATGAGGATTGGGGCTGGTGTTATGTCGACGA
Source organism: Gemmatimonadota bacterium (assembly GCA_003136975.1). GTDB lineage: Bacteria > Gemmatimonadota > Gemmatimonadetes > Gemmatimonadales > Gemmatimonadaceae > Fen-1247. The sequence goes on along the minus strand of PLEG01000310.1, from coordinate 2,099 downwards.
GATAACGTTCGAGCCGGCACCCGGGGCGCGTTAGCGATATGGGCGCAACGCAATCGCGGAGCAGCTCGTCGAGCGCCGATTGGCCGGAGCTGCCAATCGCCGAGTGGTNNGCACATGCTGACGCAGATCGTTGGCAAGATGCGGCTCGCGCTGGCGCCGATGCAGAATCACTGGTGGCAGGTTACGCTGTACACGACTGAGCGCGGCCTTACGACGTCCGCCATGCCGTACGGCGAGCGCGCTGTGTCGGTGGACTTCGACTTCATCGACCACAACGTGGTTGTGCGAACAAGCGATGGTGGCACTCGCCAGGTTCCGTTGACTCAGCGCTCCGTGAGTGAGTTCTACAGTGAATACCTGAAGGTGCTGCGTTCGCTGGATCTTGATGTCAAGATTCGCGACGTGCCTGTTGAAGTCGCGGTCGCGATTCCGTTTTCTCAAGACACGCAGCACGCGTCGTACGATCGGGATGCCGCGAACCGGTGGTGGCGGGTGATACTTCAGGCGAATCGCGTGCTTCAGCGTTTTCGCGGTGCCTTTGAGGGCAAGGCGAGTCCGGTGCATTTTTTCTGGGGCAGTTTCGATCTTGCGGCGACGCGGTTTTCGGGACGCCGCGCGCCGGTGCATCCGGGGGGCGCTCTCAACTGTCCCGACTACGTGATGCGCGAGGCGTATTCGCGCGAGTGCAGCAGCGCAGGGTTCTGGCCGGGCGGTGGAACGCAGGAAGCGGCGTTCTACTCGTACGCGTATCCGGAGCCGGAAGGGTACAGCAGCTATGCAGTGCGGCCTGCGGCGGCATATTACGATCAGAACATGCGGGAGTTCATTCTACCGTACGATGCGGTGCGTAACGCCGAGTCGCCTGACGATGTGTTGCTCGAATTTTTGCAGAGTACATACGAGGCGGCTGCTGACTGCGCGAAATGGGATCGCGGGTCACTTGAGCGACAGTCAACTGGTGACGGGAATAATGGCTGAATCGAAGAGCCGATCCTCAAAGGGCGGCGCGCATGCGGTTGCGCACGAGTCGGAGAAGCTGCACGTGGACGTGCGTGAGATGTCGCACGATGAAGCGGTGGCTCTTCTGGCGAAGCATCACGTGGGCCGACTCGGGATCACTTTTCACGACCTGGTGCGGGTGAAGCTCGCGAACTATCTGTATTCCGACGGCTGGATCTACGCGCGCACGGAGCTGGGCGAGGATCTGACAACGGTGAGACATCATCCGTGGGCCGCGTTCGAGGTGGATGAGGTGGAAGGGCTTTATGACTGGCGGGCGGTGGAGGTGTCGGGAGGTATCGAGATATTGTCGTCCGATTTTCATTCGCCTGACTGGACCGAGTTCGAGATTGCGGTCAGGCTGCTGCGTGCGGCGATTCCGCAGGTGCTCACGGCGGACGATCCAATGCCGCAGCGCGTTCAGGTGGTGCGGATGCACGTTGACAACATTCGGGGGCAGGAGTCGCGTAGCAGCGGTCCGCCAGTGCATCCGCGTCCGTAGCATGACAACTGCGTCGTCGGCGACGATCCGTTGAAAGTGTCGCGCAGCGAGCGACGAGCGGCGGCCGGCGCAGATGCGGGGCGGCCGCTGATGGACCAGGCAATTTCCCGGGCGGTGGACGCGGAGCGCATCGAGGGAAATAGCGTGCGCCTTCTCCGTGACGCGGCGGAGAATTATCCAGCGTGGCTCGAGGCGATAGCCGGCGCTGCGCGGTATGTGTATTTCGAAGCGTACATAATGCGCGACGACGTGTCGGGGCGGCAGTTTGCAGACGCGCTCATCGCGAAGGCGCGCGCTGGAGTGAAGGTGCGGTTCTTGTACGACTGGATGGGCGCGTTTGGAAAGACACCGTCGCGATTCTGGGATGCGATGCGCGCGGCTGGAATCGAGGTGCGCTGCTTCAATCCGTTCACGCTCGCGAGTCCGCTTGGATGGGTGCACCGGGACCACCGGAAGAGTGTCGTGGTGGACGGACGCATTGGGTTCATCACGGGGTTATGCGTTGGTGATGCGTGGGTCGGCGATCCCGCGCGTGGCATTGCGCCGTGGCGTGATACGGGGGTCGAGATCCGCGGGCCTGCTGTGGCTGAGATCGAGC
>PLEG01000400.1 GCA_003136975.1 Gemmatimonadota bacterium | reverse complement strand
CACCGGTCGTCCTGTGCGGCGAGCATGCGCACTACGCTGTGTCTCGCGCACTAGGTGAGCTGGGCATGGGAGTGAAGAGTCTCATCACGGTCGCTTCGCGCGACTTCCGGATGGATTCCTCCGCGTTGACGATCGCGCTCGACGAAGCCGCGCGCTCGGGGAAGGCCGTCATGGCTGTCGTCGCGACCGCTGGGTCCACCGCGACTGGATCGTTTGATGACCTGGAAGCGATCGGGACGATCTGCAACGATCGCGGAATCTGGTTGCACGTTGATGGTGCGCACGGTGCTTCAGCGCTCCTCTCGGGGACACGCGCAGACGCGCTCCGCGGCGTCAGGCATGCCCGCTCGTTAGCGTGGGATCCGCATAAGGGGATGTTGCTGCCGATCGCTACCGGGATGCTTCTGATGCGCGACCGGCAGGATCTTCACCGCGCCTTCGCGCAACGCGCACCGTATCTCTTTCACGAACGCGCCGGATCGCGCGCCTGGGACCTGGGGGTCGAGAGTTTTCAGTGCTCGCGTCGCGCCGACGTTCTCAAGTTGTGGGTCGCGTTGCAGCGTTACGGCGCGGACGGAATTGGACGCGTTTATGATCACCTCTGCGATGTCACACGCGGATTGTACGACGCGATTATTGCGCGATCTGACTTCGAGGCGTTACACGAGCCGGAGTCCAACATCCTCTGCTTCCGCTACGTGGGAACCGGTATGCTCGACGCGACGTCGCTCGACGCCTTGAACCGCGAGCTGCGCGCGAGTTACAATCGCTCGGGGAAGGGATGGATAACGCTCACGGTGCTGGACGGACGGCCCGTGCTGCGCGTGACCCTGATGAACCATCGCACGCGCGCACGTCACACCGACTCGTTGCTGGACGGCTTGGCGGCTCAGGCAGCCGCGCTAGCGCTACAGTAGCGCGCGAATCCAACCGCCGTCAACCGGAATTGACGCGCCAGTTGTGTAGCTTGCGCGCTCGGATGCGAGGAATGTTACCATCGCGGCAAATTCCTTGGGTGTGCCGAGTCTGCCCATTGGAATCTGTGACTCCCACGCGCCGACAATGGCGTCTGTAGTCGTGCCACGCTGGTCTGCGTTTGCCTTTGCGAGATCAGCAATGCGATCCGTGAGGGTGTAGCCGGGCATCACGCAGTTGACAGTGACACCGAAGCCCGCGACCTCGTTGGCCAACGTGCGCGCAAAGCCGGTAACGGCCGCGCGAACGCTGTTCGACAGGATGAGATTGTCGACGGGCTGCTTTACCGCGATCGATGTGATGTTGATGATGCGTCCCCAGCGTCGCTCTTTCATTCCCGGCAGCACTGCGCGCGTGATGTTGACAACGCTCTCGAAATTGAGCCGCAGCGCGTCCGTCCACGCCGACGGTGGGTGACTCTCGAATGGGCCGGCTGGTGGCCCGCCGGCGTTCGTAATGAGAATGTCAACGCGTCCAAACTCGTCGCGTGCGCGCGCCCACACCGAATCGATCGCAGCTGGATCCGAAACGTCCGCCGTAACGGTGATGATTTTGGCGCCGGTCGTCTCGCGGATCGCGTCTGCTGTCTTCTCGAGCGACGCGGTATTGCGCGCGCAGAGCACGAGGCTGGCGCCTTCTGCCGCAAGCTCCTCCGCCACCGCGCGGCCGAGGCCGCGGCTGGATGCGGTGACAAGCGCGATCTTTCCCTTCAGCCCGAGATCCATCGTTCTATTTGTTGTGGAATTAGCTGTCGGTGCCGTTCAGCCAGTCTTCGCGAGGTGGACTGAAAATATCAACGTCAAGCGTATTCTCCAACGCTTGTGCGCGGTGTGGCACGTTGGACGGGATGTGCAGAACCTCGCCTGCGCCCACGATGATTTCCTCATCGCCGTCCTCGCCGATCCAGAAGTGAAGTGCACCTTCCAGAATGTAAGTCAACTGTTCGTTGTGGTGCGAGTGTTTGGGGACTATCGCGCCCTTGTCCAGGTACACGTGCGCGAGCATCATGTCGTCGCCCGTGATCAGTCGGCGAGATATGGTATCGGTCACGACTTCCTTTGGCATGTCGTCCCAGCGAAAGTGTCGCACAGTCGGTGTCATCTGCATTCCGGTTGAATTGACTCGAGGTGTTCAGGCATAACAGTCGAAACATACGTCCTACACTATACTCGGTGCCTGTTCGCGGCGTTCGGACACGACGGGAACATACGTCCAGGCAAGCGTTTTGCGAATCCCTTTTGGAACCGCCGCATTTCCGGCGGCAGGGCGCTGGAACGTTCACCCAATCGTCATCGAATGATGCTTTCTCACGATCCGCAGGTCGAGCCGTTGATTCAGGTATTCGAGCTTTACATGTTGCGTGATGCGGTGCTCAGCGACATGCGTGAGCCGACGGTCGTCGCAACGCGCGCAATGCTCAATTCCGGCCTGAGTCCGGAGGTAATCCTGAGGGTCATTGACGGCGCGGTGCAGGTCGCCGCGATCGAGACGTCCGGAGCGGAATCCTCCGACCACGCGCGTGAGCTCCGCGAGCACATTGGACCGTGGCTCATGGGGGAGTGCTTTGACCCGGGGCGCGTGCACGGTGACATTCCGCCGCAGAATTGAGCAACTGCGGGGCTGGCGTCCGGGCGTGAGCGGAAGCATTATCAGATCGTGATTACACGTCGCGCCACCCCAGCAGACGCCGCCTCGATAAGCGCGCTGATTGACCTGTATGTGCCCAGTGGGACGTTGCTCCCGCGCTCGGAGGAGTTCGTCGCAATGTATGCCCACGAATTCATCGTCGTTGAACGGGATGGTGAGGTGGTGGGGTGCGTCCATCTGGACGAGTACTCACCGAGCCTCGCCGAGCTCCGGTCGCTGGCCGTGGCGCCAGGAGCCCAGGGGGTGGGCATCGGCCGGGATCTGGTTGCGGCAACTGAGCGATTTGCCCGCGCGCGGGATTACGCCACGCTTTTCGCGGTGAGCAACGACACCGAGTTCTTCGCGCGATTCGGCTTTGAGCGGCGCAACATACCGGAGCTTGACCTCGAGCGCAGTGAAGTCAGTCGGTACAAGGGAGTCTTTGCCAAGGACCTTCCGCCCGTGGCAGTTGCATCCAGGTAGCCGGCGGCAGGCGATCACGACCGGGGACGGCGAATATTGTGTCTTATATTCAGACGTTCAATCTCCCGTAGTCGCTTTCCGGAAATCACGTATGGATCCAGGTCAGGCGTTAGTTGGGCTCGCGGGTGTGCTCGGCGTATTCGGCTCACCTGTCGCGATCATCTACATGTGGACGCATCGGCCGCCGGCAAAAAAGGAGTTTCCTGGCAGGGCTGCCGACTCCATGCTCGAAGCTCCCGGCGCGTAGTTCATGGCAAATCGACCCGAGCTCGTCCAGGTCCGCGACGCCGTCATTCGTCACTTCCATTCTCGTTCGTCAATTGAAGAGCTGAGGGACGTGGTTCTGGACGCCGGCCGGGCGATGCAGGCCGACGGGCTGAGCATGGAGGACATCCTCGCCGTCCTCAAGGGAGCGGTGACGCTCGCGGCTGAGCATGTGAACCGTCCGTCGACGCCCGAACGCGCAGTCTGGTTACGCTCGCAGATGACCGGCTGGCTCATTTCACTCTACATGAACGACTCCGGCGACTTCGACGAGCCGGGCGAACTCTGACATCGCGTACCGGGTTCAATCGCGCATCTGGATTTGGGCTCGTTGCCGCCCTAGTGGTGGGCACCGCCGTGACTGCGTTGGGCCAGGCAACACCCGCGGATACGCTCCCGACGGTTCGCGTCACGGTACTTCGAACGCCTTTCGATGTAACTACGGCGCCGTTGAATGTCGCGTCGGTCGGCGCTCGCGAAATCGCCACCGCGCGGCCCGGGTTCTCGCTCGATGAGGCGCTGGGCCATGTCGCTGGAATTCAGGTCGACAATCGGCTGAATTTTGCCGTGGGCGAGCGACTATCCGTGCGCGGCATCGGCGCGCGGTCCCAATTTGGG
>PLEG01000107.1 GCA_003136975.1 Gemmatimonadota bacterium | reverse complement strand
TGCGTCGCGCCAAGCTGTTCTATCTCCGGGCTCTTACCGGCAAGGCTACGCGCATCAAGGAGCGCAAGGTCAAGCCAGCGACGGCACAGGCCGCCAACGCCTGATGCGATGGGGCCCTGTGGAGCGTGAACTGCGCTCCGCTGGCGGGCTCCTTCTGGCTGGAGTTGACGAAGTCGGACGGGGCCCCCTAGCGGGCCCCGTTGTCGCATGTGCAGTCATCATGCATCCGGATGCCCCCACTATCAATGGCGTTGCGGACTCGAAGACCGTCGGTGCGGCGGAGCGGCGTGAGCTGGCCGTCAAGATCTTCGCTCGCGCAATCTGCATCGGTATCGGCGCGGCTTCCGTTCGCGAGATAGACCGGCTCAACATCTACCACGCGAGCACTCTCGCGATCCGGCGCGCTCTCGGAAAGCTTCGAGTCGTACCGAGCCACGTGCTGATCGACGGCAATCCGATTCGAACACTGGAGCTCGCGCATCGTGGCATAGTGGGAGGCGACGCGACCTGCTACAGCATCGCCTGCGCTTCGATCATCGCCAAGGTGACGCGCGATCGCCTGATGGTCTCGCTCGCTCGGCGTTATCCGGCGTATCTTTGGGAGCGCAATGTTGGTTACGGAACCTCAGCGCACCTGTCGGCGCTCACGTCGGCGGGGCCGAGCGTCCATCATCGCAAGAGCTTCGGGCCAGTCGCACAGTGCAAGATCCAAATCCCGTCATAGGTGTCATAATGGGGTCGCAGTCGGACTGGGAGACCATGTCCCACACTGCGACGACCCTTGAGCGACTTGGAATCCCGTTCGAGACACGCGTTGTAAGCGCGCACAGAACGCCGGACCTGTTGTTCGAGTATGCGTCAAGTGCTGCCGGGCGCGGCCTCGAAGTGATAATTGCCGGCGCCGGTGGCGCTGCCCACCTTCCCGGAATGTGCGCATCCAAGACGATGCTGCCAGTACTTGGTGTTCCAGTTGAATCAAAGGCGCTGCACGGAATAGACTCGCTGCTTTCGATAGTGCAGATGCCGGCCGGAATTCCCGTTGCGACACTGGCGATTGGGCGTGCCGGGGCAATCAACGCTGCGTTGCTCGCGTCGGCCATCGTCGCGAACAGGCATCCTGAGTTCCGCGATGCACTCGAGCGCTTTCGAGCCGAGCAGACGCAACGCGTGCTCGATTCCCCCGATCCGAAGGATGCGCCATGATGCTCTGGGTGCTGCGCCGGCTGCTGCGCTGGCTTACCGGTTGGCGGATTCCGTGACCGAAACGGCACAGCGCGAAGCTGGCGGCGTTCGCGTCGGCATACTCGGCGCTGGCCAACTCGGACAGATGCTGGCGCTTGCGGGTATCCCCTTAGGAATGCGCTTCACATTTTTCTCGCCCACACAGAGCGAATCCGCGGAAGCGGTCGGTGACGTCGTAATCGGCGAATACGACGATGCCGCCGCGCTCCGTTCGTTCGCGTCGAGTGTCGACGTGGTCACGTACGAGTTCGAGAACGTGTCGTCGGACGCGGTTACCGAGATCGAGCAGGTCTGTCCCGTCTGGCCGCCGCGTGCTGCGCTGGTCACGTCGCAGGATCGCGGTCTCGAGAAGCAGCAGTTCGAGCAGCTGGGTATCCCTGTCGCGCCGTATCGTCTGGTGGGTTCGCTTGCGGACCTGGAGACGGCGGTGCGCGATGTGGGAATGCCCGGAATTCTCAAGACTCGGCGCTTTGGCTACGACGGAAAGGGTCAGACGCGAATCGCGGCACGATCCGAGGCTGAAGCTGCCTGGAACGCACTTGGGCCGGCGCCGCTCGTGTATGAAGGGCTTGTCGAGTTCGAGCGGGAGCTGTCCGTGATAGCAGTACGGTCGCGGGACGGAACCACACACTGCTATCCTGTGGCGGAGAATCGTCACCGCGATGGAATCCTCCGCACGTCGCTCGCACCGGCAGATCACCTCACAGATGCCAAACGTCATCAGGCCGAAGGTTATGCGCGTGCGCTGTTGGGTGCGTTTGGGTACGTCGGCGTTTTCGCGATCGAGATGTTTGATACCGCGGCGGGCCTTATCGTCAACGAAATGGCGCCGCGTGTCCACAATTCGGGCCACTGGACAATCGAGGGCGCGGAAACGTCGCAGTTCGAGAACCATGTGCGCGCGGTCTGTGGGCTCCCGCTGGGAGACTGCGCGCCGGTGGGATATTCCGCGATGTTCAATCTGATAGGACAGCATCCGGACAGCGCGCGCGTGCTCGCGGTACCGGATGTGCATCTCCACCTGTACGGCAAGAGCGAGCGGGCCGGCCGCAAGCTGGGACACGTTACGGTCCGGTCACGCAGCCGCGAAGATCTGCAGCGCCACGCCGAGGCGTTGCGTGCGATTCCATCCATAGTCTGAGGAAGTGCGCGCTTGATCAATCAATCGACGATCGCGTTCACCACGCTTGCATTCACGTCACTGCTCGCGATAGTGAATCCATTGAGCGCGGTGCCGCTGTATGTAACGGCAACCTCGGAGCTCAACGAACAGCAACGGTCATCGACGCTGCGGCTCGCTGTCGCGACAGGGATCATCGCGCTCGTCGCCTTTGGGCTCGCTGGCACGTACATCCTCCGGTTCTTCGGAATCACGACCTACGCGTTTCGCATTGCGGGCGGTCTCATCTTCCTGGGAATCGGCAGCGACATGCTCAAGGCGCGCAAATCGCGCGACCGAACCAGTCGCGGTGAGCAGGAGGCGGCTGAGCAGAAATCCGAGGTGGGAATAATTCCGCTTGGAATACCGACACTGGCCGGTCCGGGTTCGATCACGACCGTGATCACTCTCACTGCGCAGGCTGACAATCGGT
>PLEG01000403.1 GCA_003136975.1 Gemmatimonadota bacterium | reverse complement strand
CGCACTTCGGCTCACGTCACGTCGTTCATGGAGATGGACTTCACGCGCATTGCCAAGATCCGCGCGAGCAAGCGGCGCGAGTTCGAAGCGACCACGGGCGAGAAGTTGTCATTCATGCCTTTCATCATCAAGGCGACCGTCGACGCGATCAAGCAGTATCCGATAATGAATTCGTCCGTTGCCGGCACCAACGTCATCTATCGCCGCTCCGTGAATATCGGCGTCGCTGTTGCGGTCGATTGGGGATTGCTTGTCCCGGTGATCAGGAACGCCGACGGCCTTTCACTCACTGGGCTGACGCGCGGGCTGAACGATCTCGCGAATCGCGCGCGCACCAAGAAGCTGGCACCACAGGAGGTGCAGGAGGGGACGTTCACCATAACGAATCCGGGCGTATTCGGTTCGCTCATGGGGACGCCGATCATCAACCAGCCGCAAGTCGCGATCATGGGTGTTGGTGCGATCGAGAAGCGGCCCAAGGTGATCACTGGTGCTGATGGGGAAGACACGATAGCGATTCGCACGTGCGCGTATTTCTCGATCTCGTTCGATCATCGCGTGGTGGACGGTGCGGTCGCCGATCAGTTTCTGGCGCAGGTCAAGCGTAACATCGAGTCATTCCCCGAGAATGGGGTGATCTGACTGTGTCTCGCGCGCTCACCATCCAGCGGACCACTATCCCGCCGAGTGAGCGCGCGCGATACATGGAGCGTCTGGTAGCGCGTGCCGCACATTACCGTGGTGCAAACTGTCGCTTCTGGGTGTTTGAGGATCCCGGTTTGCGAAATGCGTTCGTCGAATTCACCGAGGCCGATGACGCCGCTATTCTCGCGGCAGCCATCGCCTCCGCGCCTGGCCCCGGATCGGGGCCTCCGCGCATTTACCAGGAAGTGGAGCTGTAGATGCCTTTTCGTACAGTGACGGTAGACGGAAGCGCGTGGGGTGTGCAACCGTCAGGATATCTCACCGCGAACACCAAGGACGAGTTCGCGCTGATCTTCGCACGTGGTGAAGGCGCTGAGCGTGAGACGCGCGTCGTGCGCTATTCACCAGTCGGAGCACGCTGGCGTGAGCAGTCGTTTGCAGCATTGACCGACGAGGACCTTCGGACGCTATTCGCGCAGTCGCAGCCTAGCGCGACGTCGCCCGAGGCGTTCTACGCACGATGATTGAGAGCGGGGCGGAGTCGCTCGATGAGCGCTACGTCGATCTGCACGCCCACTCAACGGCCTCAGATGGCGCGGTCTCGCCCAGGGAGCTAGTCGAGGCGGCAAAGCGGGCAAATCTTCAGGCGATCGCGATAACCGATCACGACACGATTGCAGGCAGCGACGAGGCAGTCGCGACGGGATTGAGTGTCGGAATCAGAGTAGTGCGCGGCTGTGAGCTCAGTGCCTACGACGGCGACTTCGAGATCCATCTGCTGGCTCTGCATATTCGTGACGCTGGCGCGCTCAGGCCGAGTCTCGAAGGCTTTCAGCGCGAGCGTATCGAACGCGGCCATGCGATTGTCGAGCGCCTGGCGCGCGCTGGCGTGCCTGTGAGTATTGACGACGTTCTCGCGGAAGCCGCTGGCGCCGCGCTCGGCAGGCCGCACATTGCACGCGTTCTGATTCGCGCCGGTCACGCCGCCGATCACCGCGAAGCTTTCGACCGCTTCCTCGGAGCGGGCCGGCCGGCGTACGTCGCGAAGCCGCGCCTGGACATCGCCGACGCCATCGGACTTGCGCACTCTGCTGGCGCGCTTGCGGTCTGGGCCCACCCTGGGCGCGAAGGAACCCGCGAACGGCTAACCCGCCTCGCCGCGCACGGCATGGATGGCGTCGAGGTGCAGCATCCCGGCCATACACCGGCCGACGTCGTGAGACTGATGAAACTGGCGACGGATCTCGATCTGGTGCCAAGCGGCGGCTCCGATTGGCATGGCGCCACCGAAGGCTATCGCATACTCGGTAACATGCATATCCCGGAAGCATGGTTGGAGCTGCAGGACGTGCGGCTCGTTACGCGAGTCTCGTGAGATAGCATGGAGATCAGCGGCCATATCGTACTTGTTACCGGCGGTGCGCATCGCGTGGGCCGGGCGATCAGCACCGCGCTCGCTGACGCCGGCATGCGCGTCGCGATTCATTACAACTCGGCATCGAGCGAAGCAGACGCACTCGTGCACGAGCTATCGGCGCGCGGTCGCGATTGTCGCGCATATCGGGCAGACCTGTCGCATGCGGATGCACCTGGCTCGCTGATCGGCGCAGTGACGCGTGACTTCGGCGGGCTCGATGTGCTCGTGAACTCCGCGGCGGTGATGCGCCGCACTCCTTTGGATCAAGTTACTGTCGATGAGTGGGACGCGATGTTCGCGCTCAATCTTCGTGCGCCGTTCTTCCTGTCGCAGGCAGCGCGGCCATGGTTGCGCGCCGCGAAGGGAAGCATCGTTAATCTCGCCGATCTTGCGGCATTCGAGACATGGCCTGAATACATCCCGCATGGGATCAGCAAGGCTGGCGTGGTGCAGATGACGCGCGCCATGGCGCGTGCGCTGGCGCCCGATGTGCGCGTGAATGCGATAGCGCCGGGCGCGGTGCTGCTGCCGGATGATTGGGACGACGCAACGCGCGCGCATTTCGCCGCCACGACACCGCTTCGTCGCATCGGCTCGCCAGCCGACGTCGTGGAGGCTGTCATGTATCTTCTGCGCTCGGACTACGTCACCGGTGGCACGCTGCTCGTCGACGGCGGACGCCATGTCCGGAGCTGACGAACAGGATTACGGTGCAATAGTCGTCGTTGGCGGCGGCTGTTACGGGTCGTATTACGTACGGCAGCTCGAGCGTGCACGCAACGCTGGCGCTATCCGTTTTGATAAAGTGGTTGTGGTCGATCGATCGCCCCAGTGTGCCGTCTCGCTTTCGGCCAACATCGCAGAGGTGGTGACCGCCGAGTGGACCGACTTCTTTGACGATTACCTCGGCGGCGCGCCGAACGATACGCGCGACGCAATAGTTCCGTCGCCGTTGATGCCGCACCTGATGTACGAATGGCTGCGGGACAGAGCCCGGTCGCGCTGGCCGGAACGCACGGTCGAGACGCGGCCCATGACGTTGGAGCCTGACACGCCATGGCGAAGCGCCGCGCCTGATGGAACTTTCTATGGCAGTTACGCGACCTGGACGTGCCCCATCAACTGTGTCGAGCCGCGGCTGTGTCCCCACACGGGCGGGGAGCGGAGCTGGACCATGCCGAGCGCCGCTGCCGAGCTGGTTTCACGCTCTCGCCAGACGCCTGAGCCACTCCAGGGCCCGGTTATATTTCACTGTAGCCACCGCGCGTTCGGGGTCGGAATGTTCGATACGCGCGACGTAGTTGCCGCCGACCGGCTGGTTGAGCGCGTGGGTGCTGACTCAGCCGCGAACGTGCTCGTCGCGACAGTCTCGCACTGCCACGGTGCGTTCAACGTCCTTCATGTCGGCGCTGAAACTTCATAGAGATTCATGGGTCAGACATTCGAATATGACGTCATAATCGTCGGCGCCGGGCCAGCGGGAATGACCGCGGCCATGTACGCGGGCCGATCGATGTTGAAAACGGTCGTCGTAGAGCGGGGAGCTGCTGGCGGAGAGCTCCTCAACACCGAAATCATTGAGGACTACCCGGGCTTCGAGCATATCGAGGGCTGGGATCTGGCGCAGCGTTTCGAGAGCCACGCAAAGAAATTCGGCGCGGAATTCCGCCAGGGCGTAATTCAGTCTGTAAGGAAGCTCCCCGACGGAACCTTCGAGGCCGAAAGCGACACGGGCGACGTGTTCCACGCGCCTACTGCGATCATCACCGCCGGCGGCACTCCAATAAAGCTCGGCGTTCCCGGCGAGATGGAATTCGCGGGGAAGGGCGTGTCGTATTGTGCTATCTGCGACGGTGCCTTCTTTAAGGGCCACACGATCGCCGTCATCGGCGGCGGAGACGCGGCGGTAGAGGAAGCTGACTTTCTCACGCGCTATGCGGAAAAGGTGTATTTGATTCATCGTCGTGACGAGCTGCGCGCATCCAAGATCCTTCAGAAGCGTTTGTTTGAGAACCCCAGGATCGAGATGATCT
>PLEG01000016.1 GCA_003136975.1 Gemmatimonadota bacterium | reverse complement strand
TCCCTTTCTGGGCAGCCAGTTCGCCCAGTTTCACCTCAGTCATGCCACCTTGGGCAGCCGCGAGAATGAAGTCTTTGTCCGCCGTGGAGAGCTTCGTTTCCGCCTTGGCGCATGGAACTGCGATGAGGAGTCCCACCGCCACCAGAGTCATGCCCAGTGTGGCTGATGCTGAGTTGGAAATGAGTTTCAAAAACCGCGTCTTGTCTTGTTCCACCGCGTGCTTTGATTCTGTNNCTCATCGCACTGCCGGGCAAGGGAGAAATCTTTTTCGGTGATTCCTCCTTCATCATGCGTGGTAAGCGTCAACGTCACCTTGTTAAAACGAATATCAATATCCGGATGATGATTGACCTTTTGAGCTTTCCTGGCGATCCGGTTGACAAAAGCGATGCTGTTTAAGAATCCCTCAAACTTAAATGTCCGAAGAATTGTTTGAGCGCGTTTCGACCAGTTCGGGACGGCTTTTAAGTGAAGACTGACTTGTTTGGTGGTTAAGGCTGGCATAATTTTAATTAGTTTTTCTTCCGGCCGGAGCCGCTCTTTTTGCCGCCGCCGGTGAGTTTGTTTACGGTGGCCCAAGCCCGTGCTTCCGCGGTTTTCGTGCTGAGGCCCCTCTTCTCGTAGCCGGCTTCGATGTGTTCCGCCTGACGCTTCTGTTTGTCAGTGTAACCGGATTTATCGCCTTGAGGCATTGCTGGCTCTTTTCCGGTTTCAACAATTCTCCGGTTCTAAGGCGTTTTAGGGAGCGGCACATTGATGCCCAGCGCAGAGCTCAAATCAATTTCATGTTCCTGCTCCTGCACAATGATCGCGCGCAAGGTCTCGCTCAATGCAAATTCCCCCATCGCTTCGGCCTGACGGATGCGCTCGCGGTAGTGCTTGATGGTGTCGTCTTCCGCGTGAAGGTCGGCGCGCAGCATTCCCTCGTTGTCTTCGGAGACCTCGATCGGCTTGGGCTCGTGGGTCGGGTAGGCGCCGAAATAGTCCAACTGTCGAGCGATGGCGAGCGCGTGATCGAGCTCCTGATGGGCGTGCTCTTCCAGTTGATCAGCGATGTTCATGTACTGCGCGCCGTCGAGCTTCTGGCTGAAGATCACGTACTGGATAATCGCCTTGTACTCACGCGCGATGTCGTCCTGCAGTCCCTGAATCAGTTGCTCTCTGGTTACGGGCGTTTCTTGAGCAGTTTCACTCGTCGAGTTTTTCGCCATGATGTTGTAATCCTCGAAATGGATTTGATGGTGGTCGCGGATACTACAGGCAGGAACCTTGCCGCGGTCCAACCCCTTGGCCTCCGTTCGGTGGCGCTTTATGTTCGTCGCCGTGGAGCGTGACGGAATGCGGGCTAAAATGCGGGTTAAATGGTAGTCACCAAGCGGGCCTACGAACCGGCCGCCGACGCCGACGGCTATCGTGTGCTGATAGACCGGCTGTGGCCGCGCGGCGTCTCGAAAGCGGGTGCGCACATTGACGCGTGGGAAAAAGACATCGCGCCGTCGGCGGAGCTGCGACAATGGTACAAGCACGACCCTGCGAAATGGCCTGAGTTCGAAAAGCGGTACAAGGCTGAGCTCGCGTCTGCCGCTGCACTCGCCGTAGTCGACGACCTTGTGCGACGCGCGAAACGGGGCAGGGTGACGCTCGTTTACGCATCCCATGCGGCCGAGATCAGTAATGCGGCGGTATTGGAGAAGCTGCTCAATCGACGCGCCAGGAGCGCGACCAAGTGAAGTGGCTCAGCCCGAGAGCTTGGTGAGCGCGGAGCCTTTGTGCATCGCGACGTGATCAGTCGCGTCGCTCTTGATCTCATAACTGCGGCTCGTCTCTAGTGGCGTGTATCCTGTAGCCTTTGAACTCGATCTCTGATATCACCACTCGCGTGATGTGTCCGCGAACGGAACCGGCTTCCGAGTTCCAACTCACGTGGTCAGCACGCCTGAACTGCGCCCCACCGTCCATCCGCCACCCCTCGTTCGACCCGCGGATCTATATCGCAAGCCGGGCGCCACGCAACTCTTCGGGCTGGGGCGCGTCGGGCTATATTTGACGGGCTCCGATCGCGGCGAGAGATGCGGTCGGTGCTCTTCCTGCGGCCCACGCGGCTTTGTGTCGGGGAGGGGTGTGACATGGACCAAATAATGTGTAAACTTCCTGAATAATGACTAAGACTGAATCGTTAGAGCCATTTGGCGGAGACGTCGCAGAAGCGCGGTACTCGGATCTTTTCGACCGCTACAAGCAGCACCTCGGCTGGATCGGCGTCGTGATAATCCTGGCCGGAGTGGGAACCTGGTTTTACTTCCGCTCCGAATCCATCAAGTCTGGGCGCGCCGACGCCGCTTACGAGGCAGCGCTCCAGAGCGTGTCTTCCGGAAACCTTCCGCTTGCACAGTCCGATCTGAGCAAGGCCGCAACCCGTTACGCCGGAACGAACGGCGGTACCGAGAGCGCGATGGCGCTGGCGAAGACCTACTACCAGCAGAACAAGTATCAGGAAGGCATAGCCGCGTTACGGGCACCCGCAGCGGACAAGGGTGACCTTCAGTACGAAGCGAGACTGCTGACAGCAGCCGGGTATGAGGGGCTGACACAGTGGCCACAGGCCGCGAAGGAGTACGAGGCGGCAGCATCCATCGCCCGGTTTGACGCCGACCGGGTCAGCGCCCAGGCCATGGCGGCGCGCGCCTACCAGGCAGGTGGCGACAAGGCGACCGCCACAAAGATCTGGACCGAGCTGATGGGTGATCCCAAAGGCGCGTTCGCGACCGAAGCCAAGATTCGGCTCGGCGAGTTGCAGGCGGCGGCGATCAAGGGGTAAGCTGGCGTCGGACAACGATGGAAAGGCCACCCATACTTTGGGCGGCCTTTTTTTCTTACCAGGTTGAACCGTCGTTGGAGCAGGAAGAAGTTGTCGCGAGGATTGTGCGAAAGGCATTCGAGGCGCCCGCATTCCAGTTATTTCAGATCCTCGACTTGAGGTGAGCTGTGAGGGGCGGAGTGAGGTGAGGCGGCGCCGAACGATCGCTCGAGATCTATCAGGATGCCGCCAGTGGTGCGCCAACATTCTGAAATGACATGCGTATAATATGTATTATGTAAACTAAGGAATGTGGAAAGTGTGGGAAACCCCTACAGATCCCGGAGCTCGCCCTCGAATACCAGGCGTCCCTCACCCCTCAAAGACGCCTGCCAGGAGCCGTCAGATGCCTGGCTCGAACGGATGCCAAGTGAACGACCTGAGGCGGTTTCGAGCTCCACATCGCCACCGGTCTCACCCCAGAGTCGCAGGAGAATCGCCGTCGCAACGCTGCCGGTCCCACACGCCAGCGTCTCAGCCTCCACACCGCGCTCGTACGTACGAATCCGCCAACCGCCCTCGCGGTGTTGACTCACAAAGTTGACGTTGGCGCCCTCGGTCAGCGACACATGCCGCCGCACGGCTCGGCCGCGCCCGATAACGTCGATCAGTGCCACGTCCGGGACGCGAATGACCACGTGCGGTATGCCGGCGGTCGCAAATCCCAGACGTAGCTCATCGGGCGCGAGCGGGATCGCCGGGAATGCCGCCTCTGGCTCCCGTATGGCCGGAAGATCGAATTCAGGGAGTCCTGCCCCGATTCGGGCTTTGAGGACCCCTGACCCGGTCTCCAGCGCGAAGGCCGCCGGGTCAACTGCCCCCAGCCTTGCCGCCAGGCTCGCTGTACAGAGCGTTGCATTTCCGCAGAGCGACGCGAGCGATCCGTCTGCGTTGAAATACCGCAGCGCCAGGTCGGCCCCTGAGCTCGCTGGAGCGGTAAGGATCACAAGTCCGTCGGCCCCTACGCCCGTCCCGCGGGCGCAGATGCGCTGGATGACGTCAGCGTTTTCGAACTCGCTGGCGTCATCGGTTCGGCCATCCATGAAGACGAAATCGTTGCCCGACCCGGTCATCTTCCAGAAGCGTCGGCCCTGGGTCATCGCTAGATCTTTCCCGTCATCGCCTGCCATCTGAGCCGCCAGACCATCCATATCGCCTCACGCACTATCTGCTTGGACATCTTGCTCTCGCCGAGCGTCCGGTCATGAAAGACGATCGGAATCTCCTTGATCTTGAAGCCGCGCTTCCACGCTCTGTAGCTCATCTCGATCTGAAACGCGTAACCGTTTGAGTGGACTGCGTTTAGATCGATCACTTCAAGTACTTTCCGTCTAAATGCCTTGAATCCGCCAGTCGCGTCGAAGACGGGAAGCCGAGTGACGGCGCGGGCATAGATGTTGGCCATGTAGCTCATCACGAGCCGTCCGATGGGCCAGTTCACAACAGTCACCCGTCCGTCCTGATAGCGCGAGCCGAGGACGATGTCGGCGTCTGCTATGGCGCGGAGGAACTGCGGGAGGTGCTTGGGATCGTGCGAGAAGTCGGCGTCCATCTCGAAGATGTATTCGTAGTCGCGCTNNGCGAGAAGTCGGCGTCCATCTCAAACGCGACGTCGTAGTGCCGCTCGATCGCCCACCTGAAACCGGTCAGATACGCTGTGCCGAGTCCCATCTTGGAGGCTCGCTCGACCAGATGGATCCGCGGGTTGGCCGCGGCCATCTCGACGACGACCTTCCCTGTGCCGTCGGGTGAGCCGTCGTCAACGACGAGGACG
>PLEG01000411.1 GCA_003136975.1 Gemmatimonadota bacterium | reverse complement strand
CCGGCCCAGAAGTAGAACTCCCAAAAGAATAACGGCGATCACCGATGCAGCGATCGCTATGACCAGCGAATTTGCGCGGGCGAGGCGCGCGATGGCTGGAAATGGTGTGTCGCCAATGGTGTCACGGGGCACCGTCGCAGTGTCAGCAGCGGCACCGGTCATCGCAGCGACTGCCATCTGGATCGAAGGTGTCATGGCAAACTCGTAGCGTCGCGTAGTAGGATTGAAAAAATCGTACCGCACCTCGGGCAATACCATGCCACCCGCGATCTTTGGCGTCACTACCCAATCGAATTCCTTGGCGCCACGAACCACCGAACCCGTTGAGTCCCAGAACACGCGCTCTGCACCCGGGACCATGGTTGCCCAGTCGATCTGCAACGCCGGTCGCGCGAGCAATCTGAGATTCCCCACGCCGGACACCCGCATGGTCACAGTAAACGGATCACCAACATGCAGACCCGAGCCGTCCGTGCTGAGCGTGTCTCTGAATTCACCAACCGCGCCGCTAAACCCGAGCGGCTTTCCCGCGAGCGGTAGCGCAATTGCCGTGAACGACGTGGGAATTGATGTCGTGGTGAACGTCCGCGGCGGACTGAAGTAGTCGTCGCCGTCGGGTAGGGTGTATTGCAGCGTCGCAGCCGGTACTGCATATGTGCCCGGTAGCAGCGGAAACATCACCCGGTGATACGTGTAGCGACGGAATTGCGCGCCGTTCACCGTGACGTTCGATATCGCGCTCGTATCAAACGGAAAGTCGTACAGCGTGGCGCCGGCAACATCGGATGGTGTGAAGACCGGATTTGCCTTGAGGCGTCGGCGCGCGATGTCATCCACCAGAGTGATGGCATCGTAGTTGACCTGTTGGCCAACGTAAACCGTATCCGGAGATATGCGCGTCTGAAACTGCACTGCTCCGATCTGCGCGAACAGGAGGACTGCTACGATCACCAATCCTTCCCGCGCGGAGGTGGTTGTGGAACATTCTTCTGTTGCTTGCGTCCCTGCACGTCCTGCTCCTCGCGTGCGGCGTTGTTCAACACGGCATCTGCCTGCTGTGATCCAAGTCCGCCACCAGACGGCTTGGGTTGCGGAGCTTGCCCGCCGCCTCCGCCACCTCCGCCACCTCCTCCTCCACCGCCGCCTGAAGCCTTGTGCACCCGAAGCGCCAGCTCATAATTCCACTTCGCGTCGCTGTCGTTGGGCGAGAGCACGAGCGAGCGCCGGTAATGCGCAAGAGCGCTATCGAGCGGCACCGCAGCGGTATCACCATGAAGCTTGCGTCCCGTAACAAGATACGCCCAACCAGAGTTAAATGTCGCCCGAAAAGCGAGCGGTCCGTGACGTGCCGCGACCGAATCGAGAATCGGAACCGCGGCAGCGATCGAATCGTGCATCAGCAGCGTCGTGCCGCGATTGTACGCAAGCAGCTCCGTCTTTGCACTTGGGGAGCACGCCGCGAGCGTTCCAGCGGCGACAATCGCCGCGGCACCAAGTCGGCGTCGCGAGCGTAGCGCCAGCAGCGTATCGAGGAGAAGCAGTAGCAGCGCGGGCGCGATGAGCCACTGAAAGCGCGGGCTGAGGTCGACGCCGGTCTGAACCGCGTGCGCTTCGGTTTTCAGGCGCTGAATGGCATTCCTGATCGTCTCCGCCTTGTTCGCGGCTTCTGCGGGTATGAATACACCTTCCGCCGAGTCTGCGGCGGCACGCAGGAACTCGGGATGGTACTGAGTCACAACCACCTGCCCGTTCTCGTCGTGCTTGAGCGTCGAGACGCCGTTTTCAACGATCGGGATCGTCGAGCCCTGAGTCGTTCCGAAACCAACCGTCACCACTTCGATGCCGGCATCTTTCGCGCGCTTGGCCTCCGTCACGACGTCTCCCATCGGCTCGAAGGCTTCACCGTCGCTCATGAGTACTATCGCCTTGTTGCCGTTCCCCTTGCCGAGGCTCAACAACGCCGTCGCCTGCCGCAGCGCACTAGATAGCGAGCTTCCAGCCTCGCCCACCACGCTGGGATCAAGGTTGTCGAGGTAAAGCGCGAGCGCCCCGTCGTCAGTGGTGAGCGGCGTGAGTATGTAGGATCGTCCGGCGAATGCGATCATCGCGAACCTGTCGTCAGGCGACAACGCGCGAAGCTGCCGCACGACCTGCTTCATCTTCGCGAGTCGCGATGGTCGCTCGTCTGGCGCCGTCATCGACAACGACGCGTCGAGTGCCAGCACAACATCGGCACCGCTCCTGGTAACGGTCGATTTCTCCTGACCCCATCTAGGCCCCGCAATCGCGGCGCCTAGAAGCGCGAGCGCGGCGAGTATCCGCACATTGTGCCAGGGGCCGCGCCGCGTTCCAAGCGGAGCCAATCGCGCGAGCATCGCTCGCGTTCCCAGCTTCGCGAGCCGGCGAAGTCGGGACCGACGGCCAGCGACAAGCGCGAGTGCGCCCGCAATCGGCAGCAACACGATGAACGCAACAGCCCATGGCCACTCCAGAAAGCGCATCATGGCAGCGGAGCCTTGATCGCTGCAACTCCGAGCTCAATCAGGAGCGCGGTAAGCGCGAAGCCGAGCGGCCAGCGGAACAGCTCGGTGTATCGCACGTACGTGGTCGATTGCACCGGCGTGCGCTCGAGCGTGTTGATCTGAGAGTAGATGTTCTGTAGCGCGGTCGCGTCAACCGCCCGAAAATAGCGACCGCCGGTCATGCGTGAAACGTTGGTCAACAGCGCCTCATCGATCTCCACCGGCTGGTTCTCGTAGCGTAATCCGTACAGGCCACGGCCAACCGGAACCGGCGCCATTCCCTGCGTGCCAACGCCGATGCTGTAAATCTTGATGCCGAACGCGGCAGCGGCGCGCGCGGCTGTCAATGGATCGATGTCGCCGCGATTATTCACGCCGTCAGTAAGCAGAATCATCACGCGCGACTTGCCGGGCGCACTACGGAGTCTGTTCGCCGCGGTTGCGATCGCCGTTCCGATGGCGGTGCCATCTTCGAGCTGGCCGGCCTGCAGATTGTCCACGGCCTGCATGACAACCGGATAATCGGTCGTGAGCGGAACCTGTGTCAACGCTTCAGCCGCGAATGCGACCAGGCCGATACGGTCGGAGCTGCGCCCCGCGATAAAGCGCTTTACCGTGGCTTTGGCGACGGCAATGCGATTGGATGGCTGGAAGTCTTCCGCTAGCATCGAGCTCGACAGATCAATCACAAGCACTATGTTGATCCCTTCGCTTGTCACATTCTCGGCATGCCCCACGCTGCGCGGACGAGCGAGCGCGATAACGAGCGCAGCCAGGACAACGTTGCGCAGAATGAACAACGTGCGCTCGACTCCCGAGCCCACCCGCGGCCCGCGAGCAAGCGTGGACGTTCGCGAGAACGTAATGGCCGGCGGACGCCGGCGCGCGCGAATGATCCACCAGATCGGAAGTGCGAGCAGCAACAGGAGTGCCCCCGGTGTAACGAGCTGAACAGCGGCGAACGGCATCATGCGGCCTTTGCCTCGGCTGCCGCCGCCGCTTCCAGGGCGGCGTGCGTTTCCGTAACGATCCGGCGCGCCCCGGCACCGATCTCTCGCGCACGGTCGGCTGTCGAGCGTTCACGCGCGAACTTGATGAGGTCAGTCGCATCCAGGAGGTCGATCAATCGCTGCACGGGCACAACAGTCGTCCGCCGGAGAGTGCCAGCCAACTCATGCGTAGTGGCCGATTGCGCCGCATCAGGAACGACGCTCGCGAGATATAACCGGAGCACCCCGACCATCTCAACCGCGTAGCGTTCGGTCTCGCCGGACTCGATCAAACGCTGAGACTCAATCCTGGCAAAATCGCGCTCGGCGAGTTGAAGCGGCGTGAGCCCGCGCGCGAGACGGCGGCGCCAGTTGCGCCAGACAAATATCAGTATCGCGAGGAGTACCGCAGCCGCGGCTGCGATCAGCCACGGACGCCAGTTGAACGCGGTGACAGCGATCAACGGACGAAATGGCTTGGGTTGTCTGAGCGCGGTGTCGCGCGGGAGCACCGAGCGCACGTAAACCTGAAAGCCGTTGAGTGCCGCAAGTCGCTCGCCGGCGGACGTGATGACAGTCACGCTGTCCAGGCCAAGTCGCTGCGAACCCGTGTCCCACGCCGCAAGAACATAATTGGCCGTCGACTCAGTAAAGCCACCAGCATTTGAGTCGGTGCGCGAAACAGGTCCCGCGGAATCCACGTGCGCAGAGCTATCGGGACGTGCCGGAAATTTTACCTGAGTGCCGGAGGGAACTCGCACGCGGATGGTTGCAATGAAATGCTGACCGACCGTCGTTGTTTCCGGACGCACCGCCGTGCACGCCTGCAC
>PLEG01000079.1 GCA_003136975.1 Gemmatimonadota bacterium | reverse complement strand
CGGTCCATGGCGGCAACTTCGTCAGAACGCTGCGTATGGGCTCAGTCGGCGGCGCAAAGAGTGAGAACTGATCCGCATCGGCGAACACGGCGGTGAAATCCAGCGGTGTAAAGGCGCGCGCCAGCCTTTGTGCGTAAGTCGTACGCAACAACCGCACGTAATACTCCACGTCGTAGTCGCGAGGGTCGTTNNCCAGGCCGCTACCGCCATTCTGCTTGCGATAGACGCGTATGCGGTCACCGATCCCCCATCTATCCTGACCCGATCCGAGCAGCGCCTCGTACGACAGCTCTCGGCGCTTGCTCCTTGTCGCCAGATACTCTTCAGGTGATTTTGTGAGACGCACCCGCGACGACACGTCATGCGTGGGAAGCGCGCGACTGCGGAGCGATGCGATGGTGACGAGATACGCATCGCGAACGCCAGTCACGTCGTCGAGGAGCAATCGCTTGATGGCGTGCCGCAGAAACTTCTCACCGAACGGCTCCGACCGACTTGAGCGAAATGCAACGCCTCGCAAAAGCAGCGTGCCGTCAAAGCCAAGAAGGGCGTAGTTCTTCGGTTCGTGCGACAGCATCGTCGCATAACGTCCGTCGAAGTCGAGCTGCACGAGTGGCGGCAGCAGCGCGGCGACTTGCGATACGATGCGTCGCTCGTCCGTCTCGCTCCACGTCTCCGGTACCGAGAAGTACACGCCGTCGGTGTCCGCCTCTAGTAGTGTCACGCCGCGCGCGGCGAGCTCGCGACACATAAGTGCCAGCACTTCACGCCCGCGACGCGTCACTTCGTTTGCCGCGTGCACGTCGGCGAAGCGCGTGAGGCCGCCAGCCGCCAGATAGCCGTACGCCGAATTCACGACGATCTTGAGCGCGGCCGACATCGCTTGGTGCGTGTAGCGCTCATTCGATCCGGGAGCCGCCGCGCGCCCTCTCGTTTTGGCGTCAAGGCGACGCTCGACGAGTCCGTCGACGAGCGCGAGCAATACTCCAAGCGTGTCGCGCGACGGTCCGATGCGATACGCACGCATCAGTGACGGATAGAGGCTCGCGACATCAGCCTTGACGACTCGGTGCGCGACGCCCGATGCGAAGAGATGAAGTGCCGCACCACTATGTGGCGTTCCATCACCCGATTCATGCGCGGGGAGGGCCACGCCTTCGCGCATGTACGCGCGAACGAGCAGCGGATCGATTATACCGGTTGCCGCCCCCGCGTCTGCCAGTCGCTCGTATCGGCGTGGCGCCATCTGCGCGAGCGCGTATGCGGCGCCGCCGAGCATACGTGATAGCGCGGCGACTTCTTCTACATCGTCCGTGGCGTATCTACGGACACGTTCGGGATCGGTGCGATATGTCGTGTATATCAGATCACCACGAATGTATTCACGATCGGGCGCGGCTATGCCCAGGTGTTTGGCGACAACCTTGAGACCGTGTCCAGGCAAGTCACGCGTCGAAAAATCGTGGCGTCGCACGGCGTCCAGTGTGTCGATCAGCTCGCGGCCCGGTGCAACGAATCGCACGCGCCGCCGGTCTTCCGGATTACCGGACGGTGCACCGCGTCGCGCAGCCCGCTGTCTCAAGCCGGGCCCGCCAACACGGCCGAGCGATAGGGGAACGCCGAGCAGGCGAGCGCGCTTGTCGAGAAAGGGAAGA
Organism: Gemmatimonadota bacterium; assembly: GCA_003136975.1. Lineage (GTDB taxonomy): Bacteria > Gemmatimonadota > Gemmatimonadetes > Gemmatimonadales > Gemmatimonadaceae > Fen-1247. The sequence goes on along the minus strand of PLEG01000079.1, from coordinate 13,882 downwards.
TCGAACCCGTGCAGATTGTGGTTCTCGATCACATCGGGGTCCGCTCCGCGCACGCGCTCCATGAGGCGACGAATCAGGTCGGCTTCCGCCGCGTTGTCGTCGCTCAGCGCTTCGAGCACTTCCGTATCGCCGGTGTGATAGCGAATTGAGATCATGAAGATCCGATCATGTCGCGCGTCCAAGCCTGTTGTCTCCAGGTCGAACTGAAGCCGATGCAGTTGATCGAACGGCAGGTCGCGAAAATACGTGCGACCCGTAGCGACGAGATACTGTTCTTCAGGTGGCAGCGAGAGCACGCCAGCCTGTCCGAGCTCGTTCAAGTGACCGACGCGCTTGCCCAGCCGCTGCGATGCTCCGAACAGGATCGCAGCGGTCAGCGCGTGACCGTCGTCGGCACTTACGAGGTGCCGCAACTCGCCGGTCCCTTCGAGCTCGCGGTGGCGAATACTCGAGCCATGCTCGTCGTCTTGGCCGAGTCGCGCGCCGAGGTGGCGGAGATCATCGAGGCGGTCGAGGAGAAGCCAGGGGCGAAAGCGCTCCTCTTCGCGGACGAGGGCTCCCGATTCGGCGATGCGGCGCCAGACCAATGCTCGGCCGTCCAGGGTCGCGTGGACGGAGACGATGCCGGGTGTCGGGTCCCAGCCCCAGAGCCAATCGTCCTCCCTGCCAACGCGGTTCATATGGGGGACAGTAGTCTTGGATCCAGCACTTTGGGAAGGCTGCATGCATTCTGGTCCGGCCGCGCCAACGAATCGCGCGCGATCAATGACTTGCGATCATCTCCGAAGAAGTCCGTTGCCCCATGGATTCCCTGAGAGTGGTGTTAGTCATCAGTGCGGAGTTTGCAACGAGTTAAGCCGAACCTGAAACATTACAGGCCAGAACTTGCCGGTGAGCAGAAGTTGTTTCCCATCCGGTGCAAGCGCGATCCCGTTCATGACTTCGGCGGAGGCCGGACGATCCGGATATAGATCAGCGAAGTCGATCATCTCACGTACGTCGCCGGTCGCCGGATCGATCCGTAGTACCCAGTTGGACTGGTACACATTGGCGAGCAGCTCACCGTTGACATACTCCAATTCGTTCAGCTGATAGAGTGGCGCACCGTTGTAGTGCACGTGAACGATTCGTTGAACCCGAAAGCTCTCTGGCGACAGCACGCGAAGCGAATCCGACCCGTCGCTCATGATCAGCGACGTTCCGTCCGTCGCGAGTCCCCAGCCTTCTCCGGGATAGTTGAATGAATCGCGCGGAGCGAGCGTAGCCGCATCGTAGGTGTACGCCACACCAGCCTTCCACGTGAGCTGATACAGTCGACCCTTGAGCAACGCGAGTCCTTCGCCAAACCGATCTGCCGGAAGCGGTCTCGACGCCAGAACTCGGCCCGAGCGAAGCTCGACCCGGCGCACGTCGGAGCGGCCGTTGAGTCCTGTGCTCTCGAAGAGGACGCTGTCGGCCCAGAGAAGACCTTGCGTGTAGGCAGTGGAATCATGAGGAAAACGCGCCGTCACTTCGTAGCGAGTTGGATCGTGTCGCTCAGCGCCGCCGCACGCGGCGATGCCGAAGATCGCTACACCTGGAAGCAGTACGGCATGGATGGCACGTTTTGCTGACATGTAGAAGAGTCTGTATCGTGGTATAAAGGCAGCGCTCAGCCGCTGGTGAGCGCTAACCTGCGAGCAAAGCGAGCTTACACAGGTCGTTCTATGCGTGTGGCTGTATAACGCCCAAGCTCACCTGCAGGGCATCCATAAAATGCGCGCGTAGCGCGCTTCCGCAAATTGCCCGTCCGCTGCAACGACTCGTTAGACGGCGCCAGGTGACGATCTGTGCTCGCCGGTCACCGGCCCAGTGAGCTGCCGCGTGAAGCGTTGATCTTCCCGAAGCCGGTCCGTCTCGTCCGCGACGTCCTCCATTCGCGCCTCCAGCCGCTGGAGGCGGTCCGTCAGCTCCGCAATCTGACTTTCGCGCGCGGACCGCCGCTCGAGGGCTCGCAGCAGTCGCCGGGCGAAGACAAAGATCCCGAGCGGAATGCCGATCCAGAGCGCCACATTGAGCGCGAAGAACAGGACAACCTCGAACAGGCTCGGACTTGGCATCTCAGTCTCCACGGTGCGCTACGACTCACTACGGGTGCCGCCTAACGCGTATTAGACTGCAAAGCTCTGCTTCAAAAACGCTGCAAGCATGCAGTATAAGATGCCGACGCTCGTCGTATCCGCAAGGTTTATGTGCTTCGGTGCCAAGCAGTTGCGCGATTTTCCGTGAGAACGATCGCCGTCTTATGCTGCAGTTTTCGCAGTATAAGCCAAGGCGAATGCGCCGAATGCACTCACGGTGTTAGATTCGACCATTCTTGAGGGACGCATCCGATCCACTTCACCTGGTGCACCCACACTCCCGTGTCATCGACAAAAGACACATTCGCGACACTCGGCATCGACCACGCACCTGGACAAGAGGTCCGACAGGCTAGTGGGACTCCAGATGCGACGCTGCTCGGGGACCCACTGCTTGGGGATCCCGTTGATTTTTCACATGGTGACGTGAATAGCGATGCCTTCGCCCCAGCTCCCGACGCGTTGGACGAGTTTGTGGCCGGCGTACATCGTGGTAGCCGACAGGCGTACACGGAGTACCGGGGAGACGCCGAGTTGCGCACTCAGGTGGCGGAACGGTTGGCGATGTTCACCGGGCGATCGGTGTGCAGCGCGAACGAACTGATCGTTACCCCCGGTACGCAAGGGGCGCTGTTCCTCGCGCTGGGTGCAACCATGCACGCCGGGGACCGAGTGGCCATCGTGCGCCCCGACTACTTTGCCAACCGCAAGGTGGTCGAGTTTCTTGGCGGTGTCGTCGTGCCGGTGTCGATGGATTATCTCTCCCGAACTGAGGAAGCCGGACTCGACCTTGGTCAGTTGGAGGAGGCGTTCAAGTCGGGGGCACGTACGTTTCTCTTCTCGAATCCCAACAATCCGACCGGTGTGGTGTATGCCCCCGAAGAGATTGCGCGGATAGCCGAGTTGGCCACGCACTACGGCGCGACTGTGATTGTAGATCAACTGTACGCTCGCCTTCTCTATTCCGGGCAGCAGTATACGCATATGCGGGCGTCGTCTATCGACGCTTCGCAGGTGGTCACGATCATGGGACCGTCCAAGACGGAATCACTTAGTGGCTACCGATTGGGAGTCGCGTGCGGACCTGCGCACATCATTGACCGCATGGAAAAGCTGCAGGCTATTGTGTCTCTCCGGGCACCTGGCTACTCGCAGTCCGTGCTGCGCACCTGGTTTGCTGAACCTGATGGGTGGCTGCACGAGCGAATCGCACGACATGAAGCGCTTCGCGACACCTTGTTACAACGCTTTCGCGCGGTCCCAGGTGTGGTGGTGCGCACACCGCAAGCTGGCAGCTACATCTTTCCACGATTACCCCAGTTGCGTATTCCGCTGCATAACTTTGTGCAAGCCTTGCGCGTGCAGGCGGCGGCGACGGTAACACCCGGCACCGAGTTCAGCCCCGACGCCACTGGGAGTGTGCGTCTCAATTTCTCCCAAAATCACGATCGTGCTGTGGCCGCGGTTACGCGCATGATTCATCTGATCGATCGCTATGCGATGTGAGAAGACTGTTCTGCCACGACACGAACAATAGAGTGAGCGGTGTCGAGTGTGTGGGCCCGCTACGAGGGTGGCACTTGAGCGCTTGGAATACCGGGGTCAAGTCTTGCGCCGTGCGTCAAGTCCACTGCGCGCGGCGCACGGTGCAAGACTTGACACCGCATCCCTAATGAGGACGGCGCATCTTGCCTCCCGGAGAATTGCACGTGATGCCTATGCTGCGGCCATGACTGCATCCCGACCAGCAACGATAAGATAGGACCGCCGTCCAGTCGATGTAAGGGAAACCGTCTTCCGGAGTTCTGTCTCCATGTGAAGGGCCGGCGCTTCCGAAGATAAAAAATACTTAGGTATTTACAAAAGTATTCCACGACTGTAGAATACCTTAGTCAGATGGGATAACTCGAGCATTTGGATGGTGTCGGAAATGGTTCAATCCGCGGTCGTTGACGATGTTTTTCACGCCTTGTCCAACCCGACTCGGCGGAAAGTCCTGGAGCGACTGTTTGTCGGACCAGCCACCGTCAGCGAACTGGCGGCACCGTTCGACATGCAGCTCCCATCGTTCGTGCAGCACCTATCGGTGCTCGAACAGAGCCGACTGGTGAAGTCCAGGAAGCGAGGGCGTGTGCGGACTTATGAGATCGCACCCGAACGGTTCAAAATCGCTGAGCACTGGCTGACCGAGCGGCGCCAGTTGTGGGAAGCTCGACTGGACCGGTTCGACCAATACGTCAAACAACTCAAGAAGAAGGAATCAGACTCATGAGCAAGCAATTCATCTTCAATCCGAAACTTGATTTCGCTATCGAACGGTTCATCGACGCTCCCACGCAACTCGTCTGGGAAGCGTTGACGAAACCGGAGCATCTCAAGGAGTGGTACATGCCCAAAGCCTGGGGGCGTGTGTCGCGCGCCGAAGTGGACCTGCGGCCGGGTGGCATCATCAGCATCGACATCGCAGTGGCAGACGGTACGGAGGTTCCCAACGTCGGGTGTGTCCTGGAAGTCATTCCGATGGAACGCCTTGTCTGGACCTCCATGTTGTTCCCGGGCTATCGTCCGGCTGTCTTTGACGACATTCCGATCACCGCCATCATGACGATGGAACCCGTGGGAACCGGCACTCGCTACATCTTTACGGCGCTGCACCGGGATGAAGGGGACCTCGAGAAGAACAAAGCGTCGGGCTTTTATCAGGGCACCGAGATCGCCGTCGACCAGTTCGTGGAGCACGTGATCGCGATGAAGTAGTTCTGGGTGACTCTCGGTGGAACGGGTCAGGCTTCAACGTTCGTTAGACGTCCGGATCCCTCTCGCGTCGCAGGCTAGAAATAGATCGTGCTGAAGAGCGCGAAGGCGCCAGACTCCCGACGGGCGAGCGACGGAATCCAGGTGCCGTTCAGGCCTACGTGCTTCCAGTGGGCTGTCACCACTGGAAGCGGTGCGATTGGCGTACCGTAGGTACGACTCGTCATCACAACGAGTGCGCCGCCGAGCAGTAGATGCGGGCCGAGCCGGAACCGTAGCGCGGGGCCGGCGAAGACATTCGTCCGGTCTTTCGAATCTCGGTAGGCGCCGGCCTCGGCGCTCACAACGAACCGGCCGTTGCTGTGCACGACATACTCCGCACCCAGTCCCGGATTGGCTTGTTCGTAGTGTCGCAACTCACCGGATGCGTCCAGGTAGGTTCGCGATTGGTAGTGGTAGGAGACGCCGAAGATGTCGATGCCGAAGCGGGACTGCGCGACCACCGTTTGAGGGACAGCAACCACGAGGCCTAGCAACACGATGAGCGTTAGGCCGGCCTTACTCACGCACATAGCGCAAGTGCGTAGCGGCTGGACTATCAACCAGCTTGTCAATTCGAAACCGCGGCACCGGCTCGCGTAGGTTCTCGAAAAGGCGTCTCCCACCGTTGAACACCACTGGCGCCATCGCGATCTCCAGCTCATCGATCACACCCAGGTTTAAATACTGCTGGATTACGTCCGCGCCGCCCGAGATGCGAATATCGCGACCGCCCGCAGACTCTCTAGCCTGCTCAAGGGCCCTCTCCGGGCCGTCGTTGACGAAGTAGAATGTCGTCCCGCCCGGCCGGACCCAAGGTTCGCGCTTCTCGTGGGTAAGAACGTATACCGGTGTGTGAAACGGAGCCTCCTCTGGCCACGAGACCTCGCCTTGGTCGAACATTCGCTTGCCCATGATATTGGCGCCGCTGCGCTCCATGGTGTAACGAACCATGTCGTTAACCGGACCGGTTTCTCCCCCTGGTCCGAACTTGAGGGTCTCGCGGAAGTACTGTTGATTGATGATCCAGGCCATCATCGCACCCCACTTGGCGCCCCAGTTCTTGTATTCAGGCTTGCCCATGGTCATTCCTTCCGGTGCCATGTAGCCATCGAGGCTAAGTCCAATGTTGACGAATACTTTGCTCATGATTCTCCTCTCGCATGTTCGGATGTCGGCCTAACGCCCAAGTCAAGTTGCAAGCGACTCCAACCAAATGCGAGCGTAGCGAGCTTCCTCAGATCGCTTGTCAGCTTCAACGTACGTTCAGCTGCAGGCGCGCGAGACCCCAATTACGCGGCTTCGTGTCCACCGAGACTTACGCGGCGCAAGAAGGCCTCGGGATCCTCGACGAAGCGGAATGCCGGCGAGATTAAGCAGGAACGTAGGTCAACCTGATCACATCCTCGCCAATCCGATCATTAGCCATAAGGCGGAGCGGCGGCCGGGGTCCGGCGAAATATGGCTTGCCGTGACCAAGCACGACGGGGTGCAAGTAGATTCGATACTCATCGATCAGGCCAAGTTCGGTGAGGCTGTGCGCCAAGGCCGGGCCAGCAACTTCGATCTCCCCGTCGCGCTCGGCCTTCAGCTCGCGGATCGCGCTCTCAAGATGATCCTCAACAAGCCTGGCGTTGGGGCCGACCGACTTCAACGAGCGCGNNTAGCCGTCCAGGGACTGGTTCATTCCGAACACGAGCTTAGCCATGCCCTCTTCGTTATGCGGCACATCCGCGAAGTTCTGATTGCGATTATGCAATCGGTTGTAAGCTAGATCGACTGATTTTGTATCGCAATTGATTTTGGAGTGCGCATGAACGCCATCGATGTTCAATGCTCAAATTCGCGAGAACGTTGTTGCTGCCTAACGCCAGAGTTCAGCTGCAACGATTCGTTAGACGTCAGCGCTGTCTCTCAACCGGCCGTCCGCTTGCCGCAAGGCAGCTGCGCCTATGCCGGGACGCGTTTCCTGAGCTCTTCGGCGAGCCCGATGAGAAGTCCTTCGGGGCCGCGAATGTAGCAGAGCCGATACGTCTCTTCGTACTGAACCACTTCGCCGACGAGCTGCGCGCCAAGCTTGCGGAGCCTCGCGAGCGTCTCCTCGATATCGTCCACTGTGAACATGACGCGTAGGTAGCCGAGAGCGTTCACCGGGGCGTTGCGGTGATCGGCGACAACAGGTGGGGTGAGGAATCGCGAGAGCTCGAGCCGACTATGGCCGTCCGGGGTGACCAGCATGGCGATCTCGACGCGCTGTGGCCCGAGTCCGGTGACGCGCCCGGCCCACTCTCCTTCGACCGTGGCTCGNNCTTCGAGTTTCAGGCCAAGCTCAACGAAAAATGAGATGGCGGCATCGAGGGATTCTACCACGATGCCTACGTTGTCCATTCGTTTAAGAGTCATATGATCTCATCTCATTCATGCGCGGAAACGTCCGGCATTGCCATTCACATGGCGTCTAACGCTGGGTTCTGCTGCAAAGGCTCTAACAAATTTAGCTGTGAACGGGGCGCGTCAGCGCCGCAGTTACACAGTGCACCTCGCTGCCTTTGTCTGCAGCAACGCTCGTTAGACAAGGTTCGCCCGGATACTGTCGACTATCGGATGGACGCCAAAAATTCGTTCGTGTCCGCTCGGCCAGACCAACCATCCATGACGGCTACCACTAACAAGCGGTCTCGAAACCAACGTGTGAGAATCTCAAGCGTTCCTGGCTTCAGGAAGTCAGTTTGCCTGTCGCTCCACGACAGGTTAACAACGTGCCACGACGCAGAGTCGCTCTCAACACGCGTGATGCCCGAAAACTGCTTCTCGATAATGCGTTGCGCGATGGAACCGACCGGCAACGACGCGAGCATTGCGGGATCGGTAACATATAGGTGAATGTGTGGGACAACGCAGTTCCCGTTAAATCGGTCGCCACCTACACTCGCCACCATTGCGCTTCTCGGAAGTATCGAGTCGAGCGCTTCTTGGGCCGACCGAACCGGACCGTAGATCCCTTGAATGATCGCCGGGAATTTCATTGGATCGACGACGACTCGATCACTTACGGGCCCACTGACGTTGAGCTGGCATCCGAATCGGCCGCGACCAGGCGCATTCATTGTGGCGCCTTCCGGTATTCGGCCCATCCAGAGCGCTGGCACGGTGGCCCGCACCCCAATCGGCTCGATGAACAGTGTGTCTGCGACCCTTCGCGCGGAATCGGCTGCTGTCACGGCAGCAATTACGACGGCGATCGAAAAAGTAAGCACAACGCGACTCCTCTTGATGAATTCGTAGCGGATTCGACGGCGGTCGCACGTTGTCTAACGCGGAATTGCGCTGCGGGCGCATCCGATAAGTACAGGAAAATACCGCGGTCAGAGTGCGGTTTCCTAAGTCGCGAGGTTGGCATTGACTGAAAGAAGTGTACTCTGACCCCTGTTTCATTTCGGGTCGCCTCGTTACGCCAGGCCGTGCTTGATGGCTCGCGAGACGCGGTCCGCGAACAGATCCACTTCTTCCAGTGTGGTATAGATGCTCGGCGTGATGCGGATTCCCTGAAACTCGTCGGTCACCATGGGCGTCGTGACGATGTGATGCTTGTCCAGCAGCCACCCGCCGAGCTTACCCATGTCCATTCCGTCGATCGCCAGCACGCCGATCGCTCCGCTCTCCTTGGGGCCGATCTTCGTGATCATGTGCGCGCGGTCGCTCGATGCGAGCACCTGACGCGCCCATCGGTCGCGCAGAAACCGCAGCCTCGCGATCTTCCGCTCCGCCCCGATCGAGCGGTGAAAAGCGACTGCGACCGAGATGGCGTTGTGGTTCGCGGCGGGGTGCGTGCCGATCTCCTCGTACTTGCGGATGTTGTCTTCCTGCTCCACACCACCCGCCATAAGCGGCCACAGCGACTTGATCTTGTCGCGCCGAACGTACAGGAAGCCGGTGCCGATGGGCGCATGCATCCACTTGTGCAGGCTCGTGCCGTAGTAATCACATCCCAGGTCGTCGCGCTTGAACGGGAAGTGCGCGAACGCGTGCGCGCCGTCCACGAACACCTTGATTCCCTGCGGTCGCGCGAGCTCCACGATTTCGCGCACGGGGGCGATGTAGCCCGTCTGGAAGCTGATGTGCATGATCTCGATCACCTTCGTGCGCGGCGTGATCGCGGCCGCGATCTGCCTGACGAACGACTCCGTGCTCAGCACCGGCGTCTCGATCTTCACCCGCTTGAGCACGATGCCGTCACGACGCTCACGCTGTCTCCACGCGTTCTGCATGCGCGGGTAATTCTGCGTAGTAAAGACGACCTCGTCGCCGCGCGCGAGGTCGGTGCCGAAGATCATCGTCTCGTTGGCTTCCGACGCGTTTCGCGTGATAGCCATCTCCTCGGGATCACACCCGAATTCGGCGGCGAGATCGCGGCGCACCGATTCGATGCGGGGTTCGAGCACGCGCCACATGTGATCCACCGGCAGCTCGTTCGAGAAGCGGAGGTCGCGAATCATCTGCTCGAGCACGTGCGTCGGCGCAGGGGAACAGCCGCCGTTGTTGAGATTCACCATCGTGCGATCGATGTCGAACGCGCGCTGGATCTCGCCCCAGTACGACTCGTCGTCGGCAGCTGTGGCGGGCGGAAGGCCGGCGCCGCGCTCGTCGGCGCGGCGGAGGTGCCGAAACGCGTCGGCCCGCATGGTGGGCAGTGTGACGCTCACGCCGAGCATGGACGCGAGGAACGTGCGGCGACTTGTCATGGAAGTCAGGGTTGGTGACGCATCCAACTTGGTTCGACGACTGGCGATCGTCCAGAGCGCGGGTCAGGTCTTGCGCCGTGCGTTCCGCACGGCGCAAGACCTGACCCCGACTTCCCCACGCGATCCACACGTGCCTCTACTCAGGAGTAGCACCGGCCTGACCGGTTGCTTGGGTCGCACTCACAACCAATTACCACTTGTCGGGCTTGCGCGGGTCTTTGCTCGTGTTGCGAGGGCACATGAACGGTCCTTCGACGCCGTCCTCCCGGAGCATGCGAAACGACCATTGCGCCACCTTGTGGAAGCGCATTCCACGGTAGGGGCCGTCCGACATGGACAGGGTCACTCCGTCGAACGCGAAATGGCCCGTCTTGCCGCCGCGGCTGAGGTATTGGCCCGGTCCGATCACCGAGAACTTTGCCCCTGACACGTTGAGCTGGCCGGCACCATGACCAACCGTGCCGCCTTCAGCCATGCCCGGGCCGAAGCAGTCATACACCCCGGCTGGCACGCTGCTTGTCTGGGCCTTGAGCGGCGCGGTGGCGACGAACGCCATGACAACAGATAAGATCCATTTCATTCCGTAGTTCCCTCGTCCGTTATCAAACGGCCAGTAAGTGCCTGAAGCTGCGAAGCCTGGGCGAGCTCCCAAGAGTTGCATTCGCGGTGCTAATTGAGAGCATGCGGGCGCCCTGACGCCAAGTTAAGCTGCGGGCGAGGTCATAAGAGCTAAGCGAGCATTCCTTAATTTGCCCGACAGCGTCAACGTCCGCCACGGCTGGTCCAAGCGCGGGTTAGACCGTTCAGCACGAGTTCATCGCAAACGATCTCACTACCGTCCCGCAGCTGCGGAAACTCGCCAGGCGTAGCTGGAGGATCCGTCGCCGCGTATCAGGAGAACACCGTGGACTGTGCCGTCACGGTTACGCACGAAGGTCACTCTCGTATCTTCCATCCCGAAGTTGGGATCAGTGAACGGCAGCAGGGGCACTGGTTGGCCCCGTCCAATGGTGACGCTCAGCGCCCCTCTGGCCATGGCGACTCGCAAGTCGGGTCCATCCGTGCGCCGATAGGTGCCGGTGTATCGCGCGAGCAGCTCGCCAGAAGCCTCCCGCGCCTTCGGCCGCGTCGACTCGTGGTAGTACAGAATGCGCCAACCATCACTGGTGCGCTTCCACACCAGGGTCATCAGCGCAACTTGCATGGGCTGCCGTGTGCTATCCAAGGCGATCCGCGCGAAGTCGTTCTCCGAACTGGTGACGGCCAGGTCGGGGGTGAGGACCTCGTAGCGAGGAGTGTAGTCCGAGATGTACTGACCGGCGAAGTTGCTCGTGGGATGATTCAAGTCGAAGGCCTTGCTGGCTGCGGACGGCTCGCGGAAGCCGTTGAACGTCGTCAGGCCCTCATCAAGCAACGGCCTATCCGATGCGACGAAATCGGCTCGTCGCCAAGCCGCATTCATCGAATCCACGACCACCGAGATTCCAGCGATCGCTTCGCGGCGCTCGGTCTCGGTGACCCGTCCCTGTCGCGAGCACGCGGTGACGACGAACGCGACTGAAATCAGTATCACTCTCATTGTCATTACCGAGTACCCTGTTGGGGCGGTCTAACGTTGGCTAGTGCTGTGGCCGTTTCAAATAAGATGCGGCCCCGTCGCCGCTTCGGTAGCACGGCCATCTGCACCAAGCGCAGTTAGACCGCACGCGACTCGGCGCTCTCCGACCCGGGTTTCACCTCGCGAAGCCGTTCACGTCGCCGTCGGATATCGCCCGCGCAACCGCTCGCCCGACGTCGCTCGTGTGAAACGCGGGCTCACCCGCCAGTGCCAGGTCGGGTGTCACGTATCCCGTCCCGAGAACGGTAGCCACTGCATCCTCCACACACGCAGCTTCTTCATTCATGCCGAGCGAAAGACGTAGCAACAGCGCCGCACTCAATATCGCGCCCACGGGATTCGCCACGTCACATTCAGCAATGCTCGGCGCAGATCCGTGAATCGGCTCGTACAGGCCCCGTTGTCTGCCATCCGCATCGGGATGACCAAGCGATGCGGACGGGAGCGTGCCGATAGATCCGGCGAGTACGGATGCTTCGTCGGTGAGAATGTCACCGAACATGTTCTCTGTAACAACGACGTCGAATGTCGATGGACGGAGAATTATGTCCATAGAGAATGAATCCACAAGACGATGCTCGAGTTGCACGTCCGGAAATTCATCCCGAATCACCGCCGTAGCCACGCGACGCCACAGGCGCGATGTCTCCAGCACGTTTGCTTTATCGACAGAAGTCACCATGCCGCGGCGCTTCTGAGCGATCCGGGCGGCAACGCGCACGATCGATGTGATCTCATCGGTTGTGTAGCTGGCCGAGTCACTCGCACGCTCGCCACCCTTCGTGCAGCCCGCGACCGGCTCCAGCTTCTTCTCGCCGAAATAGATCCCGCCTGTGAGCTCGCGAACGAAGACGATATCCGTTCCAGCCAGCACTTCGGGCTTGATCGGCGACGACGGCCAGGGAATCGCTGGCGCTTTCACCGGGCGAATGTTTGCGAACAATTTGAGACCGCGCCGGAGTGCCAGCAACCCCTGCTCCGGTCGCAGCGCAACCGGGATGTGCTCCCATTTCGGACCACCCACAGCGCCCAGCATGATAGCGTCGGCGCTCCGGCACAGGTCAAGTGTCGCATCAGGCAGCGGAACTCCAATAGAATCGATCGCGTCACCACCGATCGCTGCCTTGATGAACTGGAAATCATGACCATACTTCCGTGCGATTGCCTCGAGCGCGATCCTGGCCTGTTTCGTAACCTCGGGCCCCACGCCATCACCGGGCAACAATGCTATCATCGTCATGCTACGACCTCGCATGCGTTCTCGAATGCGTTGATCTCGTCGGATGCGGCGAGTAGAAAGTCCAGCTGATCGACACCATTGAGCAGGCAGTGTTTCTCGAATGCTCCCAGTGGAAAACCGACGCTGGTGATCGCATCGATTGTCAGAATCTGCGATGGAACATCGATTACCAACTGACCTGTACGTCCGCCGCCAGAAGCACCTTGCTGATCCCATGCATGCGTCAGCCGGTGCAGAATCTCAGGTGGCACCTGCACCGGGAGCAATCCATTCTTCAGCGCGTTGTTACGGAAGATGTCTGCGAACTCGCTGCTGATTACCGCGCGCACGCCAGCGCCGAGCAGCGCCCATGGCGCATGCTCACGCGACGAGCCGCAGCCGAAATTGTGTCCGGCGACGAGTATCTCGGCGCCGGCGGCCGCGGGAGCATTGATTGGGAACGCGGCATCGGGTGATCCATCCGACTTGTAGCGCCGATCATGAAAGGCGAGAGCGCCAAGTCCCTCCTTGTCGGTGACCTTGAGAAACCGAGCGGGAATTATCTGGTCGGTGTCGACGTTGTCCGACGAGATCGCGAAGTAATGCGAAGTGATACTTGTGATTGGTTGCATTGTATGTCAGTTCGGCAGGAGAGTTCTTACATCGGTGATCGTTCCGGTGATCGCGGCTGCTACTGCCGTCAATGGACTTGCCAGCATCGTTCTACTGCCGGGCCCCTGGCGCCCTTCGAAGTTACGGTTGCTGGTGGACACTGCGAGCTGGCCTGGCGCGAGTTGATCGCCGTTCATCGCGATGCACATCGAGCAGCCTGCCTCGCGCCATTCTGCACCTGCTTCCCTGAAGACGTGGTCGAGTCCTTCCGATTCCGCGATCCGTTTCACCTCGCGCGAGCCCGGTACGACGAGCATGCGCACACCTTCCTTCACCTTGCGGCCGCGAAGCAATCCAGCGGCCTCGCGCAGGTCGGAGATGCGCGAGTTGGTGCAGCTTCCGATAAACACTACATCGACTGGTGTACCGATCAGACGCTGGCCTGGCTGCACTCCCATGTAGTGCAACGCATGCTCGAGCGTCGCGCGCTCGTTCTGATCGGAGATGCCCTGGGGATCCGGCACGCGCCCGTCGATCGCCATGGCCATTCCCGGATTGGTGCCGTACGTGATCATTGGCTTGAGCGTGCGTGCGTCGAGCGTAACACTTCTATCGTGAGCAGCGCCTGAATCCGAGCGTAATTCCCGCCACGCCGTCACGGCCTTATCCCATGCGGCTCCCGCGGGCGCGAACTCCCTGCCAGCGATGTATTCGACGGTGATGTCATCCGGCGCTATCATGCCGGCGCGCGCGCCGCCTTCGATCGACATGTTGCAGA
>PLEG01000170.1 GCA_003136975.1 Gemmatimonadota bacterium | reverse complement strand
ATCGATGTTGCCCTTTGTCAGCAAACCGTCGAACAGCGGGAACGACACGGTGAAGCCAAACGATTGATCGCTGAACCAGCCTCCGTTCTGCGCAGTGCAGACCTTTCCGCCCGCGCCGCCAGCCGCGCACGGAACCACCTGAAAAGTGCCACGACCCGGCGGAAAGATGTCCCCGTTCACAGGATACGCGCCGTATCCGCTGTTGAAGTTGAACGTGACAGTCGGAAGCAGCGCGGCGCGTGCGACCGATACGCCGAGAGAGCGCGCGCGCGCGTTCAGAATCGCCGACGCGAGCGCCGGTCGGGCCGCGGGACCGGCCGCCGTATCCACGGACGCGAGCGCGTCGCGGATGACGACAGAGTCGATCGACGTCGTGAGCGCCAACGGCCGCGCCGGCGCGATATTGGCCAGCCGCTTCAACTCGAGTGCCGCTACCTGCGCATCCTCGCGAGCTTGAAGAACCAGCGGCTCGATGTTCGCGAGAGCCACGCGTGCGCGCAATACGTCATAACGCGATAGGCGTCCCGCCTTCTCGAACTGCTCGGCCTGCTTGAGCTGCGCCGCGGCTTGATCGTAGCTTTGCTGCTGAATCTGAACCAGCCGGATCGTGAAGAGTGCGTTCACGTATGCGGTCTGCGTCTGCAAGCTGATCAGCGAGCGAGTCTCCGCGAGATCCTGCGCGGACGCGCCGGTCGCGGCTCGCGCCGCACGAACAGCGTTCACCACCCTGCCGCCCTGAAACAATACCTGTGATGCGTTGAGCGTCGCACCGTAGCTGTACGGTTGGTTGAATACTGCGCCAACCGCCTGCCCGCGTGCACTCGCGACAGTGCGATTCTCGCTCGCGTTTACGCGAAGCTGAGGTAACCCTGGCGCGCGCGCAATTGTAGCCTGGGCGCCAGTCGCATAGAGATTGGCGCGTGCGACGCGTACTTCTTCTCCCATCGCGTCCGCGCGTGATACTGCATCACGCAGCGACAGGACAAGCGTGTCGCTCGATTGGATGGCTTGCTGTGCCGGAAGCGGCGCGGCAAGCAGGACTACGACAATAAGAAGGGCCCGATTACGCATTGTCGTGAATACGCGGCGGGCCCCCGGAACGTTTTGTGATTGGCGGTCGTGTCGCAATCGCGATGTGGCGATTACTCCGCTATTTCGTGTCCCTGTCGCTTCGCCTTGCGGCGTTTCAGGTGATCCATCAACCACGTTGCCGGAATGATAAATAGTGGTGTGAGAACCATGCCGAGCAAACTGTTCAGCCACGTCAGTCCAATGTAGAAGCAGATGAGGCCAAGAGAGACCCAGAGAAGTCCGAGAGGACCGTTCGCTTCGACCCCCAAATGTCCCTGCAGCATCGATTGACGACCGTGTGAAGGTGAATTTCGCGCCGCGCGAACGGCGAGCCGGTAACTTAACACCATGGGTACCATTCACGACACCGTGCTGCGGATTCGCCAGCGGGTGGCCGCCCTCGGACGCGGGAATTGGCTACTCGCGGTATCGGGCGGAATGGATTCCATGGTCCTGCTCGACGCAGCCGCGGAAACACTTAGCCACCGCACTCTGGCCGTGGCCACCTTCGATCATGGAACAGGACCGGCCGCCAGCGCGGCCGCAGCCCTTGTCGCCGATACGGCTCTCGGCCTCGGCATCGGCTGCATTTGCGGTACGGCCTCTTCGGTGGGCCGTACGGAATCGGAGTGGCGCGCCGAACGGTGGGCATTTCTGAACGACGTTGCATCCAAAATGGACGCTACGGTCGTTACCGCCCATACTCTCAACGATCAGCTCGAAACGGTGTTCATCCGGGAGCTCAGAGGAGCCGGCCCGCGCGGCCTCGCGGGCCTGTTCGCGGCGTCGCGGGTGGCACGCCCGCTCCTGGAAACGAACCGGTCCGAAATCGCCCAGTACGCCGCCGGTGACGCTACCCAATACGTCACCGATCCATCCAACGCAGACCGGCGCCACCTCCGCAATCGCGTTAGGCTGGACCTCCTGCCGGCGCTGGAGAGGGTATCACCTGGATTCTCCGCCTCCCTGCTGGAAGTCGCGGAAAAAGCTTCTGCGTGGCGGGCGCGAATGGAAGGCCTTGCACTTACTTTTCCCATGATGAGCGATTCTCCCGAAAGTCACTCGTTCGAACGGCGCCCATTGCGCGGATTCCCGGCCGAGTCATTGAGCTATCTGTGGCCGGCACTTGCTGCCCGGGCCGGCATCATTCTCGACTGGCGCGGAACCGAGCGCCTCGCAGAGTTTACTATAGAGGGTGAGACGGGTCAGCAGATCCAGCTTTCCGGTGGCATCCGAGTCCACATGGACCGTCAGGCGATCACTTTCCGCTCGGCGGTACCGAATGGTTGATCCGGATCCCCGGCTTCTGGGTCGAAAGGTTGCGCGCATTGCATTCGATGAGCCGACCATCGCTGCCCGAGTAAAAGAGTTGGGCGATGAGATCACGAACGCGTACCCCGATGGCAATCTGCTCGTCCTCGGGCTATTGAAGGGAAGTTTTATCTTTCTGAGCGATCTGGTCCGCCAGATAGTTCGCCCGCTTCAGGTGGATTTTCTCGTGGCCGCGAGCTACGGCGAATCCATGGTTTCAAGTGGCAACGTACGGCTGTTGTACGATCCTGAGACCACGTTGGAAGGGAAGGACATCCTTCTGGTCGAGGATATCATTGACTCTGGACGGACGCTTAGCGTCCTGATGGACCTGCTGGCGGTTCGCCAGCCCAAATCGCTGGCGATCTGCGCTTTGCTCCACAAGCGGATCGCCACGCACCTTCGCTACGACGCCCGATTTATCGGTTTCGACGCTCCACATGAGTTCCTGGTCGGATACGGCCTCGACCATGCAGAAGATTTCAGACACCTGCCTTATATCGCGAGTTTAGAATAGATGCCGCTCCCTCGTCCTTCCGGCAACGGCCCCAAGAAGCCTTTCAGCTGGGCCAAGTTCTCCAAAACCCTGGCTCTATGGGTGCTTCTGCTCCTCATCCCCGTCGTTTTCATCAGCTACAACGGTGGCGGGGCCGATTCAGCGCCAACGATCTCATACACCCAGTACGGCCAGGAGCTCGACCATGACAACATCAGCAAGGTCACCATTCAGGGTGGCCGCGCGATCGTGGGCGAGTTCAAGGAGCCAGTTACCGTAGCCGCTGGCAGCAAGGCCGTTAAGAAGTTCAACACGCGCCTACCCGTGGATAACTCCGCCGAGGAAGTCGCCCGCCTTCGCAACCACAACGTCCAGATCGACGCCGAAGACGCGCATGCGTCGCCGCTCGGCTTCATCATACAGTTCCTCCCATATCTGCTGCTCATTGGCTTCTGGATATTCCTCTTCAAGCAGATGCAGTCCGGTGGAAATCGGGCCTTCTCCTTTGGAAAATCCAAGGCCAAGATGCTTACGGCTGATTCGCCGAAGGTCACCTTCGCCGACGTCGCTGGCGCTGATGAGGCCAAGATCGAGCTGCAGGAGATAATCGAGTTCCTCAAGGATCCAGCCAAGTTCACCAAACTCGGCGGCCGTCTGCCCAAGGGCTGTTTGCTGGTTGGCCCTCCAGGTACCGGCAAGACTCTGCTCGCCCGCGCGGTTGCTGATGAGGCTGCCCGTCCGTTCTTCTCGATGTCTGGTTCTGATTTCGTCGAGATGTTCGTGGGTGTCGGCGCGAGCCGCGTGCGCGATCTGTTCGAGCAGGGTAAGGCGCATGCGCCTTGCATAATCTTCATTGATGAGATCGACGCTGTCGGACGGCATCGTGGTGCCGGACTCGGCGGCGGGCATGACGAGCGCGAACAGACGCTCAACCAGCTTCTCGTCGAGATGGATGGCTTTGAATCGAATGAGGGAGTAATCCTCATCGCCGCCACCAACCGACCCGACGTACTCGATCCGGCTCTGCTTCGCCCGGGTCGCTTCGATCGTCAGATCATCGTTGACGCACCGGATCTGCGCGGCCGCGAAGGAATCCTCCGCGTCCACATGCGCAACAAGCCGGTCGCGGATGACGTCGACATCTTCACGCTCGCACGCGGAACGCCGGGCATGTCGGGTGCCGACCTCGCCAATCTCATGAACGAAGGCGCGCTGCTCGCGGCGCGTCGCAATCATGACAAGGTTTACATGGTCGATCTCGAGGACGCCAAGGACAAGGTGATGCTCGGCGCCGAGCGCAAGTCGATGGTGATGAAGGACGCCGAACGGAAGCTTACCGCGTATCACGAGGGTGGTCACGCCATCTGCGCCATCAAGGTGAAGGGCAACGATCCGCTTCACAAAGTCACGATTGTGCCGCGTGGACGCGCTCTCGGGCTTGCGTTCACGCTGCCCGAGGATGATCGCGTGTCGATTACGCGCGAGCAGCTGAAGGCGACGCTCGTAAAGGCGTACGGCGGCCGTGCGGCGGAAGAGTTGGTGTTCGGAAAGGACCAGGTCACCACAGGTGCTTCGAGTGACATTCAACAGGCCACGAACATCGCGCGCAGATATGTATCGCAGTGGGGACTGTCCGACGTTGTCGGTCCAATTCTCGTCGGCGACGACGAGCAGGAGCTGTTTCTGGGTCGCGAGATTCAGAGCCGCCGGCACATATCGAGCAGTACCGCGCAAACGGTCGATGCCGAGATCTCGAAGGTGATCCGTGAAGCGTATCAGCGTGCGACTGATGTGCTGACCGAGAATCTGGAGCTGTTGCACACGGTTGCCGCCGCACTGTTGGAGCGTGAGACGCTCACCGGCGATGAGGTGCGGGGCTTGGCGCGCGGCGAGATACTCCCGCCACGCGCACCGTCCTCGTTGCCGCCGGCTCCTCCAGCGGCCGCGCCAGCCGCACTTGCCAACCCGAAGCCCGCGCGTCCGCCGCTCTTTGGCGGTCCTGAGGTCGCACCTGCATAGACCGACAATTGTCGGCGTGCTAAACATTACCCCCGACAGCTTTAGCGACGGGGGTAATTTTTTGTCATTGCATCAAGCCATGGACCACGCCGCACGAATGATCGATGAGGGGGCGGATGTGATCGAGGTCGGCGGCGAATCAACACGTCCAGGCGCCGACCCGGTCCCGCTTGCCATCGAAATCGCACGAACGATCCCGGTGATCGGGGAAATCGTGACCCGGTGGCCCTCAGTACGGGTCGCGATCGACACGGTGAAGAGCGATGTGGCAAGCGCCGCGATAGCGGCAGGTGCGACCATCGTCAACGATGTGTCCGCCACTCGCCTCGATTTCACCGTTGCAAGCGTGTGCGCCGCGTCCGATTGCACATTGATCCTCATGCACTCCCGGGGCGACGTGTCAAACATGGCGAGCTACGATAACGCCAACTATGCCGATGACGACGTCATGGGCGCCGTAATACGCGAGCTTGGAGCCTCGGCTGACCGCGCGCTTGAGGCGGGTATGGAATCGCAACGGATCGTACTCGATCCGGGCGTTGGATTCTCCAAGCGCTCGGCGCAATCGGTGCAGGTACTTGCGCATCTTCCGCGATTGCTCGACCTTGGTTTTCAGGTGATGGTTGGTGCATCGCGAAAACGGTTCATCGGAGGGTTAACGGGCGTGCAGAAGCCAGCACTGCGGGGCGCGGGGACCATCGGGGCGAACGTCGTTGCGCTGACCCTCGGCGCGACCTGGTTTCGTGTGCACGACGTGCGCGACAATCGCCACGCGCTCGACACCGCGGCCGCAATCCTTGGGGCGAGTGCGTGACGTGGATCGAGCTGGCAGTAATCGTCGCGCTGATCCTGTTTCAGCCCGAGGTGCGCTCACTGTTTTACCGGATGCGATATCCGCGCACAGTGCGCTTCCTCCGTCGCGTCCCACGCATCGAGGTAGCTGAGGAAGTCGTTGATGCGGTGGATCGATTGAGCCGTTCGTCACACGGGGCGATAATCGTACTCGAGCAGGAGATGTCGCTCACCGATTACGCCGACACGGGTACGGAGCTGCAGGCTAACATCTCATCGGACCTGCTGGTCACGATCTTCACCCCATACACTCCGCTACACGATGGCGCCGTGATTCTGCGCGAGAGCGTGGTGGTTAGCGCGGGGTGCATTCTCCCGCTTTCACAATCCGCGCTGCCGGACCGCAACATGGGCACGCGCCATCGCGCGGCGCTCGGCTTGAGCGAGGAGACCGATTCGCTCGTGGTGGTGGTGAGCGAGGAGAACGCATCAATCTCCGTGGCTCACAAGGGACGGCTCTATCGATCACTCACCACGCTCGAGCTACGCGAGATACTTGGCGGCCAGATGCCGCGTCACACCACTGCGGACGCATCGGCGAGCGTGTGATGCCTGGTCGCGCCCAGCGGCTGCGAGTGGTGAGGCCCGATGTAGCGGCAGCCGTATTTCTGTTTGTCGTTTATTGTGTCACCCTCGCCAGAGGAGTGACGTACTGGGATGCCGGGGAATTCCTTGCGGCGATCCACTCGCTCGGGATCCCGCATCCGCCCGGCACTCCACTATTTGTTCTGCTCGCGCACGACTGGAGCATCGTCGCGTCGCCGTTCGTGGGCGTCACCATCGCCGTCAATGCCTTCTCCGCGCTCTCGACGGCAGCCGCGTTCGGAATCGTTGCCAATATCTTCTGGCGTGCAACTGATGACGCCGTTGCCGCGTTCGCTGGCGCGCTAACGGCCGGTTTGATGTCCACCGTCTGGCTCAATGCAACCGAGACGGAAGTCTACGCATGCGCGCTTTTTGCCGCATTCGCGATTCTGTGGTGCGCGCGACATTTTGCTCTCACGCTCGAGGGGCGATGGGTCGTACTTACGTTGTACGTGTGCGGTCTCGCATGGTCGCTTCATCTCACGGCGCTCCTGGCCGTACCCGCGGCATTCTACGCGTTAGCGACTGCCGGCAAGCGACCAGCCCTGCGTGATGTAGCAGTCGGCCTGCTACTGTCATTGATCGGCGGATCCGTAGTCCTGTTCATGCTCGTTCGCGCCCAACATGATCCTTCGGTCAATCAGGGCAATCCAGTTACCATCAGCGCGCTGATCGATGTTGTCCAGCGCCACCAGTACGACGTCGCGCCACTATGGCCGCGACGGGCGCCGCTATGGCTCCAGTTCGGCAACGTATTCGAGTACGCCGATTGGCAGGTCGCCCTTGGCCTTGGCCCGGATCCGCAACCAACATTCGCGCGCACATTTGTCACGATTGTTTACGCGTCGCTGGGGATTTTCGGATCACTACGTCACCGCGATATCGACCGTGTAAGCTGGCGCACATGGATGATACTCTTTCTCACGACAAGCATCGGTGTCGTGCTTTACCTCAACCTTCGCGCTGGCGC
The DNA here is from genome assembly GCA_003136975.1 of Gemmatimonadota bacterium. Lineage (GTDB taxonomy): Bacteria > Gemmatimonadota > Gemmatimonadetes > Gemmatimonadales > Gemmatimonadaceae > Fen-1247. The sequence goes on along the minus strand of PLEG01000170.1, from coordinate 2,281 downwards.
ATCATATGGCGCTGGCGTCCTTCCGGCTGGCGCGTTGCACGAGGCTCGTGATCGCGACTATTTCTTCACCTGGGCGTTCGTGTGCTGGGGAGCGTGGGCCGGCTTTGGTGTGGTGCAGCTCGCACGGATTCTAGCGGCTCGCGCCGGCAGGTCCACTATTAGTGCTCGAGCGATGTTGGGCGCCGCCGTGTTGGTTTCGGCGCTCCCGCTTGCACTCAACTGGGAAGTGATTCGTCACGAGCGACGCGATGAACAACAGCGCGCGTTGCATGGGGCGATGCAGCTCATCGAGTCTTTACCGCAAGGCGCCGTTTTTCTCGCGAAGGGCGACAACGACACATATCCGCTCTGGTACCTCCAAGAAGTGCTCTCGATTCGCCGCGATGTCACAGTTGTCACGGTCCCTCTCCTGACACCGTTCTGGTACCGAGCAGAGCTGCGACGCCGTTACGGACTACTGGATCCGCAGTACGCTACCAGATGGTACGGGACACAGTTGACGGTACGCAATGTTCGCGCGCGTGCAGAAGCGTTGGGACGACCTATTGTCGAGTCGCAATTCGTCCAGAACGCCCCACGTTAGTATTAACGATCCCGCACGCGCGGTACGCGGGATCGCGCGAACCGGGCTATCGCGAGAAGACGCTTCCGTGCGGAACGACATTGCCGGTAAAGCCATGCGGCCACGTTCGTCCGTTCATTGCCAGGCCGGGGAGATCGCTGCCCGCGTCCCGGAACCGCCGATCAATGGCGAGTCTTCCAGTAGACGGGTCGAGGTTGATGATAAAGAGCCGGCTGCCATGTCCGGCTGAGTTGAGCACGACGCGGCGTCCGCTCGGATCGATCGCGATCCAGTGCGGGTGCTCGTCCGCGCCGAGGGAAACGTGTGAGACTTCTACTGGATGCTCCGGGTCACGTATGTCGAGCGCGACGAGCGCATGAGCATCGGGCACAGTCTGGAGCCAGTAATGGCCTGTGAGAATCGGAACTCCGCAATCTGTCCCTTCAAAGCCATGCACGAACGTAGCCGTAGGGCGGTCGCCCGCAACATCACGAATCAGGTACAGCCCACAGTTGAATGTGTGCACGTACACACTGCGTCCGTCGGCGAGGATGCGCGGTTCACCTGTGAACCGGTTCTCATTGCCGCGCGGACCAGGCGGCAGCGCGAAGCTGTGCAGTAGCTTCAGATCGGACAGGCGCCAAAGTTGAACCCATTCGGATGTCGCCGCGGTGTCGGCAGCGTCCATGTCACTCGTTGTGGATATCGCACGGTCGATCGCGGGAATAGGTAAAACACTGTACGGGAAGATCAAGGTATCGCGGATCGTGCGATCAGCCGCACTCCGCGCGAGGATAGCAGTACCGCGTTCGTCCATCTCGACGAGGCCGCCGGTGGAGTGGCTGCCACCGAGTGTCATCGCCGACATTTTGGCCGTATCGCGTGCGGCTTGCGTCGGCGCCGCTGCGCGGTACTGAAACGTCGCAAGCACTCGGCCGTTCCTCAGTCGTATGAAGGTATGTGGGTGGCTGAAGCCGCCGACGTCAGCGAACGATGCGAGGACGCGTGGACGCAGCGCGTTGCTCAGGTCGAACAGCCACGTGCGCCCGATGTGAAAATCATTTGCGAGCAAGTGTTGGTTCGCGGCCAGCTCGTGTTCGGTGTGATGCGGCATGCCGGCCACACCCGTCGGCATGCTCGCCAGGACGCGCCCGTACTCCGGGGATGCGGTGTCAGCATCGATCACCGCGAGAAAGTCGCTGCCCTTGAATGCTGCGTCACCAGCCCAAAGGAACAGGTAGGAATGGCGTCGCGGCGCGTCCACCTGGCGTCGCGCGGCCGGCAATGCCGAGAGTAACACAGCTGCCAATAGCCAACGCATGGACGCGAATCTAGAGCCGTCCTGAGCGGAGGGCAAGCGGCATACTGTTCAGTTAAGGCCGCCGGGTTCGGCGGATGTCGTCATCCCGCCGAAGGCCGGGAGCCTGAACTGAACAGTATTGGATCTAGTACCGATAGTGATCCGGCTTGTACGGCCCATCCAACGGCACCCCAATGTAGTCAGCCTGGTCCTTCGACAACCTCGTCAGCTTGACGCCAAGCTTGTCGAGGTGAAGTCGCGCAACCTTCTCGTCGAGGTGCTTCGGCAGCGTGTACACCTTCCGCTCCAAGTTGCTCGCGTTGGTGTGCAGTTCCAACTGCGCCATCACCTGATTGGTGAACGACGCCGACATCACGAAGCTCGGATGTCCCATGGCGTTGCCGAGATTCACCAGCCGG
>PLEG01000006.1 GCA_003136975.1 Gemmatimonadota bacterium | reverse complement strand
CGATTGTCACGCTTTGCCGCATGCCGAAGTGTTCAGAGAGCATCCCTCAGTGGAAGCTGATGTGCGTCGCGCATTGGGCCATGGTGCCGAAGGCGATCCAGCGTCGCGTGTTCGGAACGCTCACTGCCTACAAGGAGCGCGGGACGTCGGTGTCACAGCAGCAGTACCTCAACGCCGTCGCCGACGCGGTGCAGACGGCGCAGGTCGCGATGGACAAAAAGGCGCGAGCCACAAGCGCGACGTGAAAGCGCGCCGGTTCTGGTCGCCAGCGGAAGACGCACGACTCACGCGCCTTTATCCGGATGTGTCGACGGCGCAACTCGCGACGGACCTCGCACGGCCGCTACATGCGATATATCGGCGCGCGCAGAAACTCGGGCTTTCAAAGAGCGCGGCGTATCTAGCAAGCCCAGCCGCATGCCGCCTCCGTCGCGGTGACAATATCGGCGCTGCATTTCGATTTCCGAAAGGTCATGTCCCTGAGAACAAAGGACTGCGCCGGCCAGGTTGGAGCGCGGGACGTATGAAGGAGACGCGGTTCACGAAGGGCCAGGCCGGGTGGAATCACCGACCGGTCGGCAGCGAGCGACTCATCGATGGCTACCGCTACACGAAAGTGAGCGACCAGCGGGGCGTGTCATGGACTGTGAACTGGAAGCCGACACATGTCGTGATGTGGGAAGCCGCCAACGGTCCGGTCCCACTCGGTCACGCGCTCGCGTTCAGGAATGGCGACAAAACCGACATCCGCCTGGACAATCTCAAATGCATCACGCGCCAGGAGCTGATGCTGCGCAATTCCGTGCACAACCTCCCCGCACCGCTGCCGCAGACGATTCAGCTGCTCGGCGCGCTCAAACGCAAAATCAACCGGAAAACCCGAGATGAAGAACAAGATCGAGGATCTGCGCAACCACCTCTTCACGACACTGGAAGCGCTGTCGGACAAGGAAGCGCCGATGGAGATCGAGCGCGCGAAAGCGATTGCCGATGTGGCTCGTGTGATAGTGGACTCAGCAAAAGCGGAAGTAGCGTTCCTTGTGGCGACGGGCCGGCGCGATGGAACGGGGTTCATCACGCTCCCAGAGGAGCCCGCATCACGGCCGCGGCTCGCAGCAGTCAACGGCACGCACTTCTAGCTGAGCGATCGTGGACCGCGGACGAAGGTCGGGCCACGTAATGCGTAGCCCGCTGTTCTTCGACGTCCCCGCCGGCCTCGAGCGCTCGGAATGCGACGGGTGCGCGAAACACGTGTACTGGATCCGCACGACGAAGGGCAAGCGCATGCCGGTCGACGTCGACGTCGACGGCGGATTCGCTCCCACGTCGTCAGAGCCAGGGCGCGGCTGGGCACATTTCGCAACGTGTCCACAGGCGCAACGCTTCCGTCGCGCACCGGCCCCAGTACGGGAGCGGGCGTTGCGTATGGCGGCTGTTCATGATTTTCCGGGAAATAGCGGAACACCGACGCTCACTCTCGTTGTGCCTGGGCGAGTGCTGCCGACTCCACAGCCGTCGCTGTTCGAGTCGCCGGGCGAGCTGCTCGGGGCCGTCGCGCTGATTGCGCTGCACAGTGGTGTCGCGGATTCGCGGATCCTCAATTTCGCGGAGGATGCTCGCACGGCCGCGCGAACAGCCATGGGCCGCACGTTCTCGCTGCCGGCATACAACCGGGTGCGCGAGGCCGCTGGCGCACTAGAACGATTCCACGGAGAGCGTTGGTGAACGTCGAATGAAGCGAACAGAGATCGCGCCGGCCTTCCAGTGCTACGTTGCCGACGTATTGGCCGACATTGATGCGCTCACCGACGAAGAGCGCGGCTGGTACCTAACGCTCATGTGTCATGCATGGCGCGGCGAAGGAGTCACGACCGACCCCGCGCGCATCTCGCGCATCCTCGGGGTCTCGCCGAAGCGATTCCCCGCCGCCTGGAAGGCGCTGGGCTCCTTTTTCGAGGAGCGCGACGGCAAGTACGTGCTACCATGGCAGGAGGTGCAGCGCGCCCAGCAGGCGGCAAAGCGCGTAAAACGTAAGCTCGCAGCTGATACGCGGTGGGGGAATGTCGATGCAGACCCCCATCCGGAAGATGGCAGGAGAGATGCAAATGCATATGCAAATGAAGATGCAAGTGCATCCGGTGTGCAATGCTCTGTAGTTGTATCTGCACTTGCTACTGGTCTTAGTACTACCGACAACAACAACTCCACCAACCTGGCCCGCGAACGCTCCGAGCTGACGGACCTGCTGCCAGAGGCGTATCGGGTCGACCTGGACGCACTGCTCGATCGAGGGAAAGCGACGCACGATTCGCCGGTGGAGAGTCGCCGCCTGTCTTGGGTGACGAGCCTACGAATGGAGCTCGCCCCGAACGGCCCGGCCACGCCCGAATCCCTCGGCAAGGCGATGCGTGCGCTCAACACCAACGGCGAAATGAACTGGAGTCGCTTCCTCGGCTACCGTCGATCGATTGACGCTGCCGAGTCGACTCCGCCCGGGTCTGCGGCGGTTTCGCGCGGAGGTTCGCGCGTTCCGTCATCTAGAGACGTTGAGAGCGACGGTCTCGCCATCTTCGGAGAGCTGGTGGAGAACGTTGGGATGTTCGACATCCGGAGTCAGGCAGGGAACCCTGATTCGCCGATGACAAAGGTTTGGCGGGTGCGCGGGCCAATGTGGGACCAGCTCGAGGAGGCAGCGCGGAAAGCGCTCGCGGCGATAGGTGGGCCGTACGCCGTTGGGACGTGCCCGATCGATAAGCGCGTATTCCTCGCAACGCAATTCTCGAAGATCTACGCAGCGAATAAGCGGATGGCCGCGTGATGCCGATCCGTCGCAATCCGAACGAGCCGCTAATTCGCGCCGATCGCCGCTGGAGGCGAGGGGTGAATCTGTGGGTAATCGACCAGGATACCACGAATGATCCGGCCGTCGCGCCGGATCCTGACTACGTGCTCACCGATAGCGACGCCCAGGTGCTCATGGATGACCTGTGGGGCGCGGGCGTTCGTCCGGCGGAGGGAAGCGGGAGCGCCGGGTCGCTCGCGGCTACGGAGCGACACCTGAAAGAGGTCTCGGCGCTGCTGCAGCAAGTGCTACCGAAGGCGCTGGCGTGCAATTGATCGTGCTAATACTTCCCGGTGCGCCGCGCACCAAAAAGAACAGCGCCAACATCATGATGGCCGGCAAGAAAAAGATCGTGAAGCCGTCGCCAGCGTGGCTGGAGTGGCGTGATCACTTGCGCAGCTGGTACCTCAAACAACCCGCAGCGTTTCGCCGGCCGTTCCCGCTTCCGATCGCCAACTACAACATCGCGGCGCACTTCTATCGCGACGCCGCTCGCGGCGACTCCACCGGCTATTACCAGGGCGTTGCCGACGTGCTGCAGGAGCTCAACATCATCACCAACGACGTGCAGCTCGTGCAGTGGGACGGCTCGCGTCTCTTCGTCGACAAGCGCAATCCGCGCGTCGAACTCACCCTCACACTAGCAACACCATGAGAAACGAAGGAGGTGGCAACGCACGCCGCATTCCGCAAGCGCTCGCCCTGGCGCTGGACGGGATTGAGGACGCGTTCTTCAAGTCCGTTCCGTTCAGACGTGTCGCCGCAGTCCGTGAAGCACGCGAGCGAATCGAGTCAATGATTGGCGCCGAGCTGCAGCATACTGCCGAAGATGCTTTTCTGGCGGCCGCGAGGATCTGCGAGTCTCGCTCGCGCACACTTAGAAGCAAGCCGGCTGCGTTCGAATCACTGCAGTGCGGATCCGCGATTCAGCGAAATGGCTTCATCNNCCCGACGCGTGCGTCGCCGAACACCCGAGCGTCGGAACGGAGACGTTATGAAGATCAGAGGGAAATTCATGCTAGCGACCTTGAGTTCGGCGCGACGTACGATCCGTCGATACCGGAGGACCAGAGGTATTCTGAGGCGACGCCGACAGGCGAGATCAAGATGAACGTGAGGCCCGACGTAGCCGAGCGATTCAAGCTCGGCGAGCAGTATTACGTGGACTTCACGCCGGCGTCGGAAGCTGCAGAATAGGGTGCCGATGTCTCACACGTCGGCGCAGCGGATGGCCTGCGCCGACGTGGCGCTGTCCGAGCGGGGCGAATCTGGCGAATGGTTTCTTGAGATTGCGCTAACGCCGTCGGCGCGCAGCGTTATATACTAGCGTTGATGGCAACGTCACTCTCTC
>PLEG01000037.1 GCA_003136975.1 Gemmatimonadota bacterium | reverse complement strand
GCGTGCGCTGCAACACGTTCACCAAGTTCCGCGACCTGCTTCATACCGCCGATAACATCGACGCGCAGTGGATCGCAACCGGCCATTACGCACGTGTCGAGAATGGTGAGTTGTTGCGCGGCCGGGATGACGCAAAGGACCAAACCTATTTCCTGTGGGGAATCGATCGCGCCGTAATCTCGCGCATGATCCTTCCCGTCGGCGACATGACCAAGGCCGAGACGCGCGCAATCGCAACACGGCTCGGCCTCACGATGGTCGCGAACAAGGCTGATAGTCAGGAAATCTGCTTCGTTCCTGATGGCGATTACGTGAAGGTCATCGCTCAGCGCGCCGGCGCGGATTCGCCAGCATTGCAGCGCGGCCCGATTCTGCACAGCGACGGCCGCACGCTCGGCGAGCATGATGGTTATGCGCGGTTCACTGTTGGTCAGCGACGCGGGCTTCCGGGCGGGTTCGCGGATCCGTTGTTTGTAGTAGCAATCCGGCCGATGGATCGCGCGGTGATCGTAGGACCGCGCGAAGATCTGCTGGGCACTGGCGTCGTTGCGACCGGGGTGAATTGGCTGGTCGAGAATCCGCCGTTGGCTGGCGACGCTGTCGAAGTTCGAATCCGCCATCGTGCGCCACTCGCAAGTGGTGTCGTGTTGCGCGCGGAGGATGGTGAGGTGGAGATCGCGCTGGACAAACCCGTTGCCGCAATATCGCCGGGCCAGTCGCTGGTGATCTACAGCGGCGAGCTGCTGCTGGGCGGAGGTTTCATTGCGTCGACGCAGCGTGCACGCATGTCGCTGCCGTTACTCGGTGTGTAGCTGTTCGCGGCCTGCCGCGCGGTCACGGCGGTTTCCGAACCGGGAGCAACCGGGCAGCACTCAGCGGGCGAGACTTCAGCGGGCGAGACTTCAGCGGGCGAGACTTCGACGGGCGGTGTTAGCGGCCTGTCTGAGGCGATGATCTTGCCGTGCGAATCGACGACAACCATCCCGGAACCCGGCAACAGCGCATCAGCGTCGAGAGCGTCGTCGCGAACATCAGCAGAATCGTCTGCAACGGAAGGCTGCGCTGGGTCGTCGCGCACGCCGCTTTCACTCTCGATCGCGGTGGCAGTACTCAAGGTCGCGACGCAGCGCGGGGCCACGGGCTGAGGGCCGAATGTCGCGAGCGCGGCGGGAATTACAACTGAGGTTCGCGCCGATTGCCCAAGAATGGGGACGGCAATCGTTAGGCCGAAAGTACTCAAAAGTACGATGGCGAACTGGCAATGGGGCGAGCGGCCGTAAGGTGCGTGCACGAAAGTCCTCGCAGAGCCTGGCGTGCGCTGTTGAAGCGCGCGCCGATGGCGGTGGAATTCCTTTCGTGAAGCTTCGGCGGGATCGGCGAAATACTTGAGATAGCGACTACATCAGTTTGTGCCCGCTATTCGGGAGAGCAAGGCCCGCTAGTACTTGAGTCCGCCCGCCTCTGCGAATTCTCGCATCATTTTCTCCTGCTCTTCGGTCAGGTGCTCCGGGGTCGCGATCGTCACCTCGACGATCAGATCGCCCTTCTCATCGCCCTTTTGAACACCCTGACCGCGAACACGGAAACGCTTGCCGCTCGGAGTTCCTGGCGGAATGCGGATCGCGACTTTTTTGTCGTCGATCGTCCGGACGCTGATCTTTGAACCAAGGGTCGCCTGCGCGATGTTGAGCGGAACCGTGGCGACCAGATCCGGCCCTTCGCGCTTGAAGAAACGATCTGGATGCACAACGAATTCGACTATGAGATCCCCCGCTGGGCCACCATTCGCCCCTCGCCCGCCCTGACCTTTCAGGCGAACTTTGGTACCGTTGTCGGACCCCGGGGGCACGGTGATCATCACTTTCTTGCGAGTGCGAACTTCCCCGCTTCCGTTACACGTGGGACACGGCTGTGACGGCACCTGACCGCGACCCAGACAGACGGGGCATGGCCTGTTTACGGCGAACCCGCCCTGCCCGAAAGACACAGTGCCCCGCCCTGAGCACTCGGGACAAATCTTCATTATCGCGCCCGGCGCGGCGCCGCTTCCGTGACACGTCTGGCACTCTTCGGTGACCTCGAGCGTGACGGGGATCTTTCCGCCGGCTACGGCCGTCCGGAACGGCACCTCGACCTGCGTTTCGACACTCTGGCCGCGCTCGGGCGCGCGACCGCGGCCGCCTGCGCCCGCCGTTCGGCCTGATTGGTTGAAGATCGAGCTGAAGAGATCGCCGAGCCCGCCCAAACCGCCAATGTCGACGTTGTTGAAGTCGAAACCGGCCGGGCCGGTGCCTGCCCCCTGCCGCCCACCCGAAAAGCCGCCAGGGCTGCCTCCACGGGCACCGCTGAAGCCCTCGAATGCGCCCAGGCGCCGCATCTCGTCGTATTGCTTTCGCTTTTCCGCATCGCCGACGACATTGTTCGCCTCGGAGATTTCCTTGAAGCGTTCGGCGGCCTTGGGATCGTTGCCGTTGGCGTCGGGATGGTACTGCTTGGCAAGTTTGCGGTAGGCCTTCTTTATCTCGTCCTGCGACGCACTCGAGGAAACACCAAGCACACCGTAGAAATCCTTCGTCTGCGCCACGTGCTTACTGGTACTGCTTGACGACTACGCGCGCGGGCCGGAGTAGCTGGCCGTTGAGCATGTAGCCGCGCTGATAGACCTGCCCCACCATGTGATCCTCATCCGGCGACTCGGCGGCCTGCGTCGATACCGCTTCGTGGAGATTGGGATCGAACGGCAACTCGACTGGATCGATCACCTCGACACCGCCCGCGGTGAGCGCCTTGAGGATGTTCTTCTCGACCATCTCGACGC